>NZ_JAKIKS010000024.1 GCF_023284005.1 Shewanella surugensis
GTAAGGTGTTCGATCAGGGTCATTGGGTTACCTCTCAGAAAGTGAGGTGCGATTAGATCACAGTAATTCAGCAGATTCAATCTTTGTTAACAAAGTGCGATCCCGCCCTGTGGATCAATGAGATGTTATTTTTTAATGTTCTCATTTTAATGTAATAAATAAAGGCCTTTTTTTATATTATTTCAATGAACTTAATATATTAAGTTTTATTCTATTTCTGTATTTTCGAACAAAGATATACATTGTTTAATAAAATGTTTTAGTTGTGTACGTTGTTTTAATTTAAAGGGTGTGAATGTTTATTTGGTTGCGTTTATTGTCTTTTAATATTTAAAAATAAAACAAACAAGAACAAGATTTTTGTCTTTATGAAAAATGACATAATAAAGAAGATAAAAATACGCTGTGTCGAAATTTTTGTTTTGATTGTTTTTACAGATTGCCCTATATTACCCCGTGGAAAAAATAAGGGCTTTAAATAGGGTTTTTAATGGATCTACAGCGTGTTTGTCTAGTGCTTTATTAATGTCGATGCTGAGCGGTTATTGCTTTAATCCTATTGAAAACAACATCTAAAGATAATCTTTCGATGTTTTTTTTGTATTTTTAATGGGAGCTTTACACTCTAGTGTAAATATTTTGTGTTTACTGTTGTTAATTACCTATAAGGAAATAAAGTAAATAACATTAAAGGTTAAAATAGATAAATAAAATGACACACCAAACAGCAATATACAGAAGTTATCTTTCTGTCCTTATTAGGTTTAGGTGTGCGTACTCTTAAAACTTTCTAATCGAGTTGTAAAATGAATATATGTAAAAAATATATTTTTTGGTTAACAATACCATTAACTATGCTATTAAGTGGTTGTAATATGGGGACCCTTGATCCAAAAGGTCAAGTGGGCGTCGATGAAAAATCACTGATTATTACTGCAACATTACTCATGTTAATTGTTGTGATCCCCGTTCTTGTTATGACCTTTGTTTTTGCTTGGAAATATCGAGAAAGTAATACCAAATCAACTTACTTACCGAATTGGTGTCATTCAAATAAGATTGAATTCTGGGTGTGGGGGATCCCTTGTGTCATTATTTTGATATTAGGCACAATTACTTGGCGTACAACTCATGAATTAGATCCATATAAACCCCTTGTGAGTGATGTGAAGCCGATAACGATTGAAGTGGTTGCATTGGATTGGAAGTGGTTATTTATTTATCCAGAACAGCAGATTGCCACGATTAATCACATTGAGTTTCCTGAAAATGTGCCGATTAATTTTAAAATCACTTCTGATGCCCCGATGAACTCTTTCTTTATTCCAAGACTCGGAGGACAAATTTATGCCATGGCGGGAATGACCACCTTGTTGCATCTCATTGCTAATGAGCAGGGCACTTACCGTGGTTTGTCGGCCAATATTAGTGGGGAAGGCTTCTCTGATATGAAATTTACTGCTACCGCAACCTCTCAGCAAGGTTTTGATGATTGGGTGAATAAAGTGAAAGCCTCTGATCAGTATTTAGATAAAGCTAAATACAACACATTATTAAATAAGAGTATTGCAGATCCTATTCAATATTTTTCTGATGTTGAACCGAATTTGTTTGGTCAAATTGTGCATAAGTACATGATGCCAGGCATGCAAGATGAAGATCATAAGTTTATTTTAAGGCAGGAATAACATGTTTGGTAAATTAACCTGGGATTCTATCCCTTGGGATAATCCGCTACCGATGGGCGCAGTCGCGATGATGGTTGCGGTTGTAGTGATCATTGGTGTGCTTATTACACGTGCGGGTAAATGGAGCTATCTCTGGCATGAATGGATAACCTCAGTCGATCATAAAAAAATCGGTATCATGTATATGCTCGTGGCGTTTGTCATGATGCTGCGTGGTTTCTCTGATGCCATTATGATGCGTCTGCAACTGGCGATAGCTTCTGGTAATGAAGGTTATCTGCCGCCAGAGCATTATGATCAAATCTTTACCGCCCATGGCGTGATCATGATTTTCTTTGTGGCAATGCCACTGGTGATCGGACTGATCAATATTGTTGTTCCACAGCAAATTGGTGCACGCGATGTGGCTTTCCCATTCCTTAACTCTTTAAGCTTTTGGTTATTCTTTGTCGGTATGGCATTGGTTAACATTTCTTTAGGTGTGGGGGAATTTGCAAAAACCGGTTGGTTAGCGTATCCACCTTTATCAGAACTCGGTACGAGTCCGGGAGTGGGGGTCGATTACTACATTTGGAGTTTGCAAATAGCCGGTGTGGGGACCTTGATGACGGGGATTAACTTCTTTGTCACCATTATGAAGATGCGTTGTCCTGGCATGACATTAATGCGTATGCCTATTTTCACTTGGACGGCATTATTTACTAACATCCTCATTATTGCGGCATTCCCAGTACTGACCGTGACATTAGCCTTATTAGCATTAGATCGTTACATCGGTACGCATTTCTTTACTGCTACCGCTGGCGGTGACCAAATGATGTACGTTAATCTGATTTGGATTTGGGGTCACCCAGAAGTTTATATCTTAATCTTGCCTGCTTTTGGTGTTTTTTCCGAAGTAGTCAGTACTTTCTCTCGTAAGAAACTCTTTGGTTATACCTCTATGGTGTATGCCTCGGCTGTGATCGCGATACTTGCTTTTAGTGTGTGGTTACATCATTTCTTTACCATGGGATCGGGGGCCAACGTTAACGCCTTCTTTGGTATAGCCACTATGATTATTTCCATTCCAACCGGGGTGAAAATATTCAACTGGCTATTTACTATTTTTCGTGGCCGTTTGAAAATCAATCTGCCTATCATGTGGACACTGGCGTTCTTATCCACCTTTACTATTGGGGGAATGACAGGGGTATTATTATCCGTTCCTGGCGCAGATTTCTTATTACACAACAGTTTATTCCTTATTGCTCACTTCCATAATGTGATTATTGGTGGTGTGGTGTTTGGTATGTTTGCGGGTTACAGCTACTGGTTTCCGAAAGCGATGGGTTACACGCTGGATGAGAAATGGGGTAAACGTGCGTTCTGGTTATGGGTTTCGGGCTTCTACTTAGCCTTTATACCATTGTATGCACTTGGCTTTATGGGCATGACGCGCCGTTTAAGTCACTATGATCCATCAACGGGTTGGCAGCCATTGTTATTGGTTGCATTATCAGGTGCAGTATTGATCTTATTTGGCGTTCTTTGCCAAGTGACTCAATTGTACGTCAGTATTCGTGACCGTCATATCAATCAAGATGTCACAGGCGATCCATGGGATGGTCGTACGCTTGAGTGGGCCACGAGTTCACCGCCAGCAAACTATAACTTCCCTTTCACCCCTGTGGTTGAGGATCGTGATTGTTTCTGGAGCGAAAAAGAGAAAAATAATGGACAACGTCCTAAAGAGACACGCGAATATGTTGACATTCATATGCCGCGTAACACGGGTGCGGGTGTCATTATTTCAGCGTTCTCTTTGGTGTTTGGTTTTGCCATGATTTGGCACATCTGGTGGCTCGCAGGGTTGGGTTTACTGGGGATGTTTGTGAGCTTTATACGACGTTGTTTTGAAACGGATGTGGATTACTACATTCCAGCAGCTGAAGTTGAAGCGACTGAAAAATTGAGGGTACATAATGTCTAGTGTAGCAGTGGACACACAACAGCATCAAAGTGATCATGACCATGATCACGAACATGATGAAAGTTCAAGCACCGTTTTTGGTTTTTGGATTTACATCATGAGTGACTGTATTTTGTTTGCAACCTTGTTTGCAACCTATGCCGTACTGAGCAGCAACACCTTTGGTGGGCCTGCGGGTCATGAAATCTTTAGCATGCCTTTTGTGTTGGTTGAAACCTTTTTATTGTTAACCAGTAGCTTTACTTATGGTTTAGCCATGCTGGCCATGCATAAAGATAAATCTAAGCAAGTGGTGAGTTGGCTGGTTGTGACCTTTATTTTGGGCTTCGGCTTTATCGGCATGGAGCTGTATGAGTTTCATGAGTTGATCACAGAAGGTCACAGTTGGCAAACCAGTGGTTTCTTATCGGCTTTCTTTGGATTAGTCGCGACCCATGGTTTACATGTGAGTTTAGGTCTTATCTGGATGGTTGTGATGATGTATAGCGTATTACGTTATGGTCTGACTAAGCAGGTTAAGACGCGTCTGACATGCTTGAGCTTATTTTGGCATTTCCTTGATATCGTTTGGATTTGTGTTTTCACTGTTGTTTATCTGATGGGGGCGATTACATGAGCAAGTCAAATGTCACCAGTAGCGGCGCCGATCATGGCACCTTAAAATCCTATATTATTGGGTTTATGCTGTCTATTTTGTTGACCGTTATTCCTTATTATTTGGTCGTAGAGAAAAGTGTACCGACGGTGACACTGATTTTATTAGTGGTTGCTTTTGGGCTTGTTCAGCTGTTAGTGCAATTGGTTTTCTTCTTGCACTTAAACACTAAATCTGAAAAAGGCTGGAATTTTCAATCGTTTGTGTTTACCGCGTTGGTTGTTGTCATTCTACTAGCAGGCTCATTATGGATCATGTACAACCTCAGAATAAACATGATGCATTAAAATTAAGCTCACTTATTTCAGTGACTAAGCCCGGGATTATCTTGGGCAATCTTATCACTGTCATAGGCTGTTTTTTTCTTGCATCAAAAGGAGAGTGGCACGGTGATCTCCTGTTTAAAGTCATTATAGGGATAAGCTTGGTCATTGCTTCTGGCTGTGTATTTAATAATTACATAGACAAAGACATTGATAAGCTTATGGAGCGAACGCAGGGCCGTGTTATGGTGCTAGGTTTGTTGCCTGATTGGTTTGCGTTGAGCTACGGTCTGTTACTGGGGGGATTGGGCTTTGCTTTTTTAGCGAGTATTAACGTGTTAACACTCGTTATGGGAGCCATTGGCTTTATTTTCTATGTAGGGATTTATAGCCTGTGGGCAAAGCGCCATACTGAATACGGTACGGTGATCGGGGCAGTATCGGGTGCGATGCCGATGGCAGTGGGTTATTGCGCGGTCAGTAACCATTTAGATGCGGGGGTATTAACCTTGATTGTGATCAGCATCTTATGGCAAATACCTCACTCTTACGCCATTGGTGTGTTTCGCTCAAAGGATTATCGCAGTGCGAGTATTCCTATTTTATCGGTGACTCGGGCTATTTCGACGGTAAAAGTGCATAGTTTGGCGTATATTGTTGCCTTCAGTGTCGCCTGTGTCGCGCTTTATGTCTTAGGTTATGCAGGAGTTATATACTTAACCTCGATGCTGCTATTGAGTGCTTGGTGGATGAAGTTGGCTTGGGCTGGCTTTTCAGCTGAAGATGATAAAAAATGGGCGAAGAAGATGTTTTTCTTTTCCATCATTATTATCAGTATTTTCAGTTTGCTCATTGGGTTGGGTTTATAAGGTTAAATCGTATCGATTAGCTCCATTAAAGCCGATTAAAAAAGGAATGAAGTTCATCACTTCATTCCTTTTTTATTATTTGCGATTGTTTGACTCAAAATATCAATTATATAGTCGTTAATTTGCGTATGAATTAAATACACTTAGCGGGTTTGGGTAGGCCAGCAATTTTCGTGGCTTGCTTAGCGGGCCCGAGGGGGAAAAGGGTATATAAGTATTTAGAATTGCCTTTTTCACTGCCTAAGGTTTGACCAATGGCTTTGACCAGTACCCGTATTGCAGGGCTGGTTTTATATTCAAGGTAAAAATCACGTACAAAATTAACCACTTCCCAATGCGCATCCGTAAGCAGAATATCTTCTTGCTTGGCAATGATCTCACCTAGCTCAGGGCACCAATCGGCCACATTGATTAAATAACCTTGATGATCGACGGTAATATGTTGGTTGTTAAATTCAATATGGTTTACCACGTGATGACCTTTTCATGTGTAAGTGTTTGACTGATAAATTCATCATAATCGATCATCTTAAAGGCTGATAATCGTGATGATAACCCTCTTGCCATGACATCTTCTTTTAATAAATACAGGCTATAGCCCGTTAATTGGACTTGCCAAGCGGGGAGTAAGAGTGAGTAAAGTCCATTACCACTTAACAAGATGCTGTCTTTGCTGGCAGCGTAGCGAAGGCAAGTGCCGAGGGCGTTGTCTTCACTGGCTGAATGTTGAATGTGATGTAAAATCATTAAAATACCCAAACTTGATCGGCAGATTGCAGTTGTTGTTGAATGACATCGGCTGCACAGAGTGTGATGGGAATGATGAAATCTTCAGGGACTAAGCCAAGCGCTTGCATGGCGTCTTGGCAGACAAAGACCGAATCGATATCGTATAAAGGCAGGGCTTTAAAAGTGGCGATATAATCTTTACAGCCAATACGTTCAGGTGCTTGGTTTGAGAGTAAGTTAAATAGGCCATCAGCCGTGAAAACTAAGCTGACTTCTTGCTCATAGCTGGCACTGAGCAGGGCAAGATCGAGTCCTTCTCTTCCGGCGGCATTGTCGTGGGGACCGCGTCTAAAAATAATGGTCACTTTTTTCATGATTTTTCCTAAAAACGTCCTTGACTCGCTGTTGCAGATGCGTTGCTGGTTACAGATTGATCTGATCGTGGTGCTGTTAAATTTAGATGTCTTTTTTAGAAGCTCAGCAGTCTATCTGCTGCGTCAAGACCCGTGACTAATTCCCCTAGGCCTGCCATGGTAAAAGGGGGCTGCATGTTCCAGTTGTCATAGCCATTTTCTTTCGCTTCGGTTTCAGACTGTACGCCACGTCTGAGGGCCGCAGAAGCGCAATTGACCAAAGGAATCGCATATTCTTGGGCTAATGCTTGCCAAGCCGCATTGAGGTCAAATTCGTCATTAGCGGGAGAGTTAAGCTGGTTACTGTTAAGGACACCGTCTTGATAAAAAAAGACGTGTATGACCTCATGTCCGGCCGCTAATACGGCTTGGGTGCAGCGATAAGCACGATAGCTGCTGCTGGTACTGTAAGCAGAGGTATTGACCTGAATGATAAATTTGCTCATGAATAAACAGTTTGCTTAAAAATAATCTGTCTATGGTAACGCAAAATACGCAATGAGGGGGGGTTTTTGCAGCCTGAGCCCCTCATTGTTGATATCCAGCGCTGTTATTATTGATAACGATTGAGCTTCAACGATTGATCGCTTTCTTGCTATTGTTAACGGCGTCAGTAATATTCTCGACTTCTGCGGGCATGAGCTTACCTAAATGAATAGTGCCTACGCGAATGCGAATGAGCCTCAAGGTCGGAAAACCGACTGCTGCAGTCATTTTACGTATTTGTCGATTTTTACCTTCACTAATACAGATTTTTATCCAACTGATGGGGCCGTGTCTGGCATCGCGGATGTTACGTCCTCTTGGCGGCAACTCAGGCTCTGTGTTTAGTTTTTGGACATGGCAAGGTCGGGTGAGGTATTTTTCGCCTTTAATGCCTATTTCTACGCCGGTTTGCAATGCAGTGAGTGCTTCTTGGTCAATCGTACCATCGAGCTGCGCGACATACTCTTTTTCTACGTGTTTTCCGCAGATATTATAACTGTACATGCCATCGGTGGTCAGCAGTAATAACCCTTCCGAGTCATGATCGAGCCGTCCAACGGCCATGGTGTTAGCCGGAAAAGGATAGAGATCGCCTAATACTTGTTTGCGTCTTTTGGCTTCTTGTACAAACTGGCTCAGGCAGCCATAGGGTTTAAACAGTTTAAAATACTGATGATCGTGCGGGCTGGTTGGCTTTTTATGTGAGAGCTCTGAGCTAGATAGGTCTGTTAAAGGGTTAGGCATGGATATCACAAGAGGTCAGTTTGAAGGAAGGTGAGATAGGGCAAAATAAAAAAGGCCCACTGAAGGGCCCTTTAAAGGGGATCCAAGCCCATGGAAGATTGCTCTTCAACGGGTAGAATACTAAACGATAATTAGTCGTTATTACCGATCCCCATTAAGTTAAGCAGGGCGATAAATAGATTGATAAAATCTAAGTATAAAGAAACCGTTGCACGAATATAGTTGGTCTCGCCGCCGTTAACAATTCGGCTAGTATCGTATAAGATAAAACCGGTCATTAATAAGGCAATGCCAGCGTTCATTGCCATGAATACCGGGCCACTACCGAGGAAAATATTAACGATTGAACCGACGATGACAATCACAAGACCTGCGACTAAAAAGCCTCTCATGAAAGAGAAGTCTTTTTTAGTGGTGATCGCATAACCTGATAGTGTGATAAAAATGAGTGAGGTTAACCCTAAGGCTTGCATGATAAGCTGCGGCCCATTGGCCATGCCCGCATAGTGATTAAGGATGTAACCCAGTGAAGCACCTTGCATCCCCGTAAAGGCAAACACCCAAAAAATACCCGATTGTGAATCGGCTTTCTTTAATGTGACAAAAAGTAATACTAATCCACCAATCGATAAGCCCAGTGATAACATCGGCCCTATCTGCATTGCCATGGCCAAACCTGCACAAACGGCTGAAAAGGCCAGTGTCATTGACAATAACATATAGGTATTTTTTAAAAGTTTGTTTACTTGCGTTCTTGACTGATCAGCAGAATAAACCGTTTGTTGTGACATATCTTTCTCCAAAAAACAGATTGATTAAGCAAGGACTGTGCATTAATACAACGTGGACGCGTCCTAAAACGTTGTTATTTTGCAAAATCACCCGCTAATTAGTTAAATCATACCTTAGCCAGCGACAAGGTTAAAGAGAACTTGATTAAAGTCTATACAAAAATGGCAGAAAAAGCGGCTTTGTTGCAATGAAAGTGTGTTAAATTTCAATTTTAAGCCGCTATAGGCTCTGTGCTTGTCTTTAATTTAGCCAATCTTTATGGAGTTTTTTACTGTCGCCTAAGTAATTTAATACCCAAGCCATGGCGGGGGATTGATTGGTGGCATTCCATGCTAAGCAGCAGGGACTCGGCGCTTTTGGCCGCTCTAATTGTTTTTCGATTAATGCACCGGTTTTAATGAAGGGTGCGGCAAAATGCATCGGCATATAACCGATCCCTAAGCCTTCACGAAAACAATTAATGGCTCTGATCCAATCGGGTACGACTAAGCGGCGTTGATTTTCCAGTAACCACGTCATGCGTTTCGGGATTTCTCTGGAGGTATCTTCTAAACAAATGGAAGGATAGGGGCGCATTTCATCATCAAGCAATGGGCGATGAACATGGGCTAATGGATGATTATGGCTGACAAGAAAAGCCCACTTGATTTCGCCCATGTCTTTAAAATGAAAGTCGCCTCCGACGGGGATTGCGGTGGTTGCGCCAATGGCTATATCGCTGCGTTTTGTCGCAATAGACTCCCAAACACCATTGAAGACTTCAATGCGAATAATGAGCTCGATATTTTTAAACGTACGATAAAAATCAGCGATTAACGTGCTGATTTTGTCGGCTCTGACAATATTGTCAAAGGCGATCGCTAAGGTCGGTTGCCAGCCATTAGCAATGCGTTTGGTATCACTGCGCATTTCAGCCATATTGGTGAGTAAACTGCGTGAGTGCTTCACAAAATACTCGCCCGCAGCCGTTAAGCTGACGCTGCGATGGTGGCGCTCAAATAATATCACGCCTAATTCTTCTTCGACTTGTTTAACGGCATAACTGACCGCAGAGGGGACTTTGTGTAATTTATTCGCAGCAGCGGTGAAACTACCGACACGAGCGACCATATCGATAAGTTGTAGTGACTGTTCTGAGAGCATTATCGGCAATTCCTTGCTATGAGATTATTTGATAGCTAAGTTCAAAAATAAACGTTTCACAAGCTTTTAGCAAATGATTAAACTACGACGCTATATTCCTTTGTGTTGATTTTTTAGTTTATGAATTCAGTTATCGATGTTAAATACATATTGTTTCTCGCTTATCTTGCATTACTGAGCATGTTAGGTTTTATTGCTACCGACATGTATTTACCTGCATTTAAAGCAATAGAAACCACTTTTACCGCCACTCCAGGCAACGTGGCGATGTCGCTGACCAGTTTTTTAGCCGGATTGGCTTTGGGTCAATTACTTTATGGCCCGCTGGTACAACGTATGGGTAAACGGGGTGCATTAATTCTAGGATTAGTGATTTTTGGCGCCGCAAGTCTTTGGTTAGCCAACAGTGAAACAATCTTAAGTTTTAATATAGCACGTTTTTTCCAAGCATTGGGCGCGTGCAGTGCCGGTGTGATTTGGCAAGCGATTGTCATTGAAAAATATGATGCCGAACAAGCTCAAGGTGTGTTTGCTAATGTGATGCCGTTAGTGGCCTTATCACCTGCGCTGGCGCCGATTTTAGGGGCTTTTTTGTTAAATATTACGGGTTGGGAGGGGATTTTTCTGACGCTAACAGGTTTAGCGGTTGCCCTTATTCTCCTCACTTGGGTATTAGTGCCTAGCGATAAACATGTAAAAGGCGCGGTAAAACCGCAACGTATTTCCTATTTTTCGATTTTAAAAAATAATCGTTACTTGGGTAACGTGCTAATTTTTGGTGCGTGTTCTGGTGCTTTCTTTGCTTACTTAACCCTTTGGCCGATAGTGATGGAGCTGCATGGGTTCGCGGCGACAGAAATTGGCTTAAGCTTTATTCCACAAACCATTATGTTTATTGTGGGCGGCTATGCCAGCAAAATCATTATTCGCAAATTGGGTGCAGAAAAGGCATTAAAAGTATTATTAAGCTTATTTGCACTCTGTGTTGCTGGGATTGCAATCTGTACTTTAGTGTTTCAAGGATTAAGCTTGTATCCGCTATTGATTATTTTCTCGGTATTGGCGGCGGCGAATGGCGGTATTTATCCCATTGTGGTGAACAGTGCCCTGCAAGAGTTTCGTCATAACGCTGCTAAGGCGGCAGGGTTACAAAACTTTATCCAGATCAGCATTGCATTTGGTGCCTCTAGCATTGTAGCCATGTGGGCAGCGAAAGGGGAGATGGCGATTGGCGCGGGCATTACTATTTGTGGTTTACTGGTGCTCGCGGCCTATAAGCTTCGAGGCTATAAAAGTCAAAGCCAAGATAAAGACGGGCCGTCGTTAGCGGTAAACCAAGAGAGCTAAAGCGGTTGAGCGTATATGGCGATTGGCGCGGGCATTCCCCTTTGTGGTTTGCTGGTGCTCGCGGCTTTTAAGCTTCGATGTTCTCAAAGAAAAGTCAAAGCCAAGATAAAGACGGGCCGTCGTTAGCGGTAAACCAAGAGAGCTAAAGCGGTTGAGCGTATATGGTGATTGGCGCGGGCATTCCCCTTTGTGGTTTGCTGGTGCTCGCGGCTTTTAAGCTTCGATGTTCTCAACGAAAAGTCAAAGCCAAGATAAAGACGGGCCGTCGTTAGCGGTCAACCAAGAGAGCTAAAGCGGTTGAGCGTAATATGGCGATTGGCGCGGGCATTCCCCTTTGTGGCTTACTGGTGCTCGCGGCTTTTAAGCTTCGATGTTCTCAAAGAAAAGTCAAAGCCAAGATAAAGACAGGCCGTCGTTAGCGGTAAACCAAGAGAGCTAAAGCGGTTGAGCGTATATGGCGATTGGCGCGGGCATTCCCCTTTGTGGCTTACTGGTGCTCGCGGCTTTTAAGCTTCGATGTTCTCAAAGAAAAGTCAAAGCCAAGATAAAGACGGGCCGTCGTTAGCGGTAAACCAAGAGAGCTAAAGCGGTTGGGCGTAATATGGCGATTGGCGCGGGCATTCCCTTTGTGGTTTGCTGGTGCTCGCGGCCTATAGGCTTCGATGTTCTCAAAGAAAAGTCAAAGCCAAGATAAAGACAGGCAGTCGTTAGCGGCCAACCAAGAGAGCTAAAGCGGTTGAGTGAATATGGCGATGGGCTCATGCTGACGGTAAAAAGAGAATAGATTAACGGCTCTAAAAGGTTATTAATGTGAATAATTAAGTAAAGTGATGATAAAGTCATCACTTAAATCTTTTTTGAACGTTTTGGCTTTACAAGGTGTCACTGAGCTTATATTATTCGCTCCATTGGAGAGATGGCAGAGTGGTCGAATGCACCGGTCTTGAAAACCGGCATGGGTTTATAGCCCATCTAGGGTTCAAATCCCTATCTCTCCGCCAAATAAAGAGAAATACCGTTGAGAAATCAACGGTATTTTTTTGTCTGTACTCCAATCGCATTGACATGGGTTTATAGCGTGTTGATGTAGGGTCAAATCCCTATCTCTGTGCCAAATAAATAAAAAAACCGCTAATTTTATTAGCGGTTTTTTTATGCCTGAATGTCCAATAAGATAGGTATGGGTTTATAGCATGTCGATGTAGGGTTCAAATCCCTATCTCTCCGCCATATAATACAAAAAAGCCCATCAGCAATGATGGGCTTTTTTTACATGGTTCAAATCAAGTGAACACTTTTGTCACGCCATCAGACTTCGGATGAGGCACATCTAGTGTGGTTAGATCACCATCATTAAGCTAAAATCCGGAACTAACATTTTTATTGATCAACTCAAGAGCAGTACATGCAAAAACGTCTATCCCCAGAATGTCAGGCAGTCGATTAGCCAGCAAGCTATCTCCGGAAGCAACATATATTATATAGCTAAGCAACTAGCGTTTGTCGCAACATATCGATGCAGTTCGATGGTTGAGAACGTTAACAGAGGACTCCGCCCCTACCTATGTGCTCGTAAGTAGATCACCTCTGAGAGTCTCGATCTCATCTGCTTTTACCTGAATCATCAGCTCTTTCTCAGAAGCCTGCACGACGACATACAAGGCAAACCCTAACGGGATCAGGCTATCCAAATTAGTTGGATATGCTCGGATTTTGGCGCTTCAAGAGAGTCGATCTAGTCGCTTGATCTAGCTTTGATCTAGCTTTGATCATTATAGGATTAATATGGAAAGGTTGGGAAGTATATTATTTAGTCACTATTTTTAGATGATTATCTCGTTGGACCCAGTTGGCTAACGGATCCTTTTAGTCCCCCCCCCCCAACTTTCCGATAATGGATATTAACGTGTGATTAATAGGTTACGCTGGTAACAGACATATCATCTTTTTTGTTGAGATCATACTTTAGCTGAGCAGAATGTGAGCTGATTAATATTCGTGGTATGAGTTGTAAATTAGAATTGGCGGCTGTCACGAATCGAAAACATGAAAGAGGTGATGTGTGGATAACCCGTTGCTGAGTTTTTGTTGTACTCAATATGGATTGAAAAGCTCCAATGATCACCTCTCATCCTATTATTTTAACAAGCTAAAACATTACAGTCCCTTTGGTTGGTTTTATACGGCTGGGCAATTTATTGCCCAGATCGAGCAATAAGTTGCCCAGTTGGGCAATAAATTGCCCGCAAGCTGAGTATGAAAATAATACAAACCCTTTTAAATCAATTGAATAAAAATTGGCACGTTTCGTGCTGTTAATTATACGTAATTAAATGACTTATTAGGTTAATAAAGAGATGCTAATGAGTTTTAAATGTTTACTTTTTGAGTTGGTGCTCAAAGGGTCGACAGAAAATACCTATCATTATTGACGACAAAAGGAATTAAATAATGCCAACACCATGTTATATCTCAATCGAAGGCCAAACACAGGGTAATCTTACAGCAGGTGCATTCACTTCTGATTCAGTCGGTGACATCTTTGTTGAAGGTCACGAAGATGAGATGCTGGTTCAAGAATTTAAGCATGTAGTCACTGTCCCAACGGATCCACAATCAGGCCAACCTTCTGGTCAGCGTGTGCATAAACCGTTCATTTTCACCGTGGCATTAAACAAAGCGGTACCGTTAATGTATAACGCATTGTCTACGGGCGAAAAGTTAAACAAGGTTGTACTGAACTGGTATCGCACCTCTATTGAAGGCAAGCAAGAGCACTTCTTCTCAACCTCATTAGAAGGCGCTACCATTGTTGATATCAATTGTCATATGCCGCATTGCCAAGACCCGACTCAGTCTGATTTCACTCAATTAGTTCAAGTGTCATTGGCCTATCGTAAAATTGATTGGGATCACACAAGTGCAGGCACATCAGGTTCTGATGATTGGCGTAAACCGACAGAAGCTTAAGTGATCACTTAAGTTTTAAAGCTTGCTCGAAGCCATGAGTTATCAGCTCTGCTTTGAGCGAGTTTTTTATTGATGGGCTGTTATACCTAAGCCAGTGAATAGACGGGCTTTAGCTGGCTTAGGTATAACTTTCCTGTATACGGAATAATAAAAAAGGATTTGAGTATGACACTTGCAGGCTCTGGATTACGTTATCAATTTACCAGTAAAGGGCTAGATGAAGACAGTTTTGATGTGGTGAATTTTCATTTTACAGAAGCGCTCTCTACTCCCTTTATGGTTGAATTAGTGTTATTGAGTCGCAAGAGTGATCTGACCCCTGAGTCCATTGTGGATCAGTCTGGATTATTATCTTGGGCGATCAATGGCGAAATCACCCGCCAAATTAATGGGATTGTGAGTCAATTCACTAAAGGCGACACCGGTCATCATCACACCCAATATAAAGTGACCCTCGTTCCCGCGTTGTCTCGACTTAAGCTCAGGCATAACAGCCGCATCTTTCAAGCGCAAAGCAGCTTGGCGATTATTAAGACCTTACTCACCGAGATGGGCATTACGGATCATGCCTTTAATTGCGATCCCAGTTTAGACAAAAGGCTGCGCGAATATTGCGTGCAGTATCGTGAATCTGATTTTGACTTTATCAGTCGCTTAGCCGCAGAAGAAGGGCTGATTTACCATTTTGAACATGAAAAAACCAAACACACCTTAGTGTTCAGCGATAGCACTAAAAAGCTGAGTAAATTAGGCCTGCCTTTTCCTTATAACGTCATCAGTGGCGGGGTCTCGGATGTGCCTTTTGTTAATCACTTTGAGCTTCAACATCAAGTTAGAGTGGCTAAAGTGGCGCTCAAAGATGCCAGCTTTAAAAAGCCTCAGTACAGCTTCTTACAAGAAAGTACCGCAACTGATATGGAGTATCAAGCGCAAAGCTACCAACATTTTGACTTTCCCGGTCGCTATAAAGACGATGAATCCGGTAAGCCTTTTACTCAAACGAGGCTGGAGTATTTAAGGCGTGATGCCCTCGATGCCAGCGGTTCGAGTAATATCATGGCGGCCAGTGTGGGGTATAAATTTGACCTGATGGAGCATATCGATCAAAGCTTTAATCGCGATTGGTTACTCACCCAAGTCACGCATAGGGGAGTCCAAGGGGCCAGTGCCGAAGAGGCCAACTCGACGACGCCGACGACATACAATAATACCTTTCATGTTATTCCCGCCAATACACCGTGGCAGGCCGCGCCCAAGACCAAGACTAAGCCATTAGTGAGCGGGCCACAGTCGGCAGTGGTGGTGGGGCCCAAAGGGGAAGAGATTTTTTGCGATGAACATGGACGCGTGAAGCTGCAATTTCCTTGGGACCGTGAAGGGAAAAGTGACGAACAAGCCAGTTGCTGGGTACAAGTGAGTCAAGGCTGGGCGGGGGCACAATATGGAATGACGGCGCTTCCGCGTATTGGTCATCAGGTCATAGTGAGTTTTTTAGAAGGGGATCCGGATCAACCCATCATCACCGGCCGCACTTTTCACGCCACCAATGTACCGCCGTATGTATTGCCGTCTCATAAAACCCGTACGGTGATTAAAACGCAAACCCATAAAGGTGAAGGCTTTAATGAACTCAGGTTTGAAGATGAAGCCAGCCGTGAACAAGTGTTTGTCCATGGTCAAAAAGATCTCGACATTATTGTGCGCAATACGCGCCGTGAGAATACCGGCATGGATCATCATTTAACGGTCGAAAATGAGCAGTTTGCCATCGTTAAGCAAAGTAAGCACAGTACGGTGGGTAAGGATTTAATTGAAGAAGTACGTGGTGATAAACACCAAGCCATTGGTAAAAATTTCATCCAAAAAGTCACTGCGGGGCTAAAACGCATCATCGGTGGCGGCATGGTGACGCAAGTCGATGGGGCCCATAGCATGTCGATAGTGGCTTCTGAAGAAAAAACCATTGGCGGCGATCAAAAAATAGAAGTCAATAAAGACAGTTACTTAAAAGCCAGCAACATCGTTTTAGAGGCGGGAACAGCATTGACGATTAAAGGCCCTGGCGGTTTTATCAAAATCGATTCTGGTGGCGTGACCATTTCGGGTAGCAAGGTCAAAATCAATGAAGGGGGTTCGCCCGGTAAAGGCAGTGCGCCTAAAGCGGCTAAGCCGGAAGAGCCAAACAAGCCAACACTGCCAGAGCCAGCAGATAAGCGCTAAGCCTGCCGATAAGTGTTAGGGGTTGGCACTACAGCATGAAAAATAATAAAAGCATAAAGCGTTAGCAAGGTTAAAGAGGGGAGGAACTGATTAGTGTTCCCCCCAATGACCCTGCACATGGATAAGCAGAATAAAGAAAAGGAACCAGTATGCCAAAAGCGGCGAGATTTGGGGACACGGCCGCAGGTCACGGCTGTATGCCAGCTACGCCTATTTTAGCGGGCAGTGGTGATGTGAGTATTAATGGAAAGCCGGCAGCGCGAGAAGGTGACATGGTGCTGCTGCATATGTGTCCGTGTCCAAACATGCCTCATGGCATTCATATGCGTAGCATTAAAGCAGGCTCATCCAATGTCAGCATTAATGGCAAACCTGCTGCTCGCGTTGATGATGCGATTGATTGTGGCGGTAAAGTGGCCGCAGGCTCACCCGATGTACTCATTGGTGATACGCCTTATCAATCGCCAGCGCACAAATGCGCCGAAGGCGCGGCTAAATCCCATGCGCCTATGCTGCAGTTTGAGCCCATGCTGGCGCCGCTAGCGGGTACGTTTGGAGCGGGATTAGATTTTATTGAGCAAGGGACACAGACTGATACAAAGAAAACCAAGGACACGATTGCCAAGGAAAAAAATGCTACTGAGCCAGTCGTGAAGGCGACTCAGTGTGAGGGCGATCCTATCGATATGGCCACTGGCAATGTGGTGGAGTGGCGTACCGACTTCACTTTGTCTGGATTAGCACCGCTTATTCATAAACGTTTTTACCATTCTGACCAAGATAAAATGACGGGTTTGCTGGGCCATACGTGGCGCAGTTATTGGGATATGTGCCTAGAGGTTGATAATGGCATCGTTACTTTTATCGATGATAAAGGCGCCAAAGCCCATTATCCCTTGCCTGCCGATGGTGAGGAAAAGCGTGCAGCCCATATGCCAGCATGGCGCTTAATGCGTCAAACCGGGCAGCTTGTCATGCGTCACCTCGATGGCACGTATTTGGGGTTTGATAGCGAGCAGCCGATTTATCCAGTTGAGGATGAAGATGATGACAGCGATATCAATACACTTGCTGAGAGTGGGACTGTTGAAACATTAGAAAAGCACCACTTATCACTGAGCCATATTCGTGATAGCTATGGCCATGAACTGTGCTTTATTTATGATAATGGCAAGCTGGAGTGGGTTAAACTCAGTGATAACAAACAACAGGTTAACGTCGAGTCACAAGATGGCCTTATCACCAAGCTCATTTTATGTGATGAAAACCAGCAACCGTTAAAAACCTTAACCCGTTTTAACTATAACCGTGCAGGGCAACTCATATCGGTACGTAGCGATGCGGGTAATAATTTTGATTATGAGTACGACAAGCAAGATAACTTACTTAAGTGGTCTGATTTAGGGGAAACCTGGGTAGAGCATACTTATGATGAGTTCAATCGCGCCTTAAGCACGCGAGCAAGCAACGGTCGCTGGCAAGATCAAATTCGCTATGACGATGACAATGCAATTGTTTATTATAAAAACCCGCATAAAGGTATTCAGTGCTATTACCGCGATGAGCGCAATAACATTGTTAAACATATCGATGCTAAAGGGTATGTGACCTTATCCCAGTGGCAAAACAATCAACTGATCAGTGAAACCAATGCGCTGGATGAGCGCACTGAATATGTTTATGATGACTGGGGGCAAGTCAGCAGTATTATCGCTGCCGATGGCAGTGAGCATGTGTATGAATATGATGATAATGGTCAGCTCATTAGTGTCACTAACCCCTTAGGGGCTCGTTGGCAATATGAATACGATACACAGCAAAACCTGATCAAATCAAGTGATCCTCTCGGGCGTCGTTGGCAGTTTGAGTACGACAAGCAAGGCCAGTTAACCCGACAAACCCAGCCCGATGGCCTGCAAACGCAGTTTAGTTTTAATGAAAACGGGCAAATGAGCCAAGTGATCCCCCCATTTGGCCATCGTTTGCGTTTTCAATACGATGTATTAGGGCGCTTAACAGAACGCAGCACTCACTTATCCGACCCAGAGCCTTCAGCTGCTCTTAATGAAGCAGCGTCTCAGCAAACCTTAGTTAGGCGCTGGCATTACGAACAGGATAAGCTTCAGCCGAGTCATGTGGTGTTTGAAGATGGCAGTGAGCAGCGTTTTGATTATGACGTTGAAGGCAACCTCATTAAGGTGGTCGATCCCTTAGGCCAAGTTTATGGTTATGAGTATGGTGCCTTTGACAGTTTAATGGCCACAACGGATCCACTTGGGCATACCACGCGTTATCTGTATAACGGTGAAGGGCAGTTTGCCGGTGTTATTAATAGCCAAAACCACCAATGGCGCTACCATTACAACGAATTAGGTCAAATAACGGAAGAGCGGCATTTTGATGGCCGCAAGACACAGTTTGAATACGATCCCTTAGGCCGAGTGGAAAAACGCATTGCCCCCGATGGTGCACAACTGCTTTTTTATTACGATGTCCTTGGTCGCCTAACGCAAAAGCAAGCGCTGCAATTGCAAAATACGCATAAATTGGCTAGCAATAACAAAGTTGCAGCAAGCCAGTTAGCACTTGAAAGTGAGTATCGGATTACCAGCAATACCTTTTTTGAATACGATGACGCCTCGCAGCTGATCAAGGCCACGGTGGATGATAGTCGCTATAAAGGTGCCACAGCTTCTGAAAGAAACGCTCCACAAATAGAGACTGGTCCATTAGAGGCTGAAAAAAGTAAAAAAGTGGTCGTTGAGTATGAATACAATCTTGGGGGGCAACGTATTCTCGAACGGATCAACGGTCAAACCATCAGCAGTGAATATAGTGCCAGTGGTGAGCGTGTCGCGATCAACAGCCTTGAGCGGCCCTTAGATAATGACAGCCCTGAGCGTTCACTCATAAACAGCCCCTATCAAATGCAACTCACGCATCAACAAGGCTTACTCACTGGTGTACAAATTAGCGATCATCAAGCGTTGCAATTTAAACACAACAGTCAAGGCTTTGAAGTGTCCAGACAAAACCAGCAAGGCTTTCATTTAGCCCAAGCGTGGAGTCTGGGCGGCGACTTACTCACTCAGGAATTGGCCACGCAGCAATTGGTGGCGGGAGGCTCTGAGGCCAACAAGTTCGCAGAACAAGCTGATGCCTATTATTTAGGGCCAACCAAGCCCCAAGGTGCGCGGACATTACAGCGCCACTATCAATACGACGCATTGGCACGCATCAGCGCCATAGATGAAACCCATTGGGGCAGCAGTCAATTTACCCACAACGCTAATGGCCAAATTACCCACCAAGCAAGCATGCCAGAAGCGGCGACGGCACAAAGTGCAGCGCCACTCGATTCTGTAGAGTCCTCAGCGGCTCTTAGAAATAAAGAGCCCTCAGCCCAGTCAATAGTCGTTAAGCAATTTGACTATGATGCGGCGCAGAACTTAATTGAAGTTAACCAGCTCACGCCTACTGATAAAACCGTTCAGCAAGCATCAAATAACATTATTGATTTCGCATCCAAACGGCTTGAAAAGCAGCTTAAGTATCAAAAGGGTGGCCGCGTCGAAACGATAGGCGAGCACACTTATCATTACGATATTTGTGGCAGAGTGTTTGAAAAAGTGACCAATAAGAAAGGTTTCAGGCCCCAAGTCACCCAGTATCTATGGGATGAAGAAGACAGGCTTATCAGAGCGACACTGCCAGGTGGGGATAGTTGGCATTATCAGTATGATGCTTTCGGCAGGCGAGTGGCCAAAGCTAAACAGCAAAGCAACCAAGCCATCAAACAAGGATCAACACAAGAGCAGCAAGCCGCCAAAGAGAGGATCAATAAACCGGCTCAAATACAGTACCTGTGGGATGGTAATAACCTTGTTGAGCAGCAGCAATACTATGCAGATGGTCGTTTAGCCGATAACACCCAATGGTATTATGAACCCGACTCTTTCAGGCCTCTGGCACAAAGACAAGTTAACGTTTCTTCTATAGAGCCAGCGCATGAAGATGAAGCCAGTCGAGAATTGGCGCCCCAGCTACACTACATCATAGCCGATCATGCCGGCACACCACGCGAGCTGTGCAGCGAGGATGGTCAAGTCAAATGGCGCGGCCAGCAAAGCCTCTGGGGGGCGTTTAAGCAGTTTAATGAGCAAGACACGCCGTTGACGCGGTTGGATAGCCGCGATGAACAAGCCTTGTTTACGCCTGAGTCCAATAAACAGCAAGCCGCCAACGATCCTGTGTTTTGTGACTTACGCTATCAAGGCCAGATTTTTGATGCTGAAACAGGGCTTTACTATAACCGCCACCGATATTATGATCCTGATTCCTGTCAGTATCTAACCCCCGATCCTATTGGGATGGTTGGAGGGAACAGACCCAACTCATACGTGAATAATCCCATGGAATGGGTGGATCCGTTGGGGTTGGTTAAAGAAGCTTGTAAAAAAACAAATTTAGGTCGAGTTGATGGGAATTTCTCTGCAATAGAACCTGGACCTTTACCTGACCATATGGCTGAAACGTTTTCTGGTGGTAAATATAAAGTCATTACACTTGAAAAGGATACTGTTTTACATCGTGCAGGTACGGCAGATCAGCCTTTAGGTCAATTCTTTGCTTTAGAAGCACCTTCGGGAGTTTTACAAACCCGTGTAGATAAAGCTGTATTACCAGTTTGGCCTAATGGAGCAAAATCTCCGATAGACACAGCATTTGAAATAAAAATCCCTAAAGGTACTCAGGTTTATGTTGGGGAAGTCGGGTCTCAGGGTGGTTTTTTTATTGGCGGTACTGAACAGGTAGTCGTACAGAAACCTTGGACTATTGAAGGGGTTGAAGTTTTAAATGGGAAACCTTTGTAATGAATGATTTAAAAAATATTGAACAAATATTAATTCGGATGACCAATTTACTTAGATTGAGTAATGTCGAAGGTTGGGCTGAAGTATTAGATGAATGTAATCGAAAGTTATCCGTTCAGCCCGTTGAATCCACAATAAAAATATTGTCTTTATATGGAGGGATGGGGTCATTGAATGATGTAATTCTTTATAAAAATGGACAACCATTATTTCAAGAAAATTCAGAATTTGATGATTTACGGGGAAATCTTTATCAGCTATGTAAAAAAATAAAGTGATAATTGATTACTTGTTAACTTTAGAGGGCTGCTTAGCCTTTTTTAGGGCGTTTTTGATGTGAACACCGTTAATAGTAGCTTTGCTCGACAAAAAATTGATATTAAAAAACAGTTACAAATAACGATTAAATCTTTAAGAGAAAAGTATGGTGTTGATAAAGAAGATACTGTAATTGACGACATTAAACGTTATTCTGATTGTCTTGCTGATTTTGATGCGATTTTAAGTATTGATGATTTAAAACAATGCCTTAATCCTTTGTTGAATTGTGCAAGAGGATATATGGAGACTTCAAGCCAATATGAACAATCTTTTTTATATGAAATGGGGAAAACTGAAAAGTTAATCAAACATTTATGATAGAGCCATTTTGTGCTTGTTTCTTATCGGTATAGCGTTTTGACCCCTTTAGAGGAAAAGTTGCATTTGGAGATGAGTAAATGTTTTTAGATAATATCATTAAAAAATGTCAGATTGTTGCTGACATACTAGAAAATGATGGTTTGAGTCGTCAAGCCGAGAGAATAAATAAAACAATTCGAATGTTGTCACAATTGACTTCACTTACAGATATAGAGGCTCAAAAAAAATTATCAACCAAACCTTATAGAACAGAAATAACATTTTTATTGAGTGCTGTGACTGATATCAAAGGGTTGAAAGACATGTGTCCAACTCAGCTATCTTATGATGACTGGAGAGCTGCTTTATCTGTTCTAAAAGTTGCTTTAGATGATATTAAATAACATAAAAATAGTTAGACAAACAAAAGAGCCAATTAAATCACGATCAACATAAGCTGCTGATTTTGTTGTATTTAAAGCTAGTGAGCACAATTGGGTTATGTCTTAGATATATTGGAAGGGAATACCATGGATCGTAGTAAATTGAGTGAATTAATAGCATATGTTACTAAAGCAGATAGTAAAGTAGTTAGAGTAAAGGTTATTAAAGACACTATTGTCGTGGACTTAAAAAAATTAGGGTTTGTTTTTGATCAAGCGTTGAGTGAATTTTATCTTCAACTTTCTAATAATACAGAAAAAGGTGAGTTATTTTCTAAGTTGAGGGGGATTAATATATGCTTTTCATCTGGAAAAGAATGGACTCCCGCTGAGGTTTTTCAATTTTTAAGGGAAAATAAGTTCGTGTCTGGTAAATATCAACGAGTTAGTTGGAGCCAACCCAATGTTTTTCACATTGTTACAGAGTAAGTTACAATTATAGCTTCGTTTTTTTATTGAAAGATTATCTTTTTAATAGGGATTATTTAACTGTGTTATGAGTGATTTAAAAAATATTGCACAGATAATAATGCGGATGAGCAATTTACTTAGATTGAGTAATGTTGAAGGTTGGGCTGAAATATTTGATGGATGATGTTTTAAGTTTGCGCGAATAGCGGATATTATTTGAGCTTCCTAAGCCAATAGATGAGTAAAAAGGAGGGAGTAAAGCATGGTGAGTAGGCTATGGAAGGAGTAAAAAATGGATAGGCAAGCAGTAACACAAGTGTTAGCAAAGACTCACAACAATGACTATTGGCTAGAGCGCATAAAGCGGGGTGGCTGTTTTATATTAGCCGAAGCGGTGAGCAATGAACTTATCTTGAGTATTGCCGATGATCTCAGTGATGGCCGTGCGGAGGCGTGCCGTTTGTATTGGGGAGATGCGGGTCGCACTCATGCCTCTATTTCACCTTATTTACTGCCGATCACTCTTGATAATTGGCCACAAATCGAAGACGAAATATGTAGCCAAGCAAACTGGGGGGTGGCTATTGTACTTGACGACAAAATGGCCTATTTCACCCCTACGCAGCAGTTTAGTCTTTTACTTACGCACTTACGGCAGTGGACCTTGATAGAGACGACGGATGGCCAGCAAGTGTTACGTCTATCTGATTGGTCTGTTTTGTCGACCTTAGTGCAGGCGAGTCAAGCACAAGAATTGTCAGCCTTGTTTGGTCACATTGAGCAATTTATGTTTATTGCGCCAGAGGCCGATGTGAACGCTGAGCCAGAAGAACCTAATGAAGAAGCGGATAATGTGGCTGCTAATGTGGCATTAGTGCAATGGCAAGCCATGCAAGTGATAAATAAGCAGACGGTTGTTGATGAGGACCCCTCGTCTCGAAGCTTGAGTCAGCCTCAGCAATGGGCTTTAGATAACATGGCTAAGCTTGAGCAGCATAAAGACAGTCGTGAGTATTTACATCAGCACCATAAAGATAGCCTTGTTTGGAGTGACGATAAAATCCTCCGTTTTATCGAGCAGCACACCACGCTGGCTCAATCGCATGGCTTTAATAATGCTCAAGATAAGGTGCGTTTTTTAAGTTTAGCGGTCATTTTTGGCGATCGCTTTGTTAATGAGCCATGGGCGCTGAAGGTGTTAAAAAAGAAAGAGACATCGGGCAGTGATGGCAAAATGGATAAGTTACACGAAGCGGCTATGGCGCAATTAGGCTAGCGAAACACCGTAAACGAAAACGGTGATAGAAAAATGGACCACTTGTATCGAAAGGAAACGCGTCATTATGGACAGTGATAATAATAATCAAAGCAACAACACTCAGCCAAGTAACAGTCAAAGCAGTAACCAAAATAAAAAAGCCGAGCTCATTTCAAGCTCAGAGGCCGCAAAAAAAAACTTCAGCACCAATAATACCTTATCCGGAGGGTGTACTGTTTGTGGTTGCAGTGCGCTGATTTATTATCATTATGACGATGGTAAACCGGTTCCCAACGCCCCGTTTGAACTCACTGACAGTAACAACACTAAAGTCACAGGTAAGACCGATGATAAGGGCCTGTGTTTAATCGAAGACATGGGCTGTGGCAGCTTTGATTTAACGCTCGAAGAGGGCAGTGATGAGTTTAAAGCGCCCGAGACCCAAATTAATAATCCCGTACTGCAAACTAACCCTGAATACGCGGCGATAGCGGGCGAGTATTTTAGTTTGTTTGTGATTTTAAGAGACAAAGGTTATCTGGTTTATGATGCCGATGACAGCAACGATTCAAACGTCGATGTGGATGACAGCAGTCTGTTTTTAAATATTCCCGATGACTATGAACCAGCATATCAACGTTTCTGGGAACTGAATAAACACATCAATGCTGGCTCGCGTGAATTAAGGTTGGCTGTTAATAAAATTCATACCAGTTTACCCGCCGAGGTGAGCAGTGATGCCAACGATAGCGCCTCCATTTTACTCTTTTGTGAAATTGCGCTGGGTTTTGTGCCTGTGGTGGGTCAAGCCATGGATTTGTATGATGTTGGGCAGTGGGGATGGGTGACTTATAGCGAAGAGAACAGTCGCAGCGATCCGCTGCATTGGGCGATGGGCACCTTGGCACTGGTGGGTTTTGTGCCAGGCCTTGGTGATGCGCTTAAAAAAACCGGCCATGTGGTGATTGAGGCGCTGAAGAAAAGTGATGCTAAGTCCATTCAAGCGGGCATTAAAATGCTGCGCAGTCTCTCAAATGGTAATGTGGTTAAATTTCTCGGCAATTTTGCCAGCAAAATAAAAGAATACGGCAAGAAAGCCCTCGATTTACTCAATCAAATCATTGCGGGGCTGAAGAAAGCGCTCAATAATGCGGCTAAGAGTAATTGGATTGTCAAACTGCTCAAAGATGGCTTCGATGGCATGATAAAAGCCATGGAAATGTTGTCTAAGAAAGTCGATGAAATGCTGGATTGGATTGCTAAAAAGGTTGATGAGTTCATCGGCAAGGTTTTCACTAAACTCTCTGGTACCCCGAGACCTAAAGGCACCAAAGATCCACTCGCGCCTGTTAATGCGGGTAAAGATAAGATAGCCAAAAACAAGCAGGAAACATTACTCAACGAAGATAAAAGTAAGAGCAACAATGCCAATAAAAAAACCGACAAGGCCACAGAGTGTGCCAGTGATCCGGTTGATATGGCCACGGGGAACGTGGTCGAGTGGCGTACCGACTTTAGCCTGCAAGGATTAGTGCCACTGATCCATAAACGCTTTTACCATTCTGGCCAAGACAAAATTCCCGGTTTACTGGGCCATACGTGGCGTAGCTACTGGGACATGAGCCTCACTGTTGAAGATGGCATGGCCATTTTTACCAATGATAAAGGCAGCGAAGCCCATTACGTTTTACCCGATGAGGGCGGCAGTGAGCGCGCCGCCCATATGCCACAGTGGCGCCTTGAGCGCAAAAAAGGCTGTTTGTATATGCGCCACCTCGATGGCACTTACTATGGTTTTAACCATAGCGGCTTTACGCAGTCAGCAGCGGGCAATAAAGACACTGACACCTCAGGGAAAAGTCAATTATTGCTCACCGATATACTTGACCATCAAGGCAATGGACTGCATTTTCTGTATGAGCGCACTCGGCTTAAGTGGATCATTCTCAGTGACGACAAGCAGCGGGTCAAGGTGGAGCTACGCTTCGGGCGCATGCAATCGCTTACCTTATGTGATGAGCAGCAACAGCCACTGAAACCCTTGGCGATCTTTAGCTATAACCGCGCAGGCCAGTTGGTGAAAGTCAGAGGGGATGCGGGGCATAATTTTGATTATGAATATGATAATAAAGACAACTTATTACGCTGGTCCGACTTAGGCAATACTTGGGTTGAGCATACTTATGATGACAAGGGGCGCGCCTTAAGCACCCGCGCCAGTGATGGTCGCTGGCAAGACCAAACTCGCTATGATGATGACAATAACGTTGTTTTTTATAAGAGTCCGCATAAAGGCGTTCAGTGTTATTACCGTGATGATCGCAATAATATCGTTAAACACATCGATGCTAATGGGCATACCACGTTATCCCAGTGGCAAGACAATCAGCTTGTCAGTGAAACCAATGCACTGGGTGAGAGCACCGAATATGCTTATGATGACTGGGGGCAAGTCAGCAGTATCATCGCCCCCGATGGCAGTGAGCAGCAGTATACGTTTGATGAAGACGGCTTACTGACCAGCGTGATTAATCCTTTAGGCGCGGCTTGGCAATATGCATACGATAAGCGCGGTAATTTACTCAAGGCGCAGGATCCCTTAGGCGTCACTTGGCACTATGAATACAATCGACAAGGGTTATTAATTGGGCGTACTCGTCCTGATGGCCTACAAACGCAGTTTAGTTACAACGAGCAAGGCCAGCTCAATGAGATCTTACCGCCATTAGGGCATAAAATTAGCTTTCATTATGATGAACTTGGCCGCCTCACCGATCGCCGTACGTTTATAACAGAGCCCTCAGCTGATCGAGAGTCCTCAACTGTTTTTAATAAAGAGAATGAGCCCTCAGCTGGTCGAGAGCCCTCAGCTGTTCCTAGTCAGGAGTTAGTCCGTCGTTGGCATTATGAAAAAACCTCGCCCAGCCCGAGTCATGTGGTGTTTGAAGACGGCAGTCAGCAACGCTTTGGCTATGATATTGAGGGAAATCTCACCAAGGTTATCGATCCCCTCGGCCAAGTCTATGGTTATGAATATGGCTCTTTTGATAACTTAAGAGTGAGTACCGATCCTTTAGGGCACCGTACCCAATATATGTACAACGCTGAGGGGCAATTTTCGGGGGTGATAAACAGTCAGCGTCACCAATGGCGTTATCATTACAATCAAGCGGGGCAGATTATTGAAGAGCGGCATTTTGATGGCCGCAAGACGCAATTTGACTATGACGCATTAGGGCGTGTTAGCAAACGGACCACACCCGATGGTGCTCAGCTGCGTTTTTATTACGACCCGCTTGGCAGGCTGATCCAAAAGCAAGCCTTTGCTTTAGCGAAGCCGTTAGCGGGTAACAAAGAGACGATGTCAGTGGACAAGCCGCGCTATATTGTCGCCTCGAATACCTATTTTGAATACGACGCCGCGTCCCAGCTGATCAAAGCGACAGTGGATGATAGTCGCCGTAAGCAAATTCATTCCAGTGACGGGACTATTGATAACAGCGCAGCGGCGGGGCAAAGCGCAGCGGCAGGTCAAGGTGCTACAGCGGGTAACAAAGTCATCGTCGAGTATGAATATGACTTAAGTGGCCGCCGTATTAAGGAGACCATCAACGGTCAAACGCTGAGTAGTGCATACGACGCCAGTGGTGAACGCATTGAAATTAACAGCGGCAGCCCTGAGCGGCCCTTAAAGAATGCAAGCCCATACCAAGTCCAACTCAATTACCAGCAAGGACTACTTAGCGGCGTACAAATTGCCGAACATCAAGCGTTGCAATTTGAGCGAAATAATCAAGGTTTTGAGACGTTCCGCTCCAACGGCCAAGGCTTTGACTTAGCCCAAGAATGGAGCCTAGGCGGCGACTTACTCAGCCAGCAATTACTCGGCTATCAGCACTCTCAGCATTCAGAAAATGCGGGTTTAATGTCTAATCTGGGATTAAGCAGCGGCAGCGATGCAAAAGGCCCCATCAAGCCCGACTCCTTTCAAGCCCTGCAACGCAGCTATCAGTATGATGCGTTAGCGCGGATCACCGAAATTGACGAATCCCACTGGGGTAAGAGTCAGTTTAAACACAACGCCAATGGCCAAATTACTCATCAAAAACAGGTGCAGCCGTGGACAGACGCTAAGGCCAGCATCAAACAGTTTGATTATGATGAAGCGCAAAACCTCGTAGAAGTGAATGTGCTGGGGAGTCGATCTGCTTCTACCCCAAATAACAAGGTCGTCGATCTCGCCGCTAAACGCCTCGAGAAACAACTTAAATACCAAAAAGGGGGTCGCGTCGAGCGCATTGGTGATTACACCTATCACTATGACCTCTGTGGCCGTGTGTTTGAAAAAATCACCAATAAGAAAGGCTTTAGGCCCCAAGTCACAAAATTTGAATGGAACGAAGAAGACAGGCTGATCAGGGCAACAGTCCCTAACGGTGACACTTGGTTCTACCAATATGATGCCTTTGGTAGGCGTATAGCCAAAATTAAGCAGGCTAAGCAAACTGGAGAAGAGCGAGCCAATAAACCTTCACAAATAAATTACCTTTGGGACGGTGATAATTTAGTAGAACAGCAACGCTGCTATGCCGACGGAAGTTTGTACGACACCACCCAATGGATGTACGAACCCGAGAGTTTCCGTCCATTAGCCCAAAGAGTACAGAAGGAAACCAATGAGAACCAAGCTGAATTAGCCCCTCAATTACACTACATTATTAACGACCATGCAGGCTCACCTAGAGAACTTTGCTCTGAAGAGGGGCATGTAGAGTGGCGTGGTAAGCAAACATTATGGGGAGACTTCAATAGCCTATCTCAAAGCAATAAACCTGATAGGCAATTTCTGGAGGAGGCGGCCAATGATCCCGTTATCTGTGACTTAAGATATCAGGGACAAGTATATGATAGTGAGACTAATCTTTACTATAACAGATATAGATATTATGATCCTGACAGCTGTCAGTATTTAACCCCCGATCCTATTGGTATGGCAGGTGGATTAAGACCTAGCTCCTATGTCCACAACCCCATGGAATGGGTGGATCCGCTGGGTTTGGTGTGTGATCCGGCTAAAGCAACACATATTACATATCAAGGTGTTAAAAATGGTAAGCCCTATGTTGGATATGCTAGTATGCCTGGGCTAAACAAAAGTGAGCAAGATGTATTAAAATATCGTTATGGTAATAATTTTGATGATTTTGATATAGACCCTCAACCTTTTTATGTCGGAAGTGCGCAGGCTGGTAAAGATACCGCTAGAGGCTTAGAGCAGCGGACATTTGAAGATTTAGGTGGATTAGAAAATACTGCTAATAAGCAAAACCCAGTGGGACCTAATAATGCTCGACGAGATATTTACTTAGCAGCAGCCGATGATCACAGGAAACCCAAAAAATGCCTAAAATAAAGAAAAAAGAATTAATGAATGGCGCAGTTTTTTCAATTCATGTTGAAGGGGAAGGTTATACCTTGGCACAATTAAGGGATGACTGCCAAATGGAGGTTTTTAATATTTTAAGAGAAGAAGATGTATGGGATAATATTGACTTAAATGAAGTTGAAGTTTTATTTTGTATAGTGGTTGCATCACACCGGTTATTGAAGTTATTTAGTCGAAATGTAACAAACGAGATTATTGTTAATAGTAGAAATAGGATATTATTGGGATTAAGTTATACACAAAGCTTGAGACATACAGGGTTGTTTGGATTTAATCTGATTGAATATGATAATCCATATAACTCTAATAATGAAAGAATCTTGATAGAAAATTTAGATCCTGTAGAACATAAGGATATACTATACTCTTATGAAAGTTTAGGCATGAATGGAAAACCTGATAAAATTAAAGATAGAATATCAAGATATTTTATGACAGGTATTAATTGGGATGTATCGAAAGAAGTATTATATCCTGAATTACAGCCACCATCAAAAGATTATAAAAAAACAATATATGAACCTTAAATACATTAGGTGTAACTAATTTATTTGAAAATAATTAAACCATCCATAATTATTCTTAATTTCCAAAGCCAAAGCAACTGTTGCTTTGGCTTTGTATAGCCGGATCAACATAAATTGCGATAGTCTAATTCATAGACACCCTTCATTAATGGCACTTCTACTTTGAACGTGGCTACGCTCTTTTACAAAAAATCAGCCCCAGTACTTAGAACAAGCCGCCAATGATCCCGTTGTCTGTAACTTGCCTTCTTGTTGATGAAGAGTCAAGGACAAGTGTTTGATAGTGAAACAGGGCCATTCTTTGGGTAAAGAGTTAATAGGCATCGTTATTACGATCCTGATTCGTGTCAATATTTAACCCCAGACCCTATTGGTATGGCGGGTGGTCTGCGTCCAAGCTCCTACGTCCAGCTAATATATAAATCCCATGGGCCATGGAATGGGTGGATCCGCTGGGACTGGCGGAGTGTACAGCGAGTCGTAAGCCTGGTGGTACAGGTGCTAATTATGATCAAGTTAATGGTCAAGGATTATATGTTTTACGAGACCCTATGACGAATGAAATAAAATATGTTGGTCGAGTCGATGCACCAGCAAGAGCAGTTGCGCATTCAGCATCAGATGACAAAGGCCATTTAGTGCAAGAAGTAGTGCATAATAACAATTTAACTAAAGCTGAAGCTAAACATCTAGAACAACGTTTGTTAGATAAATTAGGTGGTGCAAAATCAACCGACCCTGAAACTGAAATGTTAAACAAAATTCGCTCTTATAGCCCTTCCAATCCTAATGCACCTAAATATATAATAGCAGGGGAGTCGGAGTCACATGCAAATTTAATTTTCTCAGAGACAACAGCAAAACTTGGAATTTAATGCTCTTTAAGCTAGGAACCGTTTATGAAAGCAGAATTAGGTGATTTAATAGTGATACCCTTAGCAGGGAGAAATGCATTGGCTCATATTGTTTGGATTTCATCACAAATGAAGAATGTTTTTGGTTTTTGTATATTTAATGAATTATATATAGAAGGTTCTTTTGACATTGAGAAAATAACAGTTGGTGATTACTTGAAGATAAAAATGTTTTCGGGTGATGTTTCGGTGCTATATGGAGATATAAAAAATATTAAGAAAAACGTTTGGTCTAAAATAGGTCATGTTGATCTTCAAAGTTCTTATAAAGAAATGATAGTACATAATATTGGTGGTAGCCTTTACGAAGGGGATGTATTTTTGAGAACACTTTCTTCGTCAGAATATTCTTTATTCCCTAAGGTATTAAGTGCTGGGAATAAAGCTATAGAAAATATTCTAGCTCAATCATTTAAGTGATTTTTGTTTTACCAAAAGGGCTTTTAGCCCTTTTTTCTTATCTATAATTTTCCAGATCCATTACTTGTGGGATGGCGACAACTTGGTCGAGCAACAGTGCGCTTCTTATGAGGAATCAGGCCGATAGCACAGCGCGTGCTTAAAGAAACCAGTGAAAGCCAAACGAGTTTACCCGCTCAACTTCATTATGTGATTAACGATCATGCTAACTCTTGTTTACTGCATGGCCAAGAGAACTTTGTTCTGAGGAGGGTCCCTTTCTTTCATAAAGAGCCTAATGGCGTGGGCAGCAAACATTATGGGGGGACTTCAATAGCCTATCTCAAAGCAATAAACCCGATAGGCAATACCTCGAACAAGCAGCAAACGATCCCGTTGTCTGTGACTTGCCTTCTTGTTGATGAAGAGTCAGGAGCAAGTATTTGATAGTGAGACTGATTCATCCGTTGGGTAAAGAGTTAATAGGCATCGTTATTATGATCCTGATTCGTGTCAATATTTAACCCCCGACCCAATAGGCATGGCGGGTGGCCTGCGCCCAAGCTCCTACGTCCAGCTAATATATAAATCCCAGGGGCCATGGAATGGGTGGATCTGTTGGGACTGGCGAAATGTGTTAAAGATAAGAAGAAAATTAATGTAGGTTCTTCTGCTCATTATGTCCCAGCAGTTAGAAAAAGTAAAAATAGACCTTTTTAAGTATCAAGAACAGATAAAACTCGACCAACTTTGCATTTTAAAGGCGGATGGAAACCTGAAGTGAAGGCAGTATAATGTGGAGTGGGTTTAGAGAGGTGGCTCAAATTAAGTGGGCGGGTCCGTTATATGTTATCTATGGCTATCTTTAATAAAACGGGCGATTAATTGAGTGATGATCCCCGGATCGCCTAATAGTTTTGATAATAGAGCTGCACCATCGAGGCTGGCGATAAGCTGTTGTGATCTTAATGTCGCATCTTTTTTACCTGAAAAAATGGCCTTAGATAGCCAGCTGATATTATCAAGGAAAAATTGTTTTACTTCGGTTTGTATTTCGCTTGGTAGTACATCTATTTCTGCACCTAACATGGTACATGGGCATATTTTATTATCAAGAATGATGGCCCTTTCAAAAAAGCTAGCGTAGTGATATAAGCGCTCTTCTATGTTGGTATAGTCGCGCTCGATCTGCTCCAGAGCTTGGTTAACTTGATTGCGGTATCGGAAGACAACGGCAAAAGCTAGATCGGCTTTTTCGGGAAAGTGTTGCTGAATATTACTGTTTTTTATGTTTATTGCTGTCGCAATGTCATTAACGCTAAAACTATTATAGCCACCAATCCGGATTTGGCTTTCGGCGCTATCTAAGATCTGTTCTACAGTAGAGGTCATTTTAGGTTGTCCAATAGCAGATATAACAGAGTCAGTGTAACATATATATTAACCCGATCCTTAGTCGCTTTTAGGTCTTTTACAGAGGAGAGGAATGAATTAGGCAACCTTATACCCTCAAATATTACTGGTTAATGTACACTGATATAATCGTATGCATACTTGAAGTACCACATAACATTAAATTGGTAAAATTAATCATTTCTCTTTTTTGGCACCTAAAATATATTTTAACGCAACATAAAAGCAACGACATTCAGATCTTATGCTTTTATGTTGTTCTAATCCACTAAATAATTTGGAAAATATCTTCTTTCGCTAAACGTGATTTTGGTAGATTAGCATTATAGTCTTCATCTGGGTGGTGATATCCTATGGCTAGTGCAACATCGCATTGATAACCATTAAGTTCTGATGCGAAAATTTCACTGATCATCTCACTATCAACGCCTTCCATTGTGGTTGAATCGATCCCTAAGCGGGCTAATACATGCAAGGTGTTTCCTAGCGCCAAGTATGTCTGTGCTTTCGTCCATGCCGCATTGCTGCCTTTTTCATCCGTATTGAGATCAACAAAAGCAAAACCGCCAAAGGCTTGTTCTCGATTTTCTGATTTTACACGACGGTCAATAATGCTTTTATCGACCACTTTTGCATAATCCTCACGGGTATATTGGGGATTATAAGCAAACAAAATGACATGTGAACAGGATTTTATATGGGGTTGGTTAAATTGGAATTTTTTAATGAAAGAGTCATGCATACGTTGTTTGGCTTGCTCACTTTCAATAACGATAAACTTCCACGGTTGAGAGTTAATGGATGAAGCCGACAGCCTCATGGCCTCATAAATGACCAGCATCTCTTCTGTCGAGACGCGTTTTGATGGATCGTATCGTTTAGTGGTGTAGCGGTTATTGAGATCAGCAACTATCGAATGCGTCATTTTACTCTCCAAGTACAAATTGAGTACAAACTGAATATGAACGTTCGTGATTAATATTGTCGCTATGATAATATTGATCGCTAACGAAAAAAACAATTTAATATGATAATCATTATCAAATATTTATTGGTAATAAGGACGGTGTTGTGCGCAAGGAGTCCACAGAAAATGCATGTGGGCTCGTGACAAAACAGGTACTGGCGATGGGGCCGCTTAATCACTGAAGGTGAGATGCCTTAGTCTTGCTGATGTCGCTGCAATGGTATGTGGCTTTGCTTTATTGGGATGTTATACCCATGGTGTTTTGGTGCTAATTGAACGCGATGGAATACACACCTTACTGTTATGTTGTTATCTCAGAGCTATCAGTGTGGTGTGATTCCATCGCCGGTTTTATTGTTTATTGAGTCGCGATATTGCTCACTGGATCTTGCGTTAAACGGATTTGTTGCAGGTATGATAAACGCCTGACTAAAAGATAGAGGGCGGCAAATAGTGATAAATAAATCCAGCCCAGAGACAGTAATGAAGACCAATGCAATTGAGCCATCGTGGCGGTAATGAGGGCGGTACCTACCATTTGAAACATGCCTGAAAGCGCAGCGGCGGCACCAGATTGATGCGAAAATAAGGATAAAGAACCTGCCATCGCATTCACAAAAATGAGTGATACTGCCAGTCCGTTAAAGGCTAAGGTGATTAATATGGCAGTGAGTGAGGTGATGTGTAACCCGTTTTGTAAGAGAAAAGAGACGCCTACCAAGGCTAAAATGATCATGCCGACTTGGATTAACTGATTGTTGGTTACGGATGCGGGCAGTTTGTTTTGTATTAGATTACCGAGCAGAAAAAAACTGGGTTGCGCCAACATTAAATAGCCGACTTCTTTGGCGTTAAAGCCAAATTTTGTTGTCAATAAGAACGGGGTATTCTCTAGGCATAAAATCATCGCGAGATAGCCGATGAGTGTGGCGCTAGCGTAACAAATAAAGGTGTTGTTTTTCAGTACTAACTGATAATCAGCAAGAATGTTAGTGAATGTTAGCGATGATTTTTGCTCTTTCGTGTGATGACGGTTTTCGCTAGATACATCCTTATTGGTTTCAGCCATTTTAAAGAAAATAATCAATAATAATACACCACTGTATAGGGTCAATATGATGAAATTACTGCGCCAATCGAAGCTGTCTTGCATATACCCTCCAAGAGTCGGTGCAATCACGGGCGTAAAAGAAGCGGCGATGGCGAGCATATTGATGGCTTTTCGTAATGCTTGACCTTGAAAGAGATCCCTTAATATCGCCCGTCCAAGCACCGAGAGCCCACCGCCACCGAGCCCTTGAAGTAATCTGGCAAAAAGGAGTAGTTCAAAGCTATTGGCGTACACGGCGAGAATACTGCCGCAGGTCAGAATAGTGATACTGAGTAGGAGTAAAGGTTTTCGACCGACATGATCTGATAACGCACCATAAAATAATTGAGAAAGACCAAACGTTAAAAAGAATAAACTTAAGGTTAATTGGGTTTCTCCCACCGTCAGCTGCCATTCGTCGAGAATGGCCGGTAAAGAAGGTAAGTAGAGGCTCACGGCAAGTTGTGATGCGACAACGCCTAATATTACCAGTACAAAATTAGGGTTTCGATAAGTCTGATCCACTGTATATCACCTTTTATTATTGGAGAATATTGATTAGCGTGCTTTTTATTAACAAGCATTAACTGAAGAACTTCTCATGGGGGAATGTTATTAGAGAGCTTCTTACTCAAGATGCCTAAAGAATGCGCTTAGGGAGTGCTGATAAGAGAGCGCTATATTCGCTATTCGATAACCCATATATTATAATTTATTTCCCTCCAGTTGATAATATGGCAATATCGAAAAACATTACGTCCCAGCAGGACTAAATAGTACCATGGGATGCATGAAAAAGTAGAATGAGTCGCTGGCGTTTAAAGCGATAGAGATTCGAATCAATAAGGGGGTAAATCAGTATGGACTGGCATAAGTGTGGGCAGAGTTTCATTCAAATAGTTGAGGATCAGAGTTTTACTAAAGCGGCGACTAACCTGTATACCTCAAGTTCTTCCCTGAGTAAGCATATTAATTGGTTAGAAGAGCAATTAGGTGTTCAACTCTTGCAACGTACCACTCGTAAGCTTGATTTAACGGTGGAGGGGGAATATTTTTATGAACAAGCTAAGTTATTACTCAATGATTGGGAAGATCTTAAAGAAAAAGTGCGTAGTCAAAGTAATGAGCCCCGTGGGATATTAACGATAGGTATTTCTGTTATTTTCAGTAATTTGTATATTGCACCATTATTACCTTCTCTTTTAGCACTTTATCCAGAGCTTAAGATTAATGTTAGGACGTTAACTTACCCACTTTTGCATAATGTTGATCACCTTGACCTTTATTTTAGCCATAAATCGCCAGACTTTTTCTCTGTGAATATGGATCACCATGTGATTGGTCAGGCCTATTTGAAGATGTTTGCTTCACCGGATTACTTACTGAAAAATGGGACACCAAAAACACTGGAAGATTTGTCGACTCATAACTGTTTAATGAGTACAGGGAGTGACAGCCCCCATGCTTGGGAGTTTGAAAAGGGTGGTTCAATTCAAGTTACAGGCAATTTTATGTCTGATAATAGTAGTACCTTAGTGAAAGCCGCTGTGGCAGGGTTAGGGATCGTTTTCACCAGTCCCTTGGCGTTTAATGATGAACTTGAAGGTGCCTTAGTGCCTGTGTTACCCGAGCACCATTCTCGGGCTTGGACGATTTATGCGTATTATCCCAAATTGAAAACATTGCCGTTTAAAACGCAATCATTCTTGAATTATGTTGAAGATAAATTGAGAAGTGCATTGAAATAGTCTAAAGGTTTTTTATACCCATTTATGCTGTTTATGTTTAGGAGAAAATGATGACGTTAAATGTGTTGTTTATTCCAGGGCTTGGTGGTGATCCACTTATGTGGGAAGGGGTGGCGAATGATATGTTACTAAAGGTACAGCTGCATTATGCTGCCGTATTAAAGGGGGAGGGTGTTGCCGATCTTGCTCGTACTATTTTAATGGATGCACCCGATAGGTTTGTTGTTATTGGTTTTTCTTTAGGTGGCTGGGTTGCAATGAAGCTTGCTAGAATTGCCAAAGAAAGAAAGGGTATTGGGATTAGGACTGATAAGTACGACAGACGGTACTACGTCAAATCAAACGATAGCAGCAATGAAGGTATCACAAAAGCGAATTTATGAATAAGGTTTGGATAGTGTGATCCAACAGTCTCTTACTTATTATTTTACTGAGTCAGATCTCAAGCGTGGCGCGATGATTGAGACTTATAAGGCAATGATGTCAAGGGTCGGAGCTGAGGCCTGCATTAAGCAATATCAACTCGTTGACAGAAATCGGTATACCATGGATTGATATCCTTGCCTTGGTTAATGTACTGAACCACTTCATTAGACATAAATACACCATGTTGAGTGACTGTCATTTCTATGGCATAGATGCCTTTGATGAGATGAGTAATTTCGCTTGTCGCTAAATAGTTGGCATAAATGCCACCTTGTTGAGTGAGCAACGATAAAGGTATTATAATAAGTATTATCAATCTCTTGGGTTTGTTTTATGAGTCTTTGTGTGCCAACCTCAAATGAAAATGTGCCTGCTCTTAAGCCGCTACTTTTTCCATGGTCAATTAAATCAGGAATGAATATGTCATAATTTTTGAGTTGAGCCGAATGGGCGAAATCAAAATAATTTAAATGTGAATCACCACAGCCATGTAAAAAACCAGTAAGGTATGCCAGTTTTGTTTGCATGTGAGTGCAAATAAGTCGTAATGTGCAGTTTTAATGTAAGATTCGCTTATCATCATTTTTGTTTTGACATTGAATTGGATATGATGAGTATAGTGCTTACCTTTAAATACTGTTATGACATGTCCCTATAGTATCCTTAAGGGCATCATTTAATTTTAAAGATAAGCTTCACTCAAGTTCTGATTGGAATAATAAAATGGAATTACTTAATTATCTCAACACGCACTTTTTATCTGAACAAGCCATATTAAAAGAAGCGAATATAACTTTTGAGACACTTGAGCATTATCAGTCGCTGGGGATAATGCCCAAGGCGTCTTACCGATTAAATGTGACGTTACACTGCGATTCATTTTTTGGTTCCAAGGATGATACTCAACATTTGCGTTTTTATGCGACGGGCTATGTGTCTTGGTTGAAGTTGGTGGGAGCATTATTTGCTTCAAGTGTGATGGATCCTGATATGAACCATAAAGATGAGGTCTATGCTGTTTTTATGGTGCGTTACACTCAGACAATTAATAAACTTAAAGGGTTAGGTCACACATCAAACTCACCAAAAATTAATTCAGGGTTACATCAGCATATCGAGCAAGAGTGGATACATTTTTTAGACGGTACATATGGTTTATGTACGCTTTCAGGCTTGCCAGAAGATATAGCTGCAAAAGAGTTTGCTATTATTGAAATTAATGAACTTTCTTTGCTGGGCACATTAACAGTACCGCAAACGGTACAGCTCACCAGAGCGGTTAACTTATTAGATGATGCGAGCGCGTTATTTGCCCCTCATGAAAGAGAAAGAAGTACTCGCCAACGTTTAGTGAATGATATGAGAGAAAAATATCAATTATCAGCTTAGTCTTTCTGTTATACCCATTAATCATTCACTATGCTTATACCAATTCCAGTATATAGATGCTCAATTCAGAGCCTCTCAGGCTTTTCAATTTAAGGCGCATTGATTGATAAATGGTTATTCCCTTTAAAATGAATGCAACGCCGAAGTGAAATGCCTGAGAGGTTCACCTAGTGCGGGTTTCAACATACTTTATGCTACGTTAGATGCTTTCGGTATAGAATAAATATTAGCTTCAATCATCCGCGACCGCCATGGATGGCGGGACTGTCTGTTAATGCAGGAGCAATTAACGACCTTGCCTACAGTATGTTGAACTCCCGCTGAAAGATCACTTATATACTAGAATTGGTATTACTATAGGGTTTAATTGATTGAGAAAGTTATGGTTGAAAGCATTGTACTGTCTTGGTTATTGGTTGCAGGTTTAATGTTCTTGGCATGGTGTATTGGATTATTGAGCCGAAACCCGAGTGTGATTGATGTGTTTTGGCCGATCGCGATCCTCTTTGCCAGTTTGATGTTAAGTGGGGGGATCGCAACAGGGGTAGTATCAAGGTTATTGCAGTTATTACTGCTTATTTGGGCTGTTCGTTTAGCGGGGTATTTATTGTTTAAACGAGTGTTACATCGTCATGTGGATAAGCGTTATATCTATCTGAGTGACGCTTGGAGTGGCTCGAACCAGTTTGGTTTCTTTATCAATTTTCAGTTACAAGGTGTACTTGCTGTTGTTATTGCGATGCCTTTTTTGTTTATCGATCACCATTTATCATTGAATGTATTAAATGGGTTAGCCATCATTATCATTATCATCGGAATAATGGCTGAGAGTGTAGCAGACACTCAACTGATCAATGCAAAAGATCAAGCCATTACAGTCTGCAATACTGGCTTATGGCAATATTCAAGGCACCCTAATTACTTTTTTGAATGCCTGATTTGGTTGGGTTTTGGTTTAGCGGGCTGGAGTGCAAGTTTGCCGTCGAGTCTACGTGATGAGAGCATATTGCATTTTTCTTGGTTAAGTTTACTTTCACCTGTTTTACTCTTGTTTATTATATTAAAAATAACCATCCCCTTGACTGAAAAATTATCGATACAAGCGAAAGGGGCTGCGTATCGTCAATATCAACAACACACCTCAATGTTTATTCCTCTACCGCCTAAAAAATGATAAGTCTATGCATTAGCTTGGGATGTGATGATGGCGTTTAATTTTTCACTTAATAAACTGGGGTTTGAGAGCATAGCGCAATGATCAACATTGAGTCTATCAATGCTGCCTTTTAATTTTTTTGCGAACAAATTGGCTGTTTCAAGTGAAATACGTTGGTCTCGTTCACAGATAATATAATGTTTTTCAATGGCTAATTTTGCAGGGGTGGATTGGACAGGATCAAGAAAAGGGTTAAAAGGCTCAGGTGTTAATTTGTTAAAATACAATTTTGCGTGAGTTTCATTAATATCGGTAAAATAATACTTATGTGCATAATGATGATCGATATTCAGAGCATTATCAACAGATTGTGAGGCAAGCTGCGCATATTCCTGTGCATGTGCTGGGGAGATAATATCCATAATACTTTCTCCTTGATTGAGCACAAAACCAGCGATATAAATTAATCGAGTCACTTGGGAGTGTGCTTTAGCAAGATCGCCGAGGAGCATGCCCGCATTAGAGTGACCAATAAGCGTTAGTTCTTGCCACGCTAGAGCCTTAATTGCGTTTGAAACGGCATCTAAATAATCTTGCCGTGTTATGTGTGCCAGTGGGGTGTTGTCTTCTCCATGACCAGGAAGATCGATGCTATAGCATTCATGCCCCAATAAAGAGAGGGCTGATGAGACTTGAGCCCAACACCAAGCTCCCTGTGCACCGCCGTGAATGAATAAGATATTGGCCATTGTCTCTCCCTAAAGTCTTATCCGTTAAGTTAAGCAACCTCATTGAGGTTGCTTAAGATTAATGATAATCCCTAGTCAGTAAAATGCCAGTTTACTTCGGATGCTAAAATGCGTTCAGAGGCAATATAGTGAATAAAATGTCCTGACGTTAATTGGCGCTCTGCGGGGGGGTTGAGCTCGACATCATCACCAGACATCATGGTTGAAATCGCAATGAGCGTCGCATTATTGTCATTCTTCATTTGCTGCCATAATTGTCCAACAGTACAAGAGTCGACGTTTTCAGGGATCCTGAATGAAAACTGGGTGGCACCAGTTTGCGGGTTCAATAAATGGCTTATGACCCTTGATGAACCCGGATCTTGCATTGAGCGAGCAAGCAATTCTGCTGAGCGATTACTGCCTGATTCGATATTGGGGCAATGCTTATCCAGTAATGCTGCGTTTTGCTCATCATTGAAATAGGCGACGATATGGCAGCTTGGTTTGACGCGAGGGGCGATGGCTAATGCGGCCATTAAGGTTTGATCGTCGGTTTCGCCATAAATAATGACTCGGTTGGCTTGATCCACCGCAATACGGCTTAATGCTTCTTCATTAGAGAAAGAGAGCATTTTCGCAAAATCCACTTGATCATTATCAGGATAAGGGTGGATGAGATTGTCATCGTTGACACCAATGAGAATTTGCCCATTTTGTCTGCGTTTATCCGATAAAATACAATCAATGAGTTTACGGGTTCCTTTAGGGTGCCAACCGATAATAATGACATGATTGTTGTAATGTGAAAAATTTCTCATACCGTTGATATTCCGTTCAATTAATGCTTTTGCAGTGGCAATAAGTTTGGCCAAGACGGAACCAAAAATGCCGATGCTGGCAGGAATTTGGTACCACGCGACAAATTGTTGTCCGCCGGTTGTGATGGGAGACATATCACCGAAGCCGACGGTGCTGCCCACAACCGACATGAAGTAGAAAAATTGGGGCAGTTGCACCAATTGTTGCTCGCCTAATGCGCTGAGTGCTATCCAACAAATAAAATAATGCAGGATTGAACCTAGGAGTAGAGAGGGCCAACTGATTTTATGTAAGTGTACTGAGCATAAAAGATAAATACGTCTAAATAGGAACATTATAAGATTATCCGTATCACATGTGTTGAGAGGGTATTGTCCATTTTATCGATCTCTTTTAGTTATTATGGCTCACAAAGCGGGGGAGTTTAGATATAACATTATGCTTATAGTCCAAAATTTTGTAAACCACTGATAAAGAAGGACGCTGGGAAGTGGACTTGATTGTTGACTGGTTTAGATAAATATCATTTAGATTGAAATGGTTACAATATATTTACGCTATTTACCCACATTGATTACACCCTGAAATAAGCATAATACTCATGATGATCTCAACGAAACGGATCATTTTTGTGGGTTATTGATACAAGACGGAGCGTGTGTGGTGTCGTTATTCTCGACTTGGGTGCAAATGTCGTTCTCCCTTTCTCATCCATGGGGTCGTACTTGCGCCCAGCGCCTAACTTATTTAACCATTAGTGGGTCGTTGGCTCAACGCTTGCCACAGACAGCAACGACACCATGGGTTCACGGGCCGATTGATTCACTGAGGCTGTTTATTAATTTTTTCGATTTTATCCAGTGGCACTGAATGTGGAAAAGCAGTGGCGTTGTCATCGATGGCTGCGATAGAGGCCGTTTGTGTTTTGTGCTCAGAGCCAGAGAAGAGATAAGAGAGAAAGACAATGACGGTCATGCCAAAACCAATAATGTACATGTTGATGCCAATGGCCATGCCGATGACTGCTGCAGCCCATAAGGTTGCGGCGGCTGAGATCCCTCGCACGGCATTATTTCTATCTTGAAAAATGAGTCCGGCGCCTAAGAAACCAATGCCTGTCACCACACCCGCAATAATGTTAAAGGTATAGTCGACTTGATAGATATAGTAGAGATGGATCGCGATTTCACTGAATCCACAGGCACTTAAGGCGGTTATGCCAAAAATGCGAATACCATTGGGATGCGTTTTTCTGACTGAAAACCCGATAATTCCGCCTAATATTGAGGCCACTGCAATTTTAAAGAGGTAAATCACTTCAATCATGTCAAATACTGGGGTGAGGTTTTGCAGCTCTGAGGAGACAGCAGGCATTAGAAGGTCCTTTTTTGAGGATGGCTTAACCCTGTATTGAGTCTATTGAGCCAGATGAGAGTTTACTCTGTGGCGTGAGTGGCTAGAATATCGCAAGGCAATTTTCATGACTATTTGAATTGTTTGGTCGTTTTATCCACTAAGATGGATTTATTTTACGCGATCATTGTTTGTTTGATGGGTTTATTATGTGTTTTTTATGTTTAATAAAGTGCTGTAAAGTTTGATATACAGATTTGCTAATGAGAGAAAACAGATGTAAAGTCAGTTGCTTTGTTGATGACTGACAAGGTTAATAGCGTTACCTGAATGATTTAATCTGTTTAATGGGGCTCAATATGACGGTGAAACAACCTAGAACCCCATTATGAAAGCCGATTTTATGTTGGAAGACTATTTTGAGTAACAGATGGTTGAGAAACAGATGAGTCAGCTGTCATTGATCTACATTATTTTTACCTAGAGTATTATAAGGAATATTACGTGTTACATACTTTAATGGAGTCTAAAGATTTTCTGGCTTTTACGTTAGCCCAATCCAATACTGATGTAATGACCACTTCATTTTCATTTGAGTTAGGTCAACATACGCGGGTTGAGGTGTGGGATTGCGGTGTGATTGTCTTTGAACCTCATGGTGATACGAGTAAAGATATTGTCCTCTCATGTGCCGTCCACGGTAATGAAACGGCGCCCATCGAATTGTGTAATGACTTAATTAAGCGATTGTTACTGCAAACTATTCAGGCAGAGCAGCGATTAATGTTTCTCATCGGTAATCCTGAAGCGATAAAATTAAATCGTCGTTTTATTGATGAAAATTTGAATCGTTTGTTTAATGGCGGGCACTCAATCGGTGAGACTCAGAATCCTGAACGCGTCAGAGCGAAAGCCTTAGAGCAATATGTCGAGCGTTTTTATCTTAATCAAACTTATCAGAATCAAGTGATGAGTGGATCCATGCCTCGGCAGCGTATTCATTATGATTTACATACGGCCATTCGTGCGTCCAAACATGAAGAATTTGCTATTTATCCGTATTGCCCCGAAAAAAAATACAGTAGTGAGCAGATCATGTTTTTAGCCGGAGCGGGCATTGATACGATTTTATTTCATAATGAACCGACAACGACTTTTAGCTATTTTTCTTCTCATCACTTCCAAGCGGATGCTTTTACAGTAGAATTGGGTAAAGTTTATCCGATGGGACAAAATGACATGTCGCGTTTTTCGGCGTTGGATGAGCGACTTGTTGGCTTAATCACAGCAAACGATCTGCCTATTTTGCCTTTGGATATGAAGCGGGTGAATTTGTATCAAGTTGCCCGTTCGATTGATAAACGCTTTGAGGATTTTTGTTTTTCATTTGCTAATGATGTTGAAAACTTCACGGCTTTTCAGCGCGGAGAAGTACTGGCGACAGAAGGGGGAGAAGCGGTTATTGTTGAACACCCTATGGAAGTGATTGTGTTCCCCAATGCTAAGGTCCCCGTGGGTCAGCGCACCTTATTATGTTTGACGCCCGCCTCTGCTGATAATATTGAGTAGTGCAAAAGGGCTAATTGTAAACCATTATATACATAGTAAGGTGGGCTTAGTTATCATTTAATCGGCGACAAGTATTGATACACAGTTTACGTTAACGTAATGTTCTTCTCGCGTATGATAATAGACTGGCATTTGTATGGGTGAATGTACAGATGTGAGCAAATAACAAGAGCACAATATGAGCAACGCAAAAACCAAGACCGAAACGATCCATCGTGTCAGCTTTCTTGATAAAGACGCCATGTCGATCCCTATTCTTAAAATTCTCCAAGCCGATGGTACGGTTTACGATAAAGCCGTACTGCCGGTTATTGATCAAGCATTGGCTCGTAAAGTGCATGATACCTGTGTGTTTACCCGTGTACTCGATGAACGTATGTTGGGCGCACAGCGCCAAGGCCGCATTAGCTTTTACATGACCTGTACGGGGGAAGAAGCGGCGGTGATAGGCAGCGCAGCGGCGTTAGAAGCTGAAGATGTGATTTTAGCTCAGTACCGAGAGCATGCGGCTTTGCGTCATCGTGGTTTTACCACTGAGCAGTTTATGAATCAAATGTTCAGTAATGAAAAAGATTTAGGTAAAGGTCGTCAGATGCCTATCCATTATGGCACGGCGCAATTACATTATCAGACGGTGTCTTCGCCACTGGCGACCCAGATCCCCCAAGCCACAGGCGTCGCTTATGCGTTAAAAATGCAAGGCAAGCGCAATGTGGCGATTTGTTATTTTGGTGAAGGCGCGGCGTCGGAAGGTGATTTTCACGCGGGCTTAAATATGGCCGCAGTATTGAATGCGCCAGTGATTTTCTTTTGCCGTAATAACGGCTACGCGATTTCGACGCCGACGGAAGAGCAATATCAAGGCAATGGTATCGCCAGCAGAGGGGTGGGCTATGGGATGCATACCATTCGTGTGGATGGTAATGATATGCTGGCTGTGATGGCGGCGACCCAACAAGCGAGAGCGCATGCGATTCAACATAACGCGCCGGTTCTCATTGAAGCCATGACTTATCGCTTAGGCGCCCATTCATCATCTGATGATCCGTCTGGTTACCGCTCTAAAGAAGAAGAAGCGAAATGGCAACAGCATGATCCCGTGCAGCGTTATAAATTATGGTTGATTAATAAGGGCTGGCTTAAGGCTGATGAAGATACTCAACTCTATGAACATTATCGTCATGAAGTCTTATCTGAATTGAAACTGGCCGAAAAACGTCCGCAAGTGGGACTCGATTTTATGATTGAAGATGTGTTTGATAAGCCAACGCCACTGCTGAAGAAACAATTAGCTCACTTGAAGCAACATGTGAAAAAATACCCAAAAGCCTACCCTAAAAGTGCAGGAGAGCAATAATGATGGCTAAGATGAATATGTTACAAGCCATTAATTCAGCATTGATGGCTGAAATGGAAACAGACAAGAGCATGTTGGTGTTTGGTGAAGATGTGGGGCATTTCGGCGGTGTGTTTCGAGCCACATCAGGATTACAAGAAAAATTTGGCAAGCAGCGTTGTTTTAATACGCCATTAACAGAGCAGGGCATTGCAGGGTTTGCCAATGGTTTGGCGTCAAGTGGCATCACCACGGTGGCCGAAATTCAATTTGCCGATTATATTTTTCCGGCTTTTGATCAACTCGTCAACGAAACCGCGAAGTTTCGCTACCGCAGTGGTGCGCAATTTGATGTCGGTGGATTGACCTTGAGAACGCCTTACGGGGGGGGAATAGCGGGTGGGCATTATCATTCTCAATCACCTGAGGCTTATTTTACCCATACAGCAGGACTCAAAGTGGTGATCCCCAGAGATCCCTATCAAGCCAAAGGATTGTTATTAGCGTCCATTCGCGATAAGAACCCGGTGATCTTTTTTGAGCCGAAACGTTTGTATCGTGCATCCGTTGGAGAAGTGCCTAGTGATGATTATGAAATCGAAATTGGTAAAGCGGATGTGATGCAACAAGGCAGCGATATTACCTTATTAGCTTGGGGGGCTCAGATGGAAATCCTTCAACATGCCGCTGACTTAGCGGCTAAAGAAGGGGTATCAAGTGAGATCATCGACTTACGGACGTTAGCGCCTTGGGATGTGGATACTGTCGCGGCTTCGGTGAAAAAAACCGGACGATTATTGATTAATCATGAAGCGCCGTTGACGGGAGGCTTTGCGGGGGAAATTGCCGCGACCATTCAAGAAGAATGCTTCTTGTCTTTAGAATCACCGATTGCCCGTGTTTGTGGGCTCGACACACCTTATCCGCTTAATCATGAAAAAGAATATATGCCGGATGCGTTAAAGACCTTTGAAGCTATTATGGCTTCAGTGAAGTTTTAGGAGCTTGCAATGATTAAAGAATTTATTCTGCCGGATATTGGCGAAGGTGTGGTTGAGTGTGAGCTGGTTGAGTGGTTAGTCAAAGAAGGCGACAGAGTCATTGAAGATCAGCCCATTGCTGATGTGATGACCGATAAAGCCTTAGTACAAATTCCCGCCCCTCATGCCGGGATCATTAAACAGCTGCATTATGCAAAAGGCGACATTGCCAAGGTGCATGCGCCTTTATATTCTGTTGAAATGAATGAGAATGTGGCCGCTGAAGAGCTTGATTTTGTGGAAGAGGTGTCGTTAATTGAGGCCGTGAGTGAAGCTCCTGCTGTTGCAACGATTGCTGCCCCGCATATGGACAAGCCCCTATCGAGTGGGGTCTCTTGGCATATTGAAGAGTTCTTATTGCCGGATATCGGTGAAGGTATTGTGGAATGTGAGTTGGTCGAGTGGCTGGTGGAAGAAGGCGAGACGGTTGTTGAAGATCAGGCCGTTGCCGATGTGATGACAGATAAAGCCTTAGTGCAAATACCGGCAATGAAAAGTGGTCGAATTGCCACATTACATTACCGTAAAGGACAGTTAGCGAAAGTGCATGCGCCGTTATTTTCCATTGAAGTGGCCAGTGAAACCAGCACAGATGTTGCTGCTGACATTGTCGAGCAAGACGCTGAGCAAGACGTTAAGCAAGTCTCGACATCGTCTGAGAGTCAAGCCGTGCAGAGTGTGCAACGTCAGGCGCAAGGTAAAGCATTAGCGAGCCCCGCGGTCAGGCGTATGGCAAGGAGTTTAGATATTGATATTGCCAAGATCATGGGCAGTGGCAAAAATGGACGCGTGTATAAAGATGATATTAGTCGTCATCAACAAGCGTCGGTGGCGTCAATGACATCGGCTGAGAATAACCATCAGTCAGTGCCATCGGTTCAAGTAACCGCTGATGTCGCCTCTGTTGCCCCCGTTCAAGATAGAGTCGAGCCTATCCGCGGCGTGCGCGCCGTGATGGCGAAAATGATGATGGAGTCCGTGTCGACCATTCCGCATTTTACTTATTGTGATGAATTTGATCTCACCGCACTAGTGGCGCTGCGTGAAAGCATGAAAAAGAAGCACTCAACGGATGAGGTTAAACTCACCATGATGCCCTTTTTTATGAAAGCCCTGTCTCTGGCATTGAAAGATCACCCCGATTTGAACAGCCAAGTGAACAGTGATTGCAGCGAACAAACCTTTTTTGCTCGTCACAATATTGGCATGGCGGTGGATTCAGCGGTGGGTCTGCTGGTGCCTAATGTTAAGGATGTGCAAGATAAATCGATTTTAGCCATTGCGGCTGACATCACCCGTTTAACGACAGCGGCGCGCAGTGGACGAGTCCGTCCTGATGATTTGAAACACGGCACCATTTCGATTTCGAATATTGGCGCGTTAGGCGGCACCATTGCCACGCCTATTATCAATAAACCTGAAGTGGCGATTGTGGCCTTAGGTAAATTGCAAACCTTACCGCGTTTTAATGAACGAGGTGAAGTGGAAGCGCGTAAGATCATGCAAGTGAGCTGGTCTGGGGATCATCGTGTTATTGACGGCGGTACCATCGCGCGTTTCTGTAATTTGTGGAAACATTATTTAGAGCAACCACAAGAAATGTTACTCGCGATGCAGTGATGTAGAGTGATCCTCACGGGATGTTGGGGATCTTGTCGTCACATAATGGTCGGTGACAGTCAAAAATGCCACTTGGCATTTTTGACTGTTTGCAGATCGGCTTTGTTTTATTATCATTTTTAGCCTGAGTTTTATCCCTAAAAAGGGTATAAAATAGGTTCAGTATTCCGTATAATCCCGCTAATCTGTTAAGTACGTTGGATCCATAATGAGCCAGTTAGCCCCTATTGTTGAACCTATTCAGTATCCCTTTCCACCCAAACCTATGCCTTTATCTGATATTGAAAAAGCGGCAGCCAAAGCACGGATCAGGCAGTTGCTCATTGCAAAAGAAGCGGTGTTAGTCGCTCATTACTATACCGATCCTGAGATTCAAGCCTTAGCCGAAGCCACCGGCGGATGTGTCTCAGATTCGCTTGAAATGGCGCGATTTGGTCGCGATCATCCCGCCAAAACCTTGATTGTGGCTGGGGTGAAGTTTATGGGGGAAACGGCTAAAATATTAAGTCCTGAAAAAACGATTTTAATGCCGACACTTGACGCCACTTGCTCGTTGGACTTAGGCTGTCCGGCTGACAGTTTTAGTGCGTTTTGTGACGCGCATCCCGATCATACTGTGGTGGTGTATGCCAATACGTCTGCTGCGGTGAAAGCCCGAGCCGATTGGGTAGTGACCTCGAGTATCGCGCTTGAAATTGTCGAGCACTTAGACAGTGAAGGTAAAAAAATCATTTGGGGTCCAGACCGTCACTTAGGCAGTTATATTGCCAAAGAAACCGGCGCTGATATGTTAATGTGGCAGAGTGAGTGCATTGTCCATGATGAATTTAAAGCTAAGGCCTTACGTGAGCTAAAAGGGCAGTATCCCGATGCGGCAATATTAGTGCATCCTGAGTCACCTGCCAGTGTGGTCGCCCTTGCTGATGCGGTGGGCTCGACGAGCCAGTTGATTAAAGCGGCGCAAGTCATGGATAATGAGACGTTTATCGTGGCGACCGATAAAGGTATTTTTTATAAAATGCAGCAAGCCGCGCCGAGCAAAAATCTCATTGAAGCGCCAACAGGCGGTAATGGCGCCACGTGCCGCAGCTGCGCGCATTGTCCTTGGATGGCGATGAATGGTCTTCATGCCATCGAAAGTGCCCTTTTGGATGCGCTAGACGCCGCTGCAGAGACAGGCGCGATAACCGATGCTGTTAATGTTTCAGCTGTGACGGTGTCATCACATGAAATTTTTGTCGACGAAAGTCTGCGTTTAGAGGCCTTAAAGCCATTAGATCGCATGCTCAATTTTGCACAAACGCTCAATATGAAAGTCAAAGGTAACGCTTAATCCTTTATTCGCTGAGGCTTTTACGCTGCTTTAATGGCACGGAATAGACCATATTGAGGACAAAAGCACAGTATTTGATTAGCAAATGTGCAACCGATTGAAAGCAGTGTTTTTTAACTTGACCCTAGCGCTGATTTTGCGTAAAGTACGGCTCCGTTGGCAAGGGGTTATTACTCATATTATACATGAGTCTGACTGGTTACCTAAGAGTGACAAGCTCAACAACAAAAAGTGAATAAAAAATGGTGAGGTGTCTGAGTGGCTTAAGGAGCACGCCTGGAAAGTGTGTGATGGGTTAAACCATCCGAGGGTTCGAATCCCTCCCTCACCGCCATATTAAGTTAATGATGTATATCGATTTTTGAGTATTTCATTAAAACGTTGGTCTACTGGTGGTCTAATCGGATGTGAAAATCCAAACATTTGTGAGACCATCGACCCCATGGCGGGCGCTTCGTCCGTCATCCAAGTTCCATAGTGGTCATCTATCATTTTAGTCGAAGTATGCCCCATCTGGTTAGCAATCCATTCTTTCGGAACACCACGCGTTAATAACTGACTTGCAAAAGTATGCCTAGCTTGATTAGGTCCTCTGTATCGTACCCCCGCTTTTTTACAATGAGTCGAGAAGAATCGCTCTCGAAAAATTTTGTCACTTTGGATCGGTTTCTTTCTCAAACTATGATGAACTAGAAATTGACATCGTTCTGTCAACATTGTTTTATTGTCACGCTGTAATACATCAATTGCCACTATCGGCATATCTTGTACATTAATAAGTAGTTGTTCAATGACCCATCTTGCTTGATGCAGTAAATCGATGGTGCGTTCGCGAGATTTCTCTTTTGGGATTTTATAGCGTCCATTTACGTTTGCGCGACGAATGGTTAGGGTGTTTTTGCTTAGATCTATGTCATCGACTGCTATGGCTAATAATTCAGAAACAGATAACCCTGTCCAACATGCTAATTCAAATCCCAGTATTTCACTAACTCGTTTAGTTTCAAAAGTGGCAAGTTTTGCAATTTCTTCTTGCGTGAAAGGATCAGGTTTATCTTTTACCACGGTCAGATTTTGAATATGGATAATGGGATTAACACTTATAGCGTCATCGATAATGGCATCCCCAAGTACGCCGCGTAAAGGGATGAGTATTTCATTGATAGTTTTATTAGAGTAGGGTTGGTTTTTATCGTCATTATATAACTCAACATTTAACCAATGTTCTAGGCTGGATTTTTTTATCTCATCAATATAGTGATCTCCCCATTTAGGGCGAATATGGTTTTCTGATTTACTCTTGTACCCCCGATAGGTTTCGGGGGCGGTAGAGGCTAATTTAATGGCTAACCATCGATCGAGTGCGGTTGATATTGTCTCCCTGGCACTGACTCCTACGATGGTTTTTAATGCGTTTGAATTGGGAAACGTTTTAGCATAGTTGAATGAGCCTAATGCAATCTCATGAACAATGGTCGCTCTTTTACGTCAGGTTCGCACGAGTTAACAACAGGCCTTTCAGGGTTTCATTACGCTGTGTACCACGGTAAGAAAACCGGATCCTAATAGCCTTACCTCTAATTTCGATACCATCAAGCTTTTGTTCCTTGATGTACTGCTTAAGCTCATCCATTGTATTACCCCGCAGGCCTATAACTGTTTTCAAGCCATTCGTCGAATGCTTCAAAATGGTAGTAAATGACCCCGTCACCCGCTTTACGCCAATGATGACCTTCTTCAAGTAAAGGGCGTTTTTTCTTGAGTGCATCGTAAGTGATACCTTTTAATCTTTCGAGCATAACGGGCTTAACCCATCCAATTTTTACGCTGGTATTGTGAGTTTGCATGTTTTCACCTATATAGTTATGTTGATTAAAATAGTTATGTTGATTAAATTAAAATGGAACATCATCATCCCAATTGTCATCCAAGTCTGGCATTGGCCGTTGTTGGTATGGTTGGGATGCAGCCTGAGCATTTTTCTGCTTGGGAGCATAGGGTGATTGTTGTGAGTGTGGGTAACCTCCTTGTTGTGGGGCAGGTTGATGATGGTTTTGTTCACGACTGTCTAGCATTTGCATTTCGTGAGCGTTGATTTCAGTTTTATAGCGATCTTGCCCGGTATGTATATCTTTCCACTTGCTTGTCTGTAGCTTACCTTCAAGATAAACCTTGGATCCTTTGTTGAGATACTCTCCTGCGACTTCGGCTAAACGGCAATACATAATAATGTTGTGCCATTCGGTGCGCTCTTGCGGTTGGCCTTGCTGATCCTTCCATGTTTCACTAGTCGCCACAGTAAAGCTCGCGACAGGATTACCATTTGGCATGTAACGCACTTCGGGGGCTCTTCCTAAGTTACCTACGATGATGACTTTATTGACACCTGCCATGATGATTCCTTTTTAAATGGCTAAACGATTAACACTGTGTTGAATACCTATTGAACCCGTTTCCAACGAATTCCTTTTGCGATAACTTTCGATACCATCCGGCGTTCATAGCGAACGTCATTGATGAAACAAAATAGCTTAAAGATATTGATATACGGGTTAACCCAAAAGGCAACATGGGTTTTTACAATAGGCTTAGGTTTCATACGTCTACTTTCTCTTTTTTATTAAAATGCTCTAATTTGAGCGCAATAGTCTTGGCGTAGTCTGCTCGGCTTTGTATATTGACAGAATAGTGTTTATAGAAATCATCTGAATGCATACCTTGTTTCAGTTTGTCAGTCACGGCAATGAGGTTGCCTGTTCCTGATAGAAACTCTTTAAGCATGTTAAAACAATCTAAAGGGTTTTCTTGCTGAATACCTTTGAGAACGGCAGTTTGAATAAATATCAACTGATTGTGAAAGAACTCAGCATAAATAAGACGCTCGGTTGCTTGAGTGATCAACCATTCACGCTCAGCTTGATTATTTTCGATGTGGACTGCGTTATTTGTAGTTTTCATCGTCTCTATCCTTGGTGAAGATCGCGGTGAATTCGAGTGAATAGTTTTCCTAGCTCTTTTCGTTCTTCGGCTGAAATCTTGTGTGCTTTAACAGCTTCCGCTACTTGGGCTCCAGCATTGGTTAGTTCAGCTATTGTGGGGCTGTTTTCGATAGCTGTTTTTAATCCCTCATATTGATTGAGTTCTGGTTCAACCACGAGAGGCTCAGAAACTGGGATTTCGTTCGTGCTTGGCGTATTTAATATTTGGTTTAATGTCGAGGTCGCAGCTTTTTCCGGCTGAAGCCCTGGATTGATTTCACGCTCTTTTGAAGTCACGGGCTGAAGTTCATCGGTCGAATAGACGCCCATAATAACGGCGGGAGCATAAAGCCTTGCCCAATACTTCGTCGCTAGATAAGCGGCTTGTTGCTTAGGATTTGTTTTCCAAAGAGGCGAGTTTTTGGTGGTGATAGTAGATGGGTATAACGGTTCTCCCCATTGTATTTCAGTTTCTCCTGCAAGAGTTGCCCCGACACGAACCCAGCAATTAGGGCTGATTGTGGTACCTATGTTCACATTAACGCCTTTTTGAGCATTGGTCACAACACCAACACCTTCTCCCTCGATAGTCCAATCCCCACCGTATTCGTAATGAAAGCGACCTTGAATGGCTGTCGATGAGGAGATAACGGCATTTACCAATTGTGCTTCATATCCCAAGATCCCACTCACTAAGTGGGTTTTCTGCGCAACAATAAAAGGGTTCATTTTCCATTGGGCAGATTGCATGACAATAGCCATACAGTCAGAAGGTGAACCTTGGAGATGCACAGGCACTGTGACTTTGGCTTGGCTCATTAGCGTCGCAAGTTTATCCATCTGCTCCATCGCCTGTTGGTTGAGCACTAAATCAGTGGTGCTAGGCATTTCTTGATTACTCATTATTGAGGTGCTCATGCGACATGCTCCATTTGAATTTGATCTTCAAGTTGCTCAAGCTCTTCTTGCTCAAATTTATTAAGCTCGACGGTGACAGGCTCGTGAGTGTAGGCTGGCCAGATATTGCTTTGTAAGCAATGAGCCAGTTCTCGCATTGCTTTGCGGTACTTAAGGTAGCCAAGACGTTTAACATTGCTGTTTAGGATAATGGGAGCGGTGATCACAAAAGGGCGGCTTGATTCGATAACGAAGAACACAAATTCATCGGCTCCGGTAACATCGCTATAAAGCGCATCTTGAACGTGGTATCCCAGCTTTTTAGCTTTGGCACCAAAGAAGCGTGGATCGGCACTGGCATCTGATTTTAAGTCGACGATGAGGTTATCAATCTGATAATCAGGGCGGCATTTGATAATGAGGTTGGTTTCACTATCCCTTTTAAAGACGCTGCGCTCAGAAACGCCACCATGAGTGAGTGCTTGTGCTGTCGCATTTGATGCCAGGGATTGACGTAATATCGGCATGTCATCCCACTGCTCTTTGGTGAGTACAATTTGTCCTGCAGTATCGGCTTTATCTTTAAACTCATCCCACGCTTTACCGCGTCTTGTTTTTATTAACTCAGATTGACAAACGTAGCTTGAGTTAAAGAGGTGGGGCTCTAACACGACCGTGTGGATTGCGGAACCCATATCAAAGTAGGCTTTTTTAGGCTCAGGAATAATGCAATCAACGTATTTAGCTTGGTATTTTTGTGGGCATTCAATAAAGGTTTTGAGCTTGCTACAGCTAACACCAATACAGCCATGGTAAATATCGTTAGGTAAGTCATCAATAATCAGTGTTTCATTAATGGCTAACTTGTTTAGAGCGGTATTTAAACGCTCAATGGTCCATTTCGGATCCATGAACTGCTCAAACGGATCGACTTCTACTTCAGATGCTATTTCATTGCTGTCTTCGGTTTGAGGTTTAATAGCGTCTTCAAGCTTAGGTGCTTCTTCATTGGGTAACACATAAGGCTTAATGATGGCTTTTTTACGATAATGGCTACGAGTAAAGTCATTTTCTTCTAATAACTGCGTTGCTGGTGCTTCAGCTTCTTTAGGCGAGTTAGCATCAACAATATATTCGACGGTAAATAACTTTTTAGCGCGTGCCGTAGGGGTGAAGTTGACAGTAAATGCTTGAGTCTTCATGACTGGCTCCTATATTGGTTGTTCTTGATTGATTAATGAAGGCGCTAAATTGTTAGATATGTCGGCTAATTGCTTGTTGATAGCCATAATTAACATCAAGCTTTCGCCTGTTTGATAGAGAGAGACAATGAGTTGATTTATTTCATCAGATTCAAGTAGTTGCTCAACAACGGTTTCCATGCTGTGACCTTGAATTGTTTTACCTGTCGCAATAGCGGCTTCAATCCATTCGGCCTTGGTATCAATGGCCTCATTTAGCATTTCTTCCTGATGATTTCTGCTGGCACAAACATCGGTGCAATAGTCAGAAATTGAATTCATACTTCCAAACATAAAACCTCCTTGTGTTCGTTATTTAAGCAATTGATGTTTGTACGGCATATCAATTTGTATTAATAAATAAGGTGTATTCAATTACATATTTTTTAGCTTTTAATTTTCCTATCTATTCGTTATTCAGTCTGTTTTTAAATATGGTCACACAACTTTCCTGTTACTTTTTTAAGACTTATACATTAGTACTTACGGTCTATGTCGTGCTTGGTTGCCCGCCACAGTTGGATTAGGCGCTCCAGGCATTGCATTGTTTAGGGACGTCACACTTGCGTTGTTGGTAAAATGTTAATTTAAAAGAAGGTATTCTATTGAGTTTCGATGCTTAAATCGTTATTGTTGCGTGTTCATGTTTTTTATAACTACATGATGTTTATGCCTAACATTAGTTATTGAAGGCGTGTGAGCTTGGAAGTTAGGCGTAATGTGTAGTCTAAAGTTCTCTCCAAGATGGCCTGTTTGTTTCATATATGTTTCTTTAAACAGAAGGCTTGGAGAATGCGCTTTTAATTGTTATAAGAGGCTGGAAAGCCTTTTTTGTACACGTGGGCAGTGCATAGGGTTATCGTATCGAGATAAGAGACATGCGAAGTGTATTGAAAAAATTAAACGATATTCATTCCGTTGATGTGCTGTTGTAGGTTTAAACATGGTATTCGTGTCCTTGGTAAAATACAAGTAGAGCGTGTTGTATTTTTCGGTGTACAAAATGTACATCAATTATTACCGTTATGTACTTCAGTGTTAAATAAAAAGTACAAAATGTTGTTTTTAGGGTTTGTTATCGTTATAGTGATTTCTCTTTTTTGATAAAAAATAATAGATTGGGGGGCGGATGAATATCACAAATTCAGTTGGTTATAACTCAATTGAGTCTTTAAGGGCTGTTAAAGTTAGTAATGAAAGCAATGGGCAGTTAAATGACAGAGTGACTAAGTTAGAGTCTACATCAACAATTAGTATTAGTGATGAAGCTAAAAAGTTGTATCAGTTAAGCGTTCTTGCCGATAAGTCTTCTGATGTGGGGCCTTTAACTAATGGTAATGGCAATGAGCCTCCAAAAGTTAATATGGATAAGCTCTCAATAGCTGGAACATTAACAAATGGTAATGGTAATGAGCCACCATAGTTTAATATATTGCGTGAATATAATTTAGGGATGGATTAATTAAGGGAATGCATTAATGTGGGATTACCAATTATTTTTAAATGGAATTTATATTATTTTTGGCTACTTATTCTGTTGTTGTGTTTGGGCGTTGAAGGGATGCGAGTTTAAATCATCATTTTTTATTTGTTTTTCTACATGGGTGATTTGTAACACTATCATGCTGATTATAGAGTATGTATTGCCTAGATCTCAGCAATAAGCGACACACGTTTACCTGTTAAAAACTCATAAGGACTGAGAAAGTTTAACGCCTTTCTTGGCCTCATGTTAATTAAAAATTCAGCATTGGC
>NZ_JAKIKS010000025.1 GCF_023284005.1 Shewanella surugensis
ACAACGGTAAGGTGTTCGATCAGGGTCATTGGGTTACCTCTCAGAAAGTGAGGTGCGATTAGATCACAGTAATTCAGCAGATTCAATCTTTGTTAACAAAGTGCGATCCCGTCCTGCGCTTCGCGTAGCGAAGTTGAGCCAAAGGCGAGATAGCTTGCTGCGGGGATTTTTATTTAATCCAATGAAATAACTATTTATCAATATGTGATAATACCTATTGATTTCTAGGGGTAATAAGCTGCGAAAGTTTGGATTTAAGAAGATCCCTGTAAATTAAGAATATATTGTAAATAACAAGATCCATTTGTTTTTTATTTGATTCTTTTTGGTGTTTTTATGTGTTTTTATGTATTCATTTGGTTTTAATGTAAATTCACCAACTTGCATTAACATTAATTACACAAATTATTTTGTATTTAACTAATTGATTTTTATATATTTATAGAAAAATAAACTAAGCTTATTGCAATGGGGAAGGATACTCGATAGTTTATACTCGCTATATTATTAAGAGACCCTAATTAATAGGTTAACCGGAGTTAATTACTTACTATGTATTACCAAAATGATGATGTTCGTATCAATAAGATTAAAGAATTGTTGCCACCAATTGCTATTTTAGAACGATTTCCGGCGACACAGAACGCATCAGCTACTGTATTTAATGCTCGTGAAAATATCCATAATCTATTATCAAAAAAAGATGATCGTTTATTGGTGGTTATCGGTCCTTGCTCTATTCATGATACTGAAGCTGCTATTGAATATGGCCAACGTTTAGTTAAATTACGTCAGCAATATAAAGATCAACTTGAGATTGTCATGCGGGTTTATTTTGAGAAGCCTAGAACAACAGTCGGGTGGAAAGGATTAATCAATGATCCCTATATGAATAACAGCTTTAAAATTAATGATGGCTTACGTACAGCTCGTAAATTGTTATTAGAGTTAAATGACATGGGGATGCCAACGGCAGGCGAGTTTTTGGATATGATAACGCCTCAATATGTCGCAGATTTAATGTGTTGGGGAGCCATTGGAGCGAGAACGACGGAATCTCAAGTTCATAGAGAATTGGCGTCGGGTCTTTCCAGTCCAGTGGGGTTTAAAAATGGCACTGATGGCACGATTAAAGTTGCCATTGATGCTATTGGCGCAGCCAGTGCACCTCATCATTTTTTATCAGTCACTAAATTTGGACATTCGGCCATTGTTGAAACAAAGGGCAATCCTGATTGTCATATCATTTTACGGGGGGGTAAAGAGCCCAATTACAGTGCTGAACATGTTGCCCAGATAGGAGAGCAGCTTGATAAAGCGGGTCTAGAAAAGAATGTAATGATTGATTTTAGTCATGCTAACAGCAGTAAGCAGTTTCAACGTCAGATGTTAGTGGCTGAAAATGTGGCAGGGCAAATATCTCAAGGCGAGCAAACTATTTTTGGTGTTATGGTTGAAAGTAATCTCGTTGAAGGGCGTCAAGATCCAATCGCGGGTCAGTCTCTTTGCTATGGACAGAGCATTACTGATGCATGTATTGGTTGGGGCGACACTGAGCAACTATTAAAAACACTGAGCGATAGTATTATTGAGCGTAGAAGGTAAAATGAGTCATGGAGGCAGACATTGCCTCCATTTTATTTTTAGTTCTTTTAATTATGAAGACTTTATTTAGGCTCGTTGGGTGAGTAAATAGTCATTGGCTTTAGCTAAGCTACCAAAGGACGCAATTAAATTATTTTGACCTTTTTCTTGGATCTCAGGGTTACCTGATTGGGTCATCATCCATATCCAAGTTTGAATGAGTGGTAATGGTGGGTATTGTAAATTTGATGAATCCAACATTGTTGCCCCTTGCATGAATCTGAGTGAGAATACTTTATTTACTCATCTCAATAATATGAGTGTTCGATATTGTTGTAGATAAAGCCGTAGACTATAGCCTTAATTTTTACAAAGGTTAACAATAATAGAGATAATGTTAAATCTTTTTTTGAAAATAAAACGAACATTTTTAATGAGCCAATATTGTTCTTATATGAAAACAGTCATTTTGAATGTGATCATTAGTAATGAAACGTAGGAATACATTTTAAAATATCGATGGAAGAAACAGTGAGGTGAATTTATTGTTTTTATGCGGAATTATGTTTCGCTTTAAAGTTTTTTAGAGTAAAGATGCAAATTTTTTAACTAAAAAATCAAAAAAAAGAGTGCATATTGTGTTCATATGAATTAATTTAGATACAGTGTTATTAATAATTTGTGCTAATTGGGTGGTGGTTTATGAAAAATATTCCTTTACAGGTCAATATTGAAGGTCAGGGTTGCAAAGTTAATACTGATTGGTTAGCGATAATGGCGACGCTTAAGAAAAGAGGTTTATCTCAGTTAGAGTTAGAGTCCGTCTATTTTGAAGTGAATGCGGGAATGTTAGTCACAACCCGCGGATTGACCTTAGCGAGATGGGTACCCTCAGAATCATTAAACGGTATTATTAAAGAAGTGACCTTATCTTCACAAGAAAGTCCTAGTTTGGTCACTGCTTAATATAAGTTATTGATAACGTAACTAGGTTAAATATAAATAAATGGTAGATATCACTAGGTTATTTAATATAGATTAATTATATGCTATAGATAAAACACCCAGAGGAGATAATACTAATGAAAAATATTCCCCTACGCGTTAATATTGAAAGTCAGACCAGTAAAGTTAACACCGATTGGTTAGCGATTATGGCGACGTTAAAAAAGCGTGGTTTAGAACAGGATGAGCTTGCCAGTGTCTATTTTGACTTAAATGCAGGAATGAGAGTGACCACTCGCGGTTTGAGCCTCGCTAAGATTACCATGACGGAAAATTTGGAAGGGATAATTAAGGAGCCTACAGTATCAACTACTGATTTTGCTGCAATGGCAAATGAGCTAGTGGGTTAATTTCCCTAGTTTCCAATGATGACAAAGTAAATTAGACGCTAAAGAAGGAGGTGATTGTGTCAAGGATAGGATTCTTCCTTCTTTGTAACAAATCGCTTCCCCTTCAATGGTGGTCATTCGATCACAACTCTTGCAGCTCATGAATAAAGGTTGTTTTTTTGAGGATGAATCTTTCATAGTACGGATCTTCTATTGAATAATACCATCATTCTATTCTGCTATTTAAGCACTTTTTATGGGGAATATAAAGTTCTCTTTATTTGGTGTTAATCACTGATTGTTCTTTCCATGGTAGCATAATTAACTGATTGGTTGTTTTGTGTGAGTTGTTTTAAGATTTTTATTCTAGTGTGGATTCATGTGCTGGGTGGTTATTTCCATGGGTTTTAGATTAAATAAGCTTCAAATAACTTTCTCATTAGAATGTTAACGGCTATTCTAGGCGTTATTATTTTTTCATAAAATGGGATAAATATGTGGACCACAGGTCAAGTCGTTGAGCGCATTGATTGGAATGATAGATTGTTTACATTAAAGATAAAAGCTGAGCTTGCTCCTTTTATTGCAGGTCAATTTATAAAATTAAGTCAACAGATTGATGGTAGACGGGTCGCCAGAGCCTATTCTTTAGTGAATGCACCGAATAGTGACTATCTTGAAGTCTTAGCTGTTGTGGTTGAAAATGGTCAATTGTCTCCATATTTACATGATCTAACGGCTGGAGACTCTATCCAGATCACCGCCGCCGCAGCGGGTTTTATGACCTTGAATGAACTTCCTCAAAGTGATGATAAGCAATCTGATTTATGGTTTTTAGCGACAGGTACAGCAGTGGGCCCTTTCATTTCAATAATGGAGACTCAAGAGCCTTGGCAGCGATTTAAAAAAGTGATTTTGGTTTATGGCGTGAGGGAGAAGAAAGATTTGGCTTACTTAGATAAATTACAGGCCTTGGCTTTAGCTTATCCTAAGCAATTCACGTTGATTTTATCGGTCACTCGAGAAACGGTGGATGGTGCATTAGATGAGAGGATCCCTGATGCGTTAGTCAATGGGCACATAGAAGAAAAAGCAGGCGCTAAATTAACGCCTGAGCACTCACAAGTCATGTTATGTGGTAACCCTGGGATGATATCTGAAGCGGTGATCGCATTGAAGGCCAAAGGAATGGTTAAGAATTTACGCCGAGCACCGGGGCAAATTACCATGGAGAAATATTGGTGATCAATTATTGTGGCTTAATCGGGGTTTTGACGTTGAATGTATAATTCAATAGTAAAGTTATGGATAATATGAGTAATAATGAATTAGTGCTAAAGGTGATCAAATATGGGTAATCAGGCTACGTCTCGTGAGCAGTTAGGAATTTGTGCTGAAGGGAATTTACACAGTATTTATTTGATGTTGAATGCGAATGAAGGCGTTGAAGCCCAAGTTCGTCCTTGTGTTGCGAATGTCGCTCAATACTTATATGAATTAGCAGATAAATATGCTGATAGTGCTTTTAATGGTTTTATTGCTATTGGGGCAAATTATTGGGATAACCTCTATTGCGACGCGCGTCCGACTCAACTGAAACCTTTTCCAGCCATACATGAAGGAAGTCGAGAAGCCCCTGCTTTAGAATATGATTTATTTGTGCAGATCCGTAGCGATAGATTTGATATTTTACATTTAGTGGCCAATGAAGTGTGCCAAATGTTTGAAGGTTTGGTTGAATTAGTGGATGAAGAGAGAGGCTTTCGATTTATGGATAGCCGAGATCTGACTGGCTTTGTCGATGGAACTGAAAATCCTAAGGGTAGGCAGAGACAAGAAGTGGCTTTGCTCGGTGAGCAAGATCCCCTCTTTCATGGAGGGAGCTATGTTCATGTGCAAAAATTTGTGCATGATTTAAGCAAATGGCATCGATTACCTCAGAAGAAGCAAGAAGATGTTATTGGTAGAACTAAGCTTGATAATATAGAATATGAGTCGAAAGATAAGCCTCTTTATAGCCATATCAAGCGGGTTAACTTGAAAGATGAACAAGGAAATTCAAGAGAAATTTTACGCCAAAGCATGCCTTTTGGTTCGGTGAAAGAGCAAGGGTTAATGTTCATTTCTGTATGCGAAAATTCAATCAATTTTGAAAAAATGCTAGAAAGTATGATGGTTGGAGATAAGGATGGAAATCATGATCACCTCATGCATTTCACTCAAGCAATAACGGGCTCTGCCTTTTTCGCACCATCACTCGATTTTATGATTGATCAAGGCTAAAGTAGAGGGCTTTAATAAGCAGAAATAACTCATTAAAGCGGTTATTTCTGCTTATTATGTTAGTTTAGAAGTTAGCAACATAGCCAGTGATGGTTTTTTGGTTGGCAATATTTTTATTTTTACGCCATTTAAACTGACTGTGACGTTATCAATACCTTGCTTTGCAATCTCAACATTAAATTTTTCAATCGCATTAGTGATAGTCTTTTTTAATTGGTTTTGAAGTAGCTTATCTGCATTGGTGCTGTGCAATACTCCCATACCTTCATTTTCACGTTCAATTTCATTGAAAATTTCGTTGTATAGAACAGCGTTACCTTGAGCATCATTTAAACTCAGTTGTAATGAGACATGTCTTTTACTGGTGACTGTGACAAAGCCTGTTTCATTTTTAAATTCGAAATTGATGATTTTTCCTTTAAGTTCGTAATCAAATTAGGCTTTATCTTGAAATTTAAAGGTATCGGCAGAAACGGATTTTAATTCATTAACAAAAATATCTTGTAAAATGAAAGAAACACTTTGATAGTCAGTACCTTGGCAACTTACGCCTAACTTCCACATACCTTGCTGAGCAATAAAAGAGTGTGATTTCTTATCTGTTGCATCTATCCAAGCTCGTAGGTCTTCAAATTCATGGACGGCAACTTTTTTATTTTCTCAGATGTTATTACTTAAACTGATCCCTGTTGATTGATAGTTCGCATCCATGGTTCGTGTACAAGAAGATAGGAAGATTAACGACAAGATAATAAACAAATATTTAAACATTTTATCCTTACATTCATAACAAATTAAGAGGCCGAGAATGATATGGATGACCGATACTTGTGTTAATATATCGTTGGGTTTCATGTTGATAAATTGAAGTTCTTTTTTGAATTAGCAGCATCAAAAATCAGAGGGTACTTGAGGATAACGGCTTGAAATACCCATTGGAGCCACTTGCTGAAGAGGGTATTTCAAGATTGAGATTCAATGATTAGTCGCTATAATTAAAAAGCGATTTAACGGTTTGTGAGGTGTTACTAATATTTTGAATGTTTGATGGGGTGATGAAAATAGTATCATCTCCCGCAATCGTTCCTAAAATGCCTTCAGGTTTACCGATAGAATCTAAGAGGCGTGCAATCAATTGTGCGGCCCCAGGACTCGTTCTGACAACTATCATGGCCTGGTTATGATCCACATCTAATACTAAATTTTTTAGTGGGCTTGTCGCTGTTGGTACACCGAGTTCAGCAGGGAGGCAATACACCATTTGTTGTTTGGCATTTCGAGTCCGAACGGCGCCAAATTTACTGAGCATACGTGATACTTTAGATTGGTTAATATTACTAAAGCCTTCCGCTTGTAATGCGATGACAATTTCACTTTGTGAGCCAAAACGCTCTTCTTTTAAAATGGCTTTAAAAGTTTTAACGAGATCATCCTGATTTCTAATTACTTGCATAATATTATTATTCTTTATTCAACAAAACCACCTTATTGTGAGTAGTACTGTTCTATTTGTCAACAAATACTCGATTTTAATGAATAATAATGCAGTTAAGGCTTGCGAAAAATGTACAATGGGTAGAATGTAAGGTTGCGGAGTGTAAGCTAAGCGTGTCATCGAAGTTAAAGTGGATTCTAAATGAACACTGACCCAGAATAATTGAATTCTAGCCGCTAATCCAGTAGGGTGACGGCATCAAAACCCGTTCTAGCTTATAAACTATCAGAGAATAAATGGAGAAAACTATGAAAGTTGCCGTTCTTGGTGCAGCAGGTGGCATTGGACAAGCATTAGCATTATTACTGAAGACGCAATTACCCGCAGGTTCGGCGTTGTCATTGTATGATATTGCGCCAGTGACTCCAGGTGTTGCAGTAGATTTAAGCCATATTCCAACAGATGTTGATGTGAAAGGTTTTGCTGGAGAAGATTCTTCGGCGGCATTAGTGGATGCGGATATTGTGTTAATTTCAGCAGGTGTTGCACGTAAACCAGGCATGGATCGTTCTGACTTGTTCAACATTAATGCTGGCATTGTGAAAAATCTTGTTCAGAAATGTGCTGATAATTGCCCAAAAGCGTTAATTGGTATTATTACTAACCCTGTTAATACAACGGTTGCTATTGCCGCTGAAGTATTAAAAAAAGCAGGTGTTTACGATAAAAACCGCTTATTTGGTATTACGACGTTAGATGTGATCCGCTCCGAGACCTTTATCGCTGCAGCGAAAGGTTTGAATGTGGCCGATGTTAAAGTGAATGTCATTGGTGGTCATAGTGGTGTCACTATTTTACCTTTACTTTCTCAAGTTGAAGGTGTGACTTTCACTGATGAAGAAGTGGCAGCATTGACAACACGTATCCAAAACGCGGGTACGGAAGTTGTTGAAGCCAAAGCAGGCGGCGGAAGTGCAACCTTGTCTATGGGGCAAGCTGCTTGTCGTTTTGGTTTATCTTTGGTGCGAGGCTTACAAGGTGAAGCCAACGTGATTGAATGTGCTTATGTTGATGGTGGTAGTGAGCATGCCGAATTCTTTGCTCAACCTGTGCTGTTAGGGAAGCAAGGCGCAGAAAAAGTGTTCGAATACGGTGATGTGAGCGCATTTGAAGCTGATGCTCGTGACAGCATGTTAGTCACATTGAAAGGTGATATCGAATTAGGTATCAACTTTGTGAAATAAGACGTTACGCAAGTAAACTCATATAAAAATGGCGCTGATATAATAGCGCCATTTTTATAGCATAAATTGCATTACAATGAGATGAGAGTAATATGCCCCATTGAGCTAATTTAATATTTTCGATCAATAGCAATTTTAGCTAAAGAAATAAGTGCCGTTTTATATTCAGATTCGGGTATATCTTTTAATGCGCTAATGGCTTTGTCTGATTCTTCTTGTGCTCTTCTCTCTGTGTATTCTAAGGCCCCACAGCGTGTTAGCGTTGCTAAAATAGTATCAATGTGATCAGTACCATCACCTTTTTCAATGGCCTCTTTTATCAAGGCGACTTCATGCTGACTACCGTGCTTGATGGCATAAATCAGTGGAAGAGTTGGCTTACCCTCAGCGAGATCATCGCCAATATTTTTACCTAACTCTACTGTATCGGCGGTGTAATCGAGTAAATCATCGGTCAATTGAAAAGCAGTGCCTAAAAATTTACCGTATTCGGCCAGTGCCTGTAAGGAAGAAGAGGGACTCTTTGCTATAATGCCAGCAAGTTGTGTAGCCGCTTCAAATAACTTAGCCGTTTTACAATAAATAACCCGCATATAATCCTCTTCACTCGTATTCGGATCATTACAGTTCATCAATTGTAATACTTCGCCTTCGGCTAAAATATTGGTCGTATCAGCGAGGATCTCTAACACTTTGAGACTCCCTAATTCCGTCATCATTTGAAATGAGCGTGTGTATAGGAAATCACCGACTAGTACACTGGCACTATTGCCGAACAAGGCATTGGCTGTTTCTCTACCTCGGCGAAGCAAGGATTCATCTACGACATCGTCGTGTAGTAAAGAAGCGGTATGAATAAATTCAATAATGGCGGCAAGTTTCAAATGATCCTCACCTTGGTACCCCATTGCACGAGAGGCAAGAATACACAGTAACGGGCGCATACGCTTTCCGCCACCATTAATAATATACACCCCTAATTGATTAATAAGGGCGACATCAGATTTAAGCTGCTTATAAATCAGATGGTTAACATCTTGCATGTCATCATCTGCAAGTTGTCGAATGGCGTTTAAATCCATAAATAGGCTCTGGTTCGATTGGCTGCAAATGTGGAGGAAGCAACGCAATTCTAGATTCAAATATAATAGATAGTAAGATTCTACCTAAATTTAACGTACAAGACAGCATGTGAATGAGAAAGAACAAAGAATAATGCTCTTTTTTTATTCTTTGGGAATTAACTCTTGTCAGGTAAGTCTTCTTAGCGTAAACTCCGCGACCATTGTCATTAAAGCTTTTGTAGCACCCCAACCTCAACATTATTGAGTGGCGTGCTAGAAATTTTGGAGTAAAATAGCTATGTACGCTGTTTTTCAAAGTGGTGGTAAGCAGCACCGTGTTGCTGAAGGCCATACAGTTCGTCTAGAAAAATTAGAAGTCGCTACTGGTGAAACTATCGAATTCGATCAAGTTCTTTTGGTTGCAGATGGTGAAACAGTTCACGTTGGTGCACCTTTAGTTCAAGGTGGTAAGGTTGTTGCTGAAGTTGTTAGCCACGGCCGTGATGAGAAAGTAACAATCGTTAAGTTCCGTCGCCGTAAGCACCACGACAAAAAAATGGGCCATCGTCAATGGTTCACCGAAGTTAAAATTACAGCTATCAACGCTTAATTAGGAGTCTAACTCATGGCACATAAAAAAGCTGGCGGTTCTACTCGTAACGGCCGCGATTCAGAAAGTAAACGTCTTGGTGTAAAGCGTTTTGGCGGTGAATCCGTTCTTGCTGGTAACATCATTGTTCGTCAACGTGGTACTAAATTCCACGCTGGCGTTAATGTTGGCATCGGTCGTGACCATACTTTATTCGCTTTAACTGATGGTAAAGTGAAATTTGAAGTTAAAGGTCCTAAGAACCGTAAGTTCATTAGCATCGAAGGTTAATCTGCAGCTTAAGCTCAGATTAATGTTAGAGCCCCGCCATTGGTGGGGCTTTTGTTTTTGTAATGAACAATAAATTGTTATTTGGTCACAGAGTGAGTAAAGCAGTATAATTCTTATATTCTGTTGTGCCAGGAGTTGATATGAAGTTTGTCGATGAAGCCGTGATCAGAGTTGAAGCAGGCGACGGCGGTAGTGGTTGTGTGAGTTTTAGGCGCGAAAAATATGTGCCTGATGGTGGTCCTGATGGGGGTGATGGGGGGGATGGTGGTAATGTCTACCTTCAAGCCGATGAAAATTTAAACACCTTGATTGACTATCGTTTTGAACGTTTTCATCGCGCAGATCGCGGTAAAAATGGACGAGGTCGTGATTGTACCGGTCACGGTGGTGATGATCTCGTATTAAAGGTGCCTGTTGGAACACGTGCTCTCGACGAAGAAACCGAAGAATCTTTAGGGGATCTGACTCAGCATAATCAAAAAATGCTTGTCGCTAAAGGGGGCTTTCACGGTTTAGGTAATACCCGCTTTAAAAGCAGTACCAATCGTGCCCCGAGACAGAAAACCTTAGGTACGCAGGGTGAAGTACGTAGCTTAAGATTAGAGCTACTGTTACTGGCTGACGTTGGTCTATTAGGTATGCCTAATGCGGGTAAATCAACCTTTATTCGCTCAGTCTCCAAAGCGACACCTAAAGTAGCTGATTATCCCTTTACGACCTTAGTGCCTAACTTAGGTGTGGTCAACCCAAGGCATGGGCAAAGTTTTGTTATTGCTGATATTCCTGGCTTAATTGAAGGCGCTGCCGATGGGGCAGGATTGGGTATTCGCTTCTTGAAACACTTAGAGCGCTGCCGAGTGTTGTTGCATATTTTAGATGTCGAGCCTATTGATGGGAGTGATCCCGTCGAATCCGCTCGTGCTATCGTTGGTGAGCTTGAGAAGCATTCTCCAAAACTGGCGAGCAAACCCCGTTGGTTAGTGATCAATAAAGCAGATTTAATGCTTGAAGATGAACTACAAGAGCGGATTAATCGTATTGTTTCTGAACTTGAATGGGAAGGTGAAGTTTATACTATTTCAGCTTATAACCGTGAAGGTACTGAAGCGTTAAGCCTCAAGCTGGTTGATTTTATCGATGCTTTACCCCCAGAAGAAGAGGTGGATGTTGAAGCGGAAGTTGAGTTCAAATGGGATAACTACCATCAAGATAGTAATGAATTAGCCAATGCTGATTTTGAAGGTGATGATGATGATGATTTTGACGACGATGATTACGACGTCGAAGTGATCTATCAAAGATAGATGGATTTTGATTAGGCTTGACGACTTTCGAAAAAACTGCTGATAATCTCAGCGGTTTTTTTTTGTAAAAAATTCGGTTTAATCATTTTTAATTAAGACAGCAAGAATGGTCAAGAATATTAGCGTTCAATTCACTAAGATGGATTTTGTCAGTCAATAATGAGATTGAATTAATGGTTAATCAAGAGAGAATAAGAAAGGCGACGGACTATATTGACACGCATTTTGATGAGGAAATATCACTTGAACAATTAAGTCAGCTTGTGCACTTATCTCAATACCATTTTCATCGTTTGTTTACGGCCATTAACGGCTTACCTTTACATCAATATGTGCGGTGGTTGAAGTTAAAAAGAGCCGCTAATCAATTATTGTTTGATAAGGATAAGTCCATTTTAGAAATTGCTCTATTTGCAGGTTTTGAATCTCATGAAGCATTTACTCGAGCCTTTAAAGTGGTTTGCCTTCAAACGCCAAGTCAGTTTAGAAGAGCATCGCAGTGGCTGCATTGGGAGCGGATCCCGTATTTAAGCATTGAAAAGGATAATACTATGATAGAACCTAACATTACCTTATTTGAGGGGGCACGTTTAGCGGTCATTGAACATAGAGGCTCCCCAAGTCACTTCCCTCAATCCATTGCAAAGTTGGTTAACTGGGCCAAAGAGAACCAACTTGGTCAGCCAAAAGCCAGCGAGGTGTTTACCATTGCCTATGGCGATCCAAAAACAACGCAACCTGCGTTGTTTCGCTGTGATATTGGCAGAGTCATCACTGAAGATCGCGTATTAGGTATGGGGATGATAGAGAAAAGACTTCCCAGTGGACGGGTGGCCATAGCGAGGCATCTAGGCTCCCATGATAATATTGAGCAGACAGTGTATGGTATGTATCAAAACTGGCTGCCATCAACAAAGGAAGAGTTGCTCGATTATCCTTGTGTCTTTTGTTATCAAAACTATGTAACGGAGGTCCCTGAGTCCGCTTTAAAGACCGATATTTATTTCTTTTTAAAAGATTAAGCAACGGAGGCAATCGATCGCCAAAAGAGAGAAAAACTGGCTTGTCTGTAAACAGTATCATGCCATTTTTCTGGGTTATCTAAAAAAAAGCGGGTACTGGCTAAATATTGCCCATGACAACTCTCTTGCATTAATGTTATTGGATGCTTAGCCAGTAAACCTGCTTGTTGTCCTAGTGCAATGAAATCGCCAATAAACTTCAAAATACTGTTCATGGCATGGCTTTTTATTTCGTTCGGAATCACGGTAGATAAAGAGTATTGTTGAAAAAAAGCTTGCTTAAGAGGATGATCCAATGCCCATTGAATACTGCTATTCCACAGGTGCTCAACCTCTTGTTTGAGATCACTGTTTTCTTGTCGATTGAGCAATATCGTATCGGCAAAATCTTGTTTAATAGATAAAAATAATTGCTGCATAAGTTCATCTTTTGAATGAAAATGATGAAATAAGGTTCCCGTTGCGACACCTGCCTGCTTTGCAATAAGCGCAGTCGACGTGCCATAAAAGCCTTGATGAACAAACAAGGCGAGTGCGGTATCGAGTATGATTTGTTTTTTAGTTACTTTGAGCATGATAGATTCATTAACGTAAAAATGTTTTTAAGGCTAATGCCCCTATTTTACCACCATAAGGGGGATGAATAAATTTTCCTGTATTGAGTTTTCCACGGCTTAGTACCGTTTTGGCATGACTAAAGGTTAAGAAGCCTTCCTTACCATGATAATGCCCCATACCAGAAGGTCCAATGCCACCAAAAGGGGCATCATCAGCCGCAACGTGAAACACCGTTTCATTAATACACATACCACCAGAGTGGGTCTGTGTTAACACTTGTTGCTGAATAGTCTTGTTTAAACTCATTAAATATAAGGCTAAAGGGCGGGGGCGAGCATTAATGTACTCAATGGCTTCGTTGAGTTGTCGATAAGGAATAATAGGCAGCAAGGGCCCAAAAATCTCATCTTTTACAATGAGCATATCATCGGTGATATCGGTGATTAGCTGAGTCGGCATTTTTCGACTATCGGTATCAATGGCTTCGTCATTGGCACTTTCAATATGGGCACCTTTATTTTTAGCATCGATGAGCATCTGTTGAAGTCGCTCAAATTGACGAGTATTGATGATACTGGTGTAGTCTTTGTTATGTTGAATATCACCATACATCCGGTTAAATTGTTGCTTATAGACTTTGATAAAGGTGTCCTGTTTATGCTCGGGCACGAGTATGTAGTCTGGAGCAACACAAATTTGCCCCGCATTCAGGCATTTTCCATAAATGAGCCGTTCAACAGCCATGTCTATCGATATGTCGTCTGCAATAATAACGGGGGATTTTCCGCCTAGCTCTAAGGTCACTGGGGTGAGGTTTTTAGCTGCAGCTTGCATAACATGTTGGCCAACGGTTGTAGAGCCAGTAAAAATCAAATGATCAAAAGGCAGTGCGGAAAACGCAGCGGCGACATCGGTTTCTCCTTGAATACATGTGACGTAGCTTGGATCAAATATATCGCTTAATAGGGTCGTTAGCTGCCGATTGGTTGCGGGTGTAAATTCCGATAATTTAATCATGGCGCGATTACCCGCAGCGATGGCGGTTATTAAGGGACCAATGGAAAGCATGATCGGAAAATTCCAAGGTGCAATAATACCAATGACTCCAAGTGGCTGATAATGAACTTTCACTTTGGCAGGCGACAATAACATTCCCGCATGACGATGACTTGGTTTCATCCATTTTTTTAGGTTTTTGAGAGTGTAATTAATATTATTAACGCAAGGCATGATATCGGATATTAAACTGTCATCGAGAGAGCGGTGACCAAAATCTTCACTTAATGCTTGTTGTAATGAGCTTTGATGGGTCATTAATGCGGATTTTAAGGCTTTGAGCTGTTCCATTCGATGACTCAAAGAGGGCATGGAACAAAGTTGATAACTGGTACGTTGTTTAAGTAATATTTGCTCTAGCGTGGTTGCCGTATTCTCATTAATTGCCATATTCATCTTTGTTTCCTTTCGTTTAAAGGGGGCTCAGCCCACTTCATTATTTTGTCCTGTATTACTACGAACCAGACTGATTAGTCAGTTTATAGTAATGGGAAAAAGTTTTTTTATCCATGTTTTATCGATATAAAAAATAAGAGCAGATAAGCTTGTTTTAATAAGGAAGTGAATTTAAGGTGAAGGAGGCATTAGTCATACTTTATGACTAATATCATTGATATAGTAATGAGTTTCAAGTCACTTTTGGGAAATGGATAGGAGAAATAATCATGCGTACTCGTCAAATTTTATGTCCAACGGATTTTTCAGAAACAGCAGCGAATGCATTAGACTATGCGATAGAGCTGGCTAATTTTTATCATGTGGATATTCGTTTACTTCATGTAAAGAGTAGTCCATATGGAAAGCACAATTACGGGATTATCGTGGAGACACCTGATGAATTAGAACATCATTTGGAAGCTTATTCTCTTGAAAAAATGAACATCCTATTAGCGAGCATTGAAGATAAACTAGAGGCAGGTTTAACCGTTAAAACGATTATTAGAAGTGGTGGAACGGTGTCTCAAATATTAGAAGAGGCGGGCGAGCAAGATGTGGGAATGATCGTCCTTGCCAGTCACCATGGGGCGGGTACCTTACATTTCCTGCATGCTAATTTGGCCGAAGAACTGGTTCATAAGGCTAAGTGCCCGGTGTTAGTTGTTAAAGATATGAATAAATAATTATCCATTTTTACTCCTATGACATTCAAATGTCTTGCTAAGTTACTTGTTTATAGGACTGAGTAAGCAGTGTAATATCCCCAAGTTAGTTGAAAATGCAGGATCCAGCTGGCTTGGGGGTGTATTAAAAGTAATAAATATAAACGATGAAACTCATCCAACTTAAGACTAATAAACTCCAAGGTAAATAGGGAGCCGGAGTCGGTTTCATGGGGGATATTTCTTCAGGTTGATTGTCGGATGATTTTATTTTTAATGACTGTTTACGTTGTTTATCCCGAGTGCGTGCTTTGGTTTTTTGTTGTTTTTTATATTCACTGATCCCTTTTTCAATCCCTTGAGCGATGAGTTTAGTGTGTTCTTTTGTTTGGCCTGGTTTTTGAGTGGCCTTAGCCATTTGCAGTGCTTGGTGTTTTTTTTCATTTGATATGGGAGATGTCATAAGGAGTATTCATAAATAAACTTAGCGTTATTATATCTGCTATAAACCTGAAAATATACCAGAGAGGGTAGAAGTTTCGAATGACGGAACTCTTTCAATAATATAAACAATTCCAATTATTAAGATATTGATTACTAATTGTGACTTAAGTGTTTTATGGCAGGGAGAGTAAATATTCTACATATTTGCTTGCAACATTAACGGTGATTTTGTATTAGCAATAAACTATATTTCGTAGCCTTACTCGTGCTAAATACTCTGAATGGGTTGATAGCAGTTTTAATTAATGATTATTTTATATTCTTTTTGTCTGGCTAGGTATTAATGCTTGCAAAGTGTCAATATAAAACAAAAGCTGAGAAATTTATGTTTATATTTTCATTATTACCTCATTTATTAGACCGTTCTTTAAAGGCCAAGTGTGTGGCAGCTGAAACGAAAAATAACTATATCAATAACATTAGTTTAAGAAGATGTGTGGGAATGATAGCTATCGTTTTCACTCTCATTTCATTTAGCAGTATGGCACAGACTTGGAGTCATCTCATCGAGGGGACTTATGGTGGTAAGCTATTAAAAAATAGTCAAGGAGACATGTTGTTAACAGGAGAGGCGCGTTATCCTATTATGTCTGAAATGGCGATAAATCAAGTGGAGCATCCTGTTTATGATTATGTTTATCAGCTCACGGCAAAGCCAGATATTCTCTGGGGGACATCATTTAGTGATGAAAATGAGGCGTTAACGGGGTTGGTCTCTGGTCATTTTATTATTAAAAAAACGATGGCGAGTATGCCTTATTTTTAGATGGTCATCATGTGAGTGAGCAAACGGTAGCATTTTTTACTCATAGTGGTGATCTTCTTGCTTGGCATTCTCTTGCGGGTGAGTATCAATTCAATCAAGGGATCGGTACGCATGATGGCGGGATGCTTATGGTTGGTGCGACTCAGGCGGGACAAGGCTTAGTCGTTAAAATGGATCACAAAGGCATGGTTGAATGGCAGCATGTTATGAGTCAAGATGTGACCGTTTTGACTCATGTGGTGCAATTAAAGAGTGGTGATTTCATGATGATAGGACAAAGCCTACGTGATTCGGATCAAACAATAGCAACGCTTATTAGGCTGAGTCGTTTAGGAGAGGAGCATTGGGTTGTGCATTTATCTAGCGATGAAGCCGAGCATACACAGTTATCTGGGCTGGTATTAACGCACAATGAAGATGTGATTATTGCAGGGACAAGGAGTGATGCTGTTTACTCAAGTCTTTCACAAGGCTGGATCGCTCGCTTTAAGATCGGTAAAAAGAGTAAGCAGGTGAAGCTGGTATGGGAAACGTTGGCTGGGAAAGCCGATGCTCGGAATCAAATAAATGATATTGTTGTTACATCAAATGCCATTGTAGCTGTTGGCGCAAGTAACCAAAAAAGTAATCAATATTATATGGATTATTGGGTGTTAGGTGTGACCTTAAAAGGTAATACAGAATGGGAACATCATTATGGCGGTATTATAGGAAATGATGAAGCGTTCTCGGTGATTGAAATGAATGAAGCCCAATTGGTGGTGTCGGGTTATTCATCGGGTTTTTCTTCTATCTCGGGCACTTGGCTATTATCATTAAATGCAGCGGGAGAAATTGACGATTTCACTCCGACGGCATTACAGCACTAATGTGGTAATAAGCAGTGTTTATTTGAAAAGCTAATGTGAGTAGCGTTGCTTTAAATGTATTAGCTTCAAGAAATGAGCTCAGACTGACAATATTCAGCTGAGCTTTTTCATTGGTATTATAGGCCTAAGTTATCTGAGTGCTCGTCGGAGGATCTTACCGACACTCGATTTCGGCAATGCATCAACAAATTCAAATAGTTTAGGGATTTTGTAAGGTGTCAGGTTTTCAGTACAATGTTGTTTTATCTCTTGTAAGATGGAATGATTTTGCTGTGCTGAGGGCGTTAATACAATAAAGGCTTTTACTGTTTCGTCAGAATGCTTACCACTGACTCCGATAACCGCGGATTCTAGCACGGCTCCATGTAGTGATAATACATTTTCTATTTCATTGGGATAGACATTAAAACCAGAGACAATCACGATATCCTTTTTACGGTCGACAATTTGATGAAACCCGTCTGTGAGTGCGATAGCAATGTCACCCGTTTTAAAAAAGCCATTTTTTGTCATGACTTTTTTTGTTTCACACTCTTGTTGCCAATACCCTGACATGACTTGAGGCCCAGAAACGGCCAACTCCCCAGCTTGACCTGAAGCAACTTCACTTTCATTATCATCGATAATACAGATGTGGGTACCCAATAAGGGTTTACCTATGGTACCGATTTTTTCACGCCCAGGCGTATTTAATGACACGACGGGGGATGTTTCTGATAAACCGTAACCTTCTGATATCGTACAGCCTGTGGTTTGATACCAAAGATCGGCAGCAAATTGCGTGAGGGCGGTACCGCCTGAAATAGTGACTTTGAGTGCGCTAAAATCTAAGGCTCGAAACATGTCTTGCTGGCAAAGCCCAACAAATAAGGTATTAAGACCTGCAAAGCCAGTGAAACGGTATTTTGTTAGCGTTTGAATAAAGCTGGGTATGTCTTTTGGGTTAGGAATGAATACTGAGCAAGCGCCTCTTTCAAAATACAGGATGAGGTTTACCATAAAGGCGTAAATATGATAGATAGGTAAAGGTGCGACAAAAATCTCCTCTCCCTCATTGATGTGAGATGAGAGTCTAGCTGCTAATTGGGCTGCATTAGCAATTAAATTGCCATGACTCAGCATAGCCCCTTTAGATAATCCCGTAGTGCCTCCTGTGTACTGTAACGCGGCTAAGTGATGGTTCGACACCGTAACAGTTTGTAGTAAATGTTTTCCCCCGGCCTTTAATACATCCATAAATCTAAAATGATTGAATTCACTCTTAGCTTGGGGTTGAGGAGTGATTAAATCTAAGGGATGAGTGGCTATCACAACGCTAATCGAAGTGTTATTAACGATGTGATTGAGTTTGGGTATATTGTCCGAAAGGGTGACTAAAAGTTTAGCGCCTGAATCATTAAATTGATGCAGCATTTCTCTGTCTGTGTACATTGGGTTGGTGTTCACCAATACAAACCCTGCTCTAATGGCACCATAAGCGGCAATGACAAATTGAGTGATATTGGGCAGTTGGATGGCGACTCTGTCACCGACTTTTAATTCAGTGTATTGTTGCAAGTAGGCTGCAAATTGCCGAGAGTACTGTTCTATTTCATTAAAGCTGATGTCATGACCTAAACAAACATAAGCAGTCTTGCTACCAAAGCGGGCACAGGTATCTTCAATTAAATGAATTAATGATGGATAAGGCGCCAGATCACGTTGGGGAGCAGCATCAAAAGGGTGCATCACTATTTATCCCTATTTAGTATTTGACATATTTACAACATGTAGATTAAAGTCAAAATAGTGATTAAGTCAATGATAAATTTAGTGTTGGTCTTTTTAAGTAAGCAGAGTATCACGGGTATAGACATGATGAAGATGAGAAAGTACGCAGGTTTAAATCCAAATAAGCTGCGTACTATTATTGACTAGAGAGGGCTGAAAAAGTTGGATGCTTGTGATACCCAATTATCTTTTGTCTCTAAAGTAGAGACTTCTCTAATGGTAAAATTAACGGGGCTTCGACTGGAGATTAATCGATCCAGTTTGGCTAGAACGGTCACAGGGTAATCGAGTTGTTCGCCGGGTAAAATCACCATTTGAGTATCTCCGACTAATTGATAAATATGTTGATTATCAATCGATATTTGGTAATGGCGACGCTCCTGTGTTTTATTTCTTATCTTGAGGGTGTAGCTATTTTCTATTTTGCTGTCTAAGGTCTCACGATAGAGATTTTGTCTATCACGGATCACATTCAGCTGAATATCGTCCCTACTGGCAATATCCATCATGATAACGGCTAGCATGATTAAGCTTGCGACGCCGTAACCGATGAATTTTAATGAAGTAAAAATAGGTTTTGTTTCATTTTGTAAGCTATTTTCACTAATGTAGCTGATTAAATTGGGCGCATAATCAAACTTTTCCATGGCTTGATTGCAAGCGTCAATACACGCCCCGCAATTAATACATTCATATTGCAATCCATTTCTAATATCGATGCCTGTTGGGCAAACATCTACGCATAAGTGGCAATCAACGCAATCACCGAGGTCGGTGGCTTGTTTTCGTTTTCGAGGACCACGAGATTCACCCCTGCTTGTATCGTAAGTCACGGTTTTGGTGTTAGCATCGAACATAACAGATTGAAAACGAGAGTATGGACAACAATGTAAACACATTTGCTCTCTCATCCAGCCTGCATTGAGATAGGTACAAAGCGCAAAAAACCAAACCCAAGTGTTGCTCCAGACATTGGCGCTGAAAGTGAAGATCTCCGGATAAAGTGTTCGGGCTGGAATAAAATAAGCAATAAAGCTACAACCTGTTAATAAGGCTATGATCCCCCAAAGTAAATGCTTTCCTGCACGTTTATAAAACTTACTGAAAGACCAAGGGGCTTTATCTAAGGTTATTCTTTGATTACGACTACCTTCTAAACGTGTCTCGACCCAAACAAACATAAATGTCCAGGCCGTTTGGGGGCAAAGAAAACCACACCATACTCTTCCCCAAAATACCGTGGCAAAAAAGAGAATAAAGGCCGCAGCAATAAAAATCCAAGCGAGAATGGTGAAATCTTGAGGCCATAATGTGGTGCCAAAAAAGATAAATTGTTGCTCACTGATATTAAATAGTATTGCTTGGCGTCCTTGGTAGGAGATAAAGGGAGTGAACAGAAATAGCAATACTAATAGGCTATTCATGGTTGTTCGAATACGTTGAAAGTAGCCTTTTTGTTCCCTGATATGAATTTTACTGGAAGGAGACGAAATTTGCGTTATTGTAATGCGCTCCCCCATGGGTTGGGCTTTTTTTATTGTATTATTATTTGACATCATACTTCTCTTTGGCAATTGCTCTGCACAGTGTTTTTACTGTAATAGCAAGCATTAGGCCAAAATAACTATGTTTATAATGCATTGTTTTAAAACAATAAATATTTAATCAACGGTGTCAAGTGTCACGATATTTCGCCACTTGGTGATATATCGTGATCACACGCAGTAATACTGCGTGTGATCACATAAATGGGATGAGATATAGATCACAAAAGATTAATTTGGCCTGGTGATCCCCAGTTTTTTCATGCGTGATCGTAATGTACTTGGCGCAAGGTCGAGTAATGTAGCGGCGCCAGTATTACCGGAGATCCGCCAGTTGACTTGTTGCAGCACTTGGGTGACATATTGCTTCTCCATTTGGGCAAGGGTAAGAGATGAGGCTTGTAATGCATTGTTCGTATTAATGGTCGTAATGGGCGCAATTTGAAGGACGTCACCTTGAGATAAAATAATTTCTCTTTCAAGCACATTCTGTAATTCACGAACATTACCTGGCCAATTATGCAGCATTAAATGTTGTAAGCCTTTTTTACTGACGCCTTTTATTTTCTTCCCTAATTTTCTATTTAAATCATGTATTAGATGGTTAACTAGTTCAGGAATATCTTCTAATCTGTCCCTAAGAGCGGGGACCATAATAGGGAAAACATTGAGTCGATAATAAAGATCCATTCGGAAGAGGCCTTGCTGTACACGTTTAAGGAGATCATGGTGACTGGCCGTCATTAGGCGAATGTCGACTTTTATGCTTTCACTGCTTCCTACGCGTTCAAACTCTTGTTCTTGTATGACCCGTAAAAGTTTCGATTGTGCTTCTAGAGAGAGCTCTGCGACTTCATCGAGAAAGAGTGTGCCGTGATCGGCTAATTCAAAACGGCCTTTTCTTCGATTGGTTGCGCCCGTAAAGGCCCCTTTCTCGTGACCAAATAATTCACTTTCGAGTAATGTTGCTGAAAAGGCAGCGCAATTTACGCTGATTAGGGGTTTATCGGCTCGATGACTTAATTGGTGTAGGTTACGGGCGACCAGTTCTTTACCTGTGCCATTTTCACCACTAATGAGGACGGTGCTATCAGTATTCGCTACGAGTTTAATCTGCTGTATTAACTCTTTTATCTTTTCACTATGACCGGATATTCCGACATCACCGGTTTTATCGGCTAATTCAAGTTGTAGGTATTGGTTTTCTGATGAGAGTTTCTCTGAAAGTGCTTGCACTTGTTTTAAGGCATGTCTTAAAGAGTGTTCTGTTTGTTTCTGTATACTAATATCACGAAATATCGTGACTACGCCGATCAGTTTATTGTCTTTATAAACCGGTGTTGAGTTATAAAGAACAGGAAAGCAAGTGCCATCTTTGCGCCAAAAGACTTCGTGAGTAATTTCTCTGGGTATACCATCTTGTAATGTATTATAGATAGGACATTCTTCTTTTGGGTAGTGACGACCATCACTGTGGCTATGATGATGGCAATCATGGATATTTTTGCCCAGTAACTCATCCGTTTTCCATCCGGTCATTTTTTCTGCCGCAGGGTTGATAAAAACAGCATTGCCATCCAGATCAAAACCATAAATTCCTTCACTGACTGCATTTAAAATTAATTGATTTTCAGGTAAAAATTCGGTGCCAGATTCATTTTTTAATGTGGAAGAAGCCATAAAGTCAACCCTGTCTAGATTAGCGTAATGGGTGATTATAAAGCGACTCGTTGAAAACACGAAATATCGTGTATGTGCATCCCTACTAAAACACCGATCTCTGATATGAATCGTTTATCTGATATAGGCTCATTTTCAGAGTATTTACGCATCTCTTGTGCATTGTTATTGTTTTTTGTTAGATTAATGTTTCGCTTATGTGCTTGCTGTTGGGTGTTTCTTTACATTCTTGGCTCATTTGGGTTCAGTTCACTGCTTGTTTAGCGCTAATGCTTCGGCAGGATCATAACAATAAAAATGAGAATTTGATGAAATGCATATAACTAATAAATTTAAGCAAAAAACCCTCAGTATTGCGATATCGATTGCCATTTCAGGTAGTTTAATGAGTCACATAGCCTTAGCAGAAGATGTGCCCGTGCCCGTTGATGAAAAAGTGGAGCGTATTGCGGTGGTGGGTTCACGCGCCGCGCCGCGATCCATTGCCGATTCGCCTGTGCCGATTGATATTATTGGCAGTGATGAAATAGCTCGCTCAGGCAGTACCGATATGCTTGAGATTTTAAAAGGATCGGTGCCATCACTGAATGTGCACGCTAACCCCATTAGTGATACTGCAAGTTTAGTACGGCCAGCTAACTTAAGAGGCTTATCGGCTGACAGTACTTTAATTTTAGTCAATGGCAAGCGAAGACATCGATCATCAGTGATTACTTTTCAAGGTGGTGGCATTAATGATGGTGCCCATGGCCCTGATATTTCAGTTTTTCCGAGTATCGCCCTCAAACAAGTGGAAGTATTGCGCGATGGGGCAGCAGCGCAATATGGCTCAGATGCCATTGCGGGAGTGATTAACTTTGTATTAAAAGACGATGCTGAAGGGGGCTCTTTAGAAGCGAAAGTAGGCGAATATTATGAAGGCGATGGCACCACCACCCAAATATTAGGCAACATTGGTATGCCATTAACTCAAGATGGCTTTGCTAATTTAAGTTTTTCTTATAAAAATGCCGATCCAACCAGCCGAAGTGTGCAACGGCCCGATGCTGCCGCTTTTGGCTTAGCGGGGGTTGATGTTGATGACCCCGCTCAAGTCTGGGGCTCGCCTGAGATCAGTGATGATATCAGCATATTTGCTAACTTAGGGCTAGATTTAGATGAGTTTTCGCAGGCTTATATGTTTGGCAACTATTCCCAACGAGATGTGAAAGGCGGATTTTATTATCGAAACCCTAATACTCGTGGGGGAGTGTATTCAAATCCGAAAAAAGTACTAGATGAAAACGGTAATGAAACTATTGTAAATTATCTTTTAGTTGGCGATTTAACACCGGGTGATGTTGGGCAAGTGAATAATGGCTTAGCGGATGGTGATGGTATAGGTTGCTCGAATATTGAGATCACCTCGAATAATATTGCCACGCAGCAAAATTATATCGATGGGGTAGCCAACAATCCTAATTGTTTCGCGTTTACTGAAATGCTACCCGGTGGTTTTACGCCTAATTTTGGTGGCCATATCGAAGATACCTCCATTGTCGCGGGCACACGAGGGGAGTTTCAAATTCCTTGGATACAAGGTATAGATTATGATTTTAGTGGCAGTTATGGTAGCAATGAATCCCGTTATGAGATTTATAATACGGTTAATGCCTCACTGGGCGCTGATACCCCCAGAGATTTTAGCCCCGGAAAATATATTCAATCCGAATGGAACTTCAATGCCGATCTCGTTAAATATATCGATTTTGGTATGGCCGATGATGTTAATTTTGCCTTTGGCGCAGAATGGCATGATGAAACGTTTGAAATTTTAGCAGGCGATGTCGCATCCTATGAAGCAGGGCCACTAAGTACACAAGGTTTTAGTGTGGGATCGAATGGCTTTCCCGGTTTTACGCCAGCGCAAGCGGGTGAGTATACTCGGACTAACTATGCTGGGTACGTTGATGTGGGCATGCCCTTTACCGATAACTGGTTGTTAGAGGCGGCAGTGCGTTATGAAGATTATGAAACCTTTGGCTCGACCACGAACTATAAAGTGGCAACCAATGTGCGAGTGACTGATGATATTGCATTGCGTGCATCTTACAATACGGGCTTTAGAGCACCGACAGTTGGGCAAGCTAATGTCAGCACTGTACAAACCAGTTTTGAATCGGGTGTGTTAGTCGATGCAGCGTTATTATCCCCAACTAATCCGATTGCTCTGCAATTGGGCAGCGAAGAGTTAAGCCCTGAAAAGTCAAGTAGCTATACCTTAGGGGTGGTTTATACCTTAGGTGAGGTATATATGACGCTGGATTATTACAATATTAAGGTAGATGACAGGATTAGTCAGTCAGCTAAAATTGATTTATCCGATGCGGATAAAGCGATATTAATTGCGGATGGTATACCTAATGTGGAAGGTTTATCTCAAGTCAGTTATTTTACCAATGATTTTGATACAACGACTCAAGGCGTCGATTTTGTCGCGAACTACAGTACTGATCTCCTTTGGGGAGATTCCAGTTTTGCCTTAGTGTATAACTGGAATGAAACCACGGTCGATAGTTATACCGATGTCACTGGGGATTTTAAGGTTTCACGATTAGAAAATGATTTACCCAAACACAGAGCGACGTTTACTTGGAATCAAGCTTGGGAGTACTTGGGTTTATTTACTCGAGTGAATTACTATGGTGAATATCAGGGCGTGCACGTCGATTATGATGCTACAGCAAAAACGGCATCCGATGCTGTGACAGTGGATATGGAGCTGAGTTATTATATTAATGAAGCCTTTACGGTTGCAGTGGGCGCTCAAAATATTTTCGATAAAAAAGCAGAGCGTATCGATTATGATGATCCGTCTACGCCTGGAGATGATAGCAATGCTTGGGGCGGGGTCTATTATGAAACCTCTCCTTATGGATTTAATGGCGGTTATTATTACCTGAAAGGCATCTATCGCTTTTAGTCTGAGTAAAATGAAGCAGTCTATTTTTCCATGAGTAAAAAGCCTTGTTTTTAGACAAGGCTTTTTTATCATTAATGATAGAATAGGCCGTTATAGTAGAGTCTGGACGCAACTGAAAAAGTTCGGTACCGTTTTTAGTTTCATTAGGGCTGAAGATTTTTAATAAAGATAAAATGTTAAAACAGGATGAAAAAATATGACCTTAACATCGTGGCTCAGTTTATTAGCCATTAGTTTTTTAGGCGCCATGTCCCCAGGGCCGAGTTTAGCCATGGTGGTGCGCCACACATTAGGCGGGGGAAGGGCTAAAGGCATCGTTTGCGCTTGGGCACATTCTATTGGTATTGGTATTTATGCATTATTGACATTATTGGGATTGGCCGCCTTATTAAAACATGCCCCCTTAGTGTTTAATGGTATTGCACTAGTGGGTGGCTTGTATTTAGCCTGGATAGGTGTCCAAGCATTACGCTCCAAAGGGGGGATGGCCGATAAATTAGCGGCAGGAAAGAATACTTCTGCGCGCGTAGCAGCAAGAGATGGCATTGCAATTTCACTGTTTAACCCAAAAATCATCTTATTCTTTGTGGCACTTTTTAGTCAATTTGTTATGGATGCCAGTACGACAGCAGGTCAGTCCCTCATCGTATTCACGCCATTAGTCGTCGATGGACTTTGGTATACCTTTATTGCATTAGTCTTGTCTCATGGCGCGGTTTTACCGAAATTAAGAGCCAAAGCTGGACTTATCGATAAAATTTCGGGGGTTGTGCTGATTTTACTGGCTATCCGCGTTTGGTTTACGATCTAACGTACTTTTTACCTTGTTATATTTTTTACTTTATTGATCTTGAGTTCGGATGGTTATGAAACATTTAGATTGGCAGCATTTTTTAGTTGAGCAACAGTCGCAAGCTTATTATCAGTCTATTACCGATTTTGTAACGGTAGAGCGGGTAACAGGAAAAGAGATTTATCCTCCTGAAAGTGATGTTTTAAAAGCGTTTACACTCACACCTTTAAATCAAGTTAGGGTCGTTTTGATTGGTCAAGATCCTTATCATGGCCCAGATCAAGCTCACGGTTTATGCTTTTCGGTGAAAGAAGGCATTAAAGTCCCGCCTTCACTGGTGAATATGTATAAAGAATTAGCCACGGATATTAAAGGGTTTACCATTCCATCTCATGGCTGCTTAACCCCTTGGGCACAGCAAGGAGTACTCATGCTCAATACGGTATTAACCGTTGAGCGAGGATCAGCCCATTCACATGCAAAAATCGGTTGGGAAACCTTTACCAATAACGTATTGAATTTGCTTAGTGAGCAGACTGAGCCCATTATATTTGTCCTTTGGGGCGGGCATGCAATTAAAAAAGGTAAACTTATTAATACGAGTCAGCATGTTATTTTATCGGGCCCGCATCCTTCACCTTTATCAGCCTATCGTGGCTTTTTTGGTTGTGGTCATTTTTCTGATATAAATAAGCGTTTGATGGAACGTGGCCAAACTCCCATTGATTGGCAAGTTTAGACGTCTTTGCTCTCAATCTTTATCAACGTTTTCAATGATCATGGCAATGCCTTGACCGACGCCGATACACATGGTGCACAAGGCATAGCGTTGTTGATTGCGGATAAGTTGATGCATGGCTGACATGACAATGCGAGTGCCACTCATGCCTAAAGGGTGACCCAATGCAATTGCGCCGCCTTGGGGGTTAATGCGAGGATCATCCTCTTTTAATCCCAAAGCTTGGATACATGCCAGTGCTTGAGCTGCAAAAGCTTCATTGAGCTCGATGATATCCATATCTTCCAATGTTAATCCGAGACGGCTCAGTAATTTCTGGCTGGCAGGGACGGGACCTATGCCCATCAAACTTGGAGTGACGCCAACTACTGACATACCTAATATTTTGGCTTTAGGGGTAAGATTTTGAGCTCGAAGTGCACTTTCTGAGGCTAAAATCATTGCTGCGGCCCCATCGTTGATCCCCGATGCATTCGCTGCGGTAATACTGCCTTGTGGATGGACAATTGGCGAGAGTTTAGCCATCTTTTCAAGGCTGGTTAAGCGTAAATGCTCATCAGTATCAAATATTATGCTGGGGGCTTTTTTTTGCAACACATGTACAGGGGTGATCTCCTCGCTAAAATACCCCGCTTTTTGGGCGCTGGCGGCGTTGGATTGGCTTAAAAAAGCAAATCTATCTTGTTGGGCGCGGCTAATATCAAATTTGGCGGCAAGGTTTTCAGCGGTCTGTGGCATGGTCTCGGTGCCGTAACGTGCATCTAACTTAGCATTGATAAATCGCCATCCCATGGTGGTATCAAACATGTCTTGATGACGATCAAAAGCCGTTTGTGCTTTTCCCATGACATAGGGCGCGCGAGTCATGTGCTCGACACCGCCTGCTATCATCAATTCATTTTCACCTGCTTTAATTGCCTGCATAGCATAACCAATCGCGTTTAAGCCTGAGCCGCATAATCGGTTAAGGGTGACGCCAGCCAAGGTTTCAGGTAGTCCTGCTAATAATAAAGCCATACGGGCAATATTACGATTATCTTCACCCGCTTGATTGGCGCAGCCTAGCACGACATCATCAATTTGATGAACATCCAACATTGGGTGTCGGTTTTTAAGAGCTTGCAGAGGAATGGCGGCTAAGTCATCTGCGCGAATAGTTGAAAGAGAGCCTGAATAGCGACCAATAGGTGTTCTTATTGCATCGCAAATATACACATCTTTGAGCATGTTATGTCCTCGCTATGTTAAACCTTGAGTGCTGGGAATTGATCTTTAACAAGAGTTAGGCCCGAAGTGACTTGTTCAACCAAATAATTAATTTCTTTTTTCCCCATGGGTGTCGATAACATGGCGGAGCCCGTGTTGATCATCATGATCCCATTATCAAATAAATAATTAAGTAAGTATTTTGTGGCTTGAGTTTGTAGCGTATTGGTGTAAGCGTGTCGATAATGCTGCGGAGCTTGCGCTTTAAAATGCAGCCTAAACATGGAGCCTGCACCGGTGACACAAGCCTTGATCCCAACTTTTTTAATCGTATCAGTGAGCTGAACTCTGGCAAAGTCACCCAGTTGATTGAGTTTGTCAACCGTAGGTTGATCAAATAACCTCATTGCGGTTAAGCCTGCTACCATAGTGACAGGATTAGCTGAAAAGGTCCCTGAATGCGGTAAGAGAAGCGGTGATTGACTCGGATCGAGGACTTGCATGACATCGCTGCGCCCAGCAAAAGCACCAACGGGGAACCCACCACCGATCATTTTTCCGATGGCGGTTAGATCGGGTTTAACGTTATATTTTGCTTGTGCGCCAGCAAGGCTGGTTCTAAAGGTGATCACTTCATCAAATAATAACAAAGCTTGATTATCACGACTCCATTGATATAAAGCATCAATAAATTCAGGTGTTGCAGGGATCATCCCTACTCGGTGAGAAATGGGATCGATTAGAATACCCGCTAAGGTTTCTTTATGTTGATTTAAAATGTGTAAGGCTTTATCAACATCATTATAGGGAATAACGATGACATCATTTAACGCATTATCGGGTGTTCCTCGTGCGACTGCCACACTGTGTGGCTGGTGTTCATCGCCCCAAGTAGCAGGTGATGCTGTTTGACTGACTTCTGCATAGTCATAACTGCCATGATAGGCCCCTTCGACTTTAGCAATTTTACTTTTTTGGGTAAATGCACGAGCGGTTTTTATCATTGCCATGACCGCTTCAGTCCCTGAATTGACAAAGCGAATTTTCTCAAAGCTGGGTACCCGTTGACACAGCAACTCGGCAAATTCGATTTCCAATTCAGTTGCCAGCGTGAACGCGGTACCTTTTTGAACTTGTTCAATAATCGCTTGGGTCACATTTGGCTGTGCATGGCCATGAATAAGTGAAGCCATATTATTGGCAAAATCAATCCGTTTAACGCCATTAATGTCAGTGACGTAACAACCCTTACCATGACTGACATAGGTGGGGTGAGGAGATTTAAAAATGGTATTTCGACTCACACCACCAGGCAGTACGGCTTGTGCTCGTTCAAATAACTGTGCGCTTCGATTTAAATCCATTATGATTGACTCCCCGTATGATGTAACGGATCAGAATGACATGTGGTTAGTGGCAGTGTTTGAGTGCGGCTGTCAATGAGTTCGGCCTCTGTGTGGGCTGCGACATAGTCAAAGTCAACATTTGGTGCAAGTTCAATGAGTTCAAAGCCGTTCTCGGTCACTTCGATGACACATAGGTTGGTATAAATACGATTAACGACTTTGGGGCCCGTTAAGGGATAATGGCATTTCTTTAAGAGTTTAGCCTGTCCTTCCTTAGTAGTGTGCTGGGTCATGACAAAAATAGTTTTGACTCCAGCGACTAAGTCCATCGCCCCTCCAACGGCTGGAATCGCACCTTCAGCACCTGTAGACCAGTTGGCTAAATCCCCTGTTTCGGACACTTGCATTGCGCCTAAGACACATATATCAATATGTCGGCCGCGGATCATGGCAAAACTGTCAGCATGATGAAAATAAGCGGCGCCAGGGATGGCAGTTACAGGCTTTTTACCGGCATTGATTAAATCAAGGGAGATATGATCTTTATCTGGGGAAGGCCCCATGCCGAGTAATCCATTTTCGGTGTGATAGATAAACTCACGCCCTTTGGGGACATAGCGAGCAACTTTCTCTGGCATGCCAATGCCTAAATTAACATAAGCACCATCGGGAATATCTTGAGCGGCTCGTTCAGCCATTTGCTCTCTATCCCAACCTGTTGCTTTTTTATCGATCATATCTTTATCCGCTATTTTTTCATCGTTGATTGTCATGGGTAAGTCCTTCCTTGCGCGACAAGTACCGACTCTTGTTGCGGCAACGAGACGGTGACGATATGATCAACAAAAATACCGGGAGTGATCACCGACTCGGGATTGATGTCTCCCGCTTCAACAGGATGTTGGGCCTGTACCAGTGTTTTGTTGGCCGCCATGGCCATGATCGGGGCGAAATTACGTGCGGTTTCATGGTAGGTTAAGTTGCCATAGCGATCAGCTGAATGTGCTTTGATAAGCGCAAAATCAGCGATTAAACCTCGCTCCATCACATAGTCTGTTTGCTCAAAGGTACGAATTTCTTTGCCGTTAGCCAGTGGTGTACCGACTGAGGTGGCAGTGTAAAAAGCGGGGATCCCAGCACCACCGGCTCGAATTCTTTCGGCAAGCGTGCCTTGGGGAACCAGTTCTAATGCGATTTTTTTGGCGCGATATAATTCAGGAAAAACTGTTGAGTTGGCGGTACGTGGAAAGGAGCAGATCATTTTGCTCACCTGTCCATTAGCAATTAATGCCGCCAGTCCTACTTGGCCACTGCCGGTGTTGTTATTAATGATGGTCAGGTTTTTAGCGCCATGATCGATGAGCGCATGAATAAGCTCAATCGGACTGCCAGCTTCCCCAAAACCACCTATCATCACGGTGGCACCATCAAAAATGGTCGCGATGATCTCTTTGATTGAGGTTGAAAATTTATTTATCATAAGTTTTTTGTGAGTGAGTTAATATTTCTTGTGAATGAGTATTTAGTGAGCATCAAACATGGTGTTGCTCACTGTTTTTTGGATTAATGATTTAATCTAGTTTGTAAGGCTTGGGCTAATTGAGTCTCAATTTGCTTTAATTCTGCTTCAAAGAAATATTCATCAGTGTCAAAGGGGACGAGACAGTCGATTTTATTTTCAGTTTCATTGTACTTAGCGTGAAAGACACGGTTCATCCATTGCATATTGCGCGCTTCGGTAAATTGCAGGGCAAAGCATTTTTCACCATTAATAATAGAGGTGCCTAAAATGGCCAGTTTACCTGCCGAAATCGTCATTGAAATATGCCGCGAAGGGCGATTAATGGAGGCCAGTGAGCGATAGATGGAATTAAATATTTGCTCAATTTTAGCTAAAGGTGCCGTGTAGTAATGATGCTCACCGGTTGGACGGGCGCAATACATGGAGTGAAAGCCAATACTCATCATGCCGAGAATTTCAGCTAAGTCTATCCAGTTTTGAGCCGATTTAGCCACATCGACATCCCCTTTGTCATCGGTGAATAAACTAATATGGTGCATGATTGGACTTTGAGATCGAATATTGACCCCATGATTTTGAAGGCGGCGAATGGCGGCTATAGTGCTGGGATTAAGGAGTTCTCTTGGGGTAGAGAAATGTGCCATCCAAGCAAGCTGAATGCCATTATCTCTAAGTATGTCAAATAGCTCTAACATGTCAGAATATTTATCACTTAAAATCATTTCAGGTTGAAAGGTGAGAGAGCGGGTTGCTAAACGTACATTTTTAACATGTAATAAACGGGGATCTTGGATTAATGGCATTACATATTGCTTTAAACGACTGGCGGGCATATATCCCCCATCGCCACCGGTGATGAGTAAATCAGTAATTTCTTTGTGCTGGCGAACATAGTCATGAATTTGCTGGATATCTTTTTGTATAAACATGTCTTCGTCGCCCCGCACTTGCGCATGACGGAAACAGTAAGTGCAGAAGGAGAAACAATTTTGAGTGGTTTTATCAAAGATCAGCTGGCACTGGGGATATTTGTGTTGCGAACCGTCGAGAAACTCGATGTCACCAGCTTCATTTTCAAACCAAGGTTTATTCAGTTGCTGATTACCATCATGAGGATTGGTTCTTTCCATGTATTCAATGGCTATTTGGGTACGGGCTTTAGGATCGCTGGCTTCGATATAGCGTCTCGTTGCTTCAGGTTCTATCATCCCCGGTTGAGCGAAGACAAGTTGAAAGACGGAGTCTTGATGATAGTTATCCCAGTTAATACTGTTCAAGGAGTGGCGAGTGGCTAAAAAGCGGTAAACTTCGACAAAAAATTCCCGAGCAGGGATATGGCCTATTTCAATGCCATTGGTAGCTAAAATGCTGCAGACTTCTCTAAAGCCGGATAAACCGGTGTAATGATCTTTTCCATGAAACAAAAACCGTTTATTTTCTATAAAACCGGAATGCTCTGGATAAGAAGCCTGTAAGCGGCTGACTAACCCTATGGGTAAGAGCTTCTCTTGATGAATAATGCGACGTGTGGTTTGATTGTATTCATAGCGTTGCATCGCCTGTTCTAGCATGGCATCCGACACCACGAGATGTTCGGTGCTTGTAGTAACATCGCTATCATTATCAATACTCTTGATGTCAAGGAGTTCAGAGGGCATCGATGATTTCATTTTCTTTCCATGAGATGAATGAATGGATAAAAGACCATAATTAATATATGGTCTTTTGAATAATATTATTTTTTTATGCCTCTTATAGCCGTGTCCTATAGCGTGATCATTATTGAAAGATTACCTATATGACTTGCAGTATGTTGAAGGGGATAGAACCGGAAAAGTGATGAAGTGTTATGGAATTACGTTCATTAAAGTATTTTCAAGCCGTATACGATCAAGGCAGTATTAGTGCGGCAGCAAAAGTCTGTTTTGTGTCCCAGCCATCGATTACCGCCGCTATTCAACAATTGGAGGCACTGCTGTCGATTACGCTGTTTATCCGCCATGCTCGTGGCGTGCTACCGACTAGCGCGGCAGATAAACTTTATCCTTTAGCAAAAGACATATCCGAGCACACCCATTCTATTTACCATCTTTTCTCTGATGCGCCTAAGCCCGTTAGTTTACGTTTGGGGATAATGCGTTCACTCGGCGCGAAACGAATGAGTTTTTTCATTAAACAGATCGCCGAAAAAATAAAGGATCTAGAATTAACTTTAGTGGATCCTGAAGAGCCCTGTGATATTCGGGTGGTGTTAGCACACTCCGTGACAAACCAAGAAAGATTTGTCCCTATTTGGCAAGATGATTATCAACTGGCTATTCCAATGAGTTGGCCAATGGCAGATCAAAAAGTGGTAAAGGTAGTAGAACTCGATGCGATGCCATTTATTCATCGTGTGCCTTGCGATGCGTTAAATAAGCTTAAGGAAGCGATGGCTAATCATGCTGTTCATTTTCAACATCGGGCTAATATCAGAACAATTGAATATGCCTGGCAATTGGTGAGTACTGGGATCGGTGCTGCATTGTTACCTAACTGGCAGGAAATTAAGGAAACTGAAGGGATGACTTTATTACCCATAGAAGACCTTAACCTTGTGAAGCACATTGGGCTGGCTTATAAAGCCAATAAAGAGAACACGCCACTGATTGTAGCGGTAAAAGAGGTTTGTGAAAATCGAGTATATTGAAATAACAGCAATGATATGTAAATTATTGGCAGTAAGGTATCCATAAATCATTCAAGCATGATTAAAGCTGAGCTTTACTTGTGTCGCTTATTGAATGCATCAAACAATCGAGTTTTCTTATTTGACCTCAGTATTAATGTCTATACAATGCTCGCCCTTGCTTGTTAACTAATTGATAATAAAATATAAAGTGAACAAATAATCACCGTGTTCTATTTCTTTTACATCAGTCATCACAGACTGATGCTGTTTTAGTTGAGTTTTGGGCTTTGAGTGTTGATCTTAGGCCCCAATTAAAAAATAAAAACGTGTTAGGGATGAAAGTATGAATATTAAAAAATGGATAGCCTCCTTCTCTATACGCAGAGGTTTAGTGGGATTGACGAGTATTGCTTTATTAACGTCAATCATGTTTGCCACTTTTTCTTCTAATTATGTTTTTCGCTCCATTGTTGAAAGTCGAGTGCAAAGCGAAGAGTTACCGAATCGATTGGAAAAAATTAGAAATAAAATTTCCAGCGAACTCCAGATCCCTATTTCGCTTTCTAAAGGTATTGCTCAAAATCAGTTTTTAATTGATTGGGATTTAGCGGGCGAAAAAGAAACTGAGACAGCCCCCGTTTTACGCTATTTATCACGCCTAAAGACAGAAAATGGTGCCAGTACGGTTTATTGGATTTCAGTGATAGAAAACAAATATTATAAAGACTCGGGCTTTTCTGAAATATTATCAAAGAGTGATCCGAGTCATCAGTGGTTTTTTGATCGTTTAAACAATCCCGATTTGGTTTCTTTGGATTTAGATATTGATATGGTTTCGAAACGAATGACCGCTTTTGTCAATGTCCTTGTTCGCGAGAATGGGAGAGTGATTGCGATTGCAGGAATGGGCTACGAGCTAGGTCATATCATTGATATTGTAACCAGTAATAAAATTGGTCAATCAGGTTTTGTCTTTACGACTAATAATAATGGATTGATCACTGTGCATCCTCAGCTGGAGAGAGTGGATCGTGATTCAGTCCAAATGCTTGAAGGTTATCAGGGCATAGCGAAGAGTTTATATCAAGATACCGATCAGGTTGTGGTTGAAGAAACCACTAAAAATGGACAAACTTACTATTTAGCCAGTGTGTCAATTCCTGAATTAAGCTGGCAGTTATTTGCAGAACTGCCTGTTAATGATCTGATGAGTGAGCTGGATGAAATAACGACTTATAGTGTTATTGCGAACTTAGTGATTGGTGGGATCTTTGTATTGATCATGCTGTGGGTGACCTATTTCTTAACGAGGCCGATTAATGATGTTGCTCAGGCATTAATCAATATGGCTGATAACAGGGGAGATTTAACGCAAAGGTTAGATGAAAGTCGTAATGATGAATTAGGTTTATTAGCGAAGGGATTTAATGCGTTCATCGAAAAATTACATACTGATATTAAACAAATTGATGACGATCAAAAGACATTGGCGAAAGTGATCGTAGATTTATCGGTCACATCGGAAGAAACCATTAAGACGACGCAAGAGCAAAGGATCAATTCAGAACAAGTGGCTACTGCGATTAATGAAATGGGGGCAACGGTTCATGAAATATCTCGTTTGGCGATGTCAACATCACAGAAAACTGAAGCGACTAGGCAAGATACTGAAGAATCGAATAAAATTGTTAAGGATACCAGTGCGGTTATTAATGAGTTAGCGTCAGAGATACAATTAACAGAATCTAAAATTACCGATCTGGCTAAGCATGCAGAATCCATCAGTACAGTCATTGATGTGATTAGTGGTATTTCTGATCAAACTAACTTATTAGCATTGAATGCGGCCATTGAAGCGGCAAGAGCAGGGGAGCAAGGTCGAGGTTTTGCGGTTGTAGCTGATGAAGTCAGGCAGCTGGCCCAGAAAACTCAAGCGTCGACAGAAGAAATTCGTAAGGTGATTGGACAATTTCAATACGGCACACAAGCGGCGGTTGATGCGATGAGTGTGGGGATTCTATCAAGTCGACAAGGTGTCGACAAATCAACGGAAGCGAGTCAATCTTTACAGATGGTGACGGAAGTGATCCAGCAAATTGCTGATATGAATTGCCAAGTGGCGACGGCAACAGAAGAGCAAAGTAGCGTGGTTAATTCACTGAATGAAAATGTGACAACCATTGCCGACTTATCCTCGCATATTCACACCTTGGCGGATAAAAATGATCGTGGCATTACCGAATTAGCTAAACTTTCAGAAGAGTTATCTGCTTTAGTCAGTCAGTTTAAAATATAAGCGATTGGTATTAACCCGTTGAGATGTGAGTTTTTTTGCATCTCAATGTTATGTTGTTTTAATAACAATGCTCCATCATTCACTCTGATGAAATGGATATTTGGGCGGGGCTTGAAATAGTGTTATCTTTCATTTCATCTGTTAGCGGTTATTGTTCCTATGAGAGATGTTATGAATGATTCTTGTCCATTAGAAGATGCGTTTTATGTGGCTCATGGAGAGCGACTACTTGAGAGTTTTAAACGATTAATGGATTTTGACTTATTGATCGGGAATTTGTCAATATCTGCTATTTCGGCATTAGATCAAGCGCCTGTTGCTATTTTGTCTCACGGTATAGAGGCTGAGCCTATTTTTAATTTTGGTAACCAGTTTGCTTTAACGCTGTTTGAATGTGAATGGAGAGATTTTATTAAGATGCCATCGCGTTATTCAGCTGAAGTGATCTCTCAAGAAGAAAGAGCAGGATTACTTGCGAAAGTCAGCCGCCAAGGCTTCATTGTTCATTATCATGGTGTTCGGGTTTCTGCTACGGGGAAGCGCTTTATGATCAATAATGCCATTGTTTGGAACATTATTGATCATCAAGGTCAATACCATGGGCAAGCCGCGATGTTTAAGGACTACTCTTTTCTGTAATGGATAATTATTCTCTTTAATTAAGCCTTTATCTCTTTTAAATTTAAAGTGCTAAGATGCTGTCATTTTCAAACGTTATTGATTTATCATAAGATTGAAGGGATGTTAAATAAAGCGCCTTAGCCACTTGGGTGGTGCTGATTGCACGGTATTTCTTGAGTCGTCCTTGTAAGATGGGAGACAGTAAAGTCAGTAATATAAACCCAAAAAATTCATTAAATCGAAATTGACTGCGTTTGCCATGGAGTATTGAAGGTCTAAAAATCCGAATAGAAGGAAGGTTTAATTGTTGAACTTGTAACTCAACCTCTCCTTTAGTTTGAGTGTAATATTGTGATGATGCTGCATTCGCTCCTATCGCACTGACCAATGAAAAGGTGCTGGCTGATAAACGTTCAGCAAGCTTAGCAACACTCAGAACATAATCCTTATCGATGCGTTTAAAGGCTTCCAGAGATCCAGCTTGTTTTAGCGTCGTCCCCAAGCAACAAAATACATTTGCATGGGCTAACTCTGGATTTTTTTCGGTGAGATTAAGTGTGCCGAGTTCATCGAAGTTGATTTCATGAGTGACTAATTTGGGATGCGAGAAGGTCAGTTTGCGGCGGACAAGGCAATGAACTCGCTCATATTCTGATGAGTCTAATAACAAGCTTAATAACTCAGAGCCTATGGCTCCAGTTGATCCGGCAATGATAGCTGTTTTCATATTTTCTCATATTACTGTCCATTTTCTTGTGATTATAACCATAAATTATTCGCTATTGAAAGTTAGGGTATGCACCTTGAAGTATCACGGGTATACACCCAACTGATTATAAAAAATAAAATAATTAAGGTGAAAAAGGCCCAGAGATACGACGCATCTTCTGTCTTCCTATGGCAACATTAACCATTTTTATTAAACGTACCCAGACACTTTCTTGTATATAGGGGACATTATACTTTTGACAGACAGATTGGATTTGCGGTTGGATTAATCGATATTGACGCATCGGTAAATTGGGGAATAAATGGTGCTCGATTTGATAATTTAAGTACATATGAAGGAAATCAATCCATTCAGCGCCATTGTGATAATTGGCTGAACCTAATATTTGTCTAATGTAATACTCTGAATTTCGATGTTTATATTGATTTACATTATCAAAACGATATAAGTCAGCTCCTGAGTGATTGGGAACGATGACAATAAACATTTGTATATTATGAAATAATTCAGCAAGGATCCGAGCATAAAGCACACTCCATCCAAATCCCGTTGCGATCCACTCACACAAAAAGGGTAGCGCAATAAAATGAAATCCAATATAAGGTAGAAAAAGCTCCAGCCACATATGACGAGGTGCTTTTTGTTTGATATTGAGAAAATTATAAATATGAATTTTTTGATAACCTTTTAAATAACTCAGTGTGCGAGGGCTGTAGTAAGTAAATTTCCAGCTTGCTGCAGCAATAATGAGAATAAGCCATTTTATTAAAATAGGTTGCTTCATGCTGGCTAGCCAGTCTAGGTTATTTTCAACTAAGTCAGGATCTTTATTTTCTCCTGTAAAAGTATGGTGTAAGTAATTATGCTCATAATTCCAAGCGTCAGCTCGTATCCAGTCAAACCAATCTAGATAGCGACGGTAACCTTGTGCATAGTGAGAAGAATGAAAACGCCTAGGAATATTTTTTATTCGATTATAGCCACCGTGACCAATGTGATGCATTAAAAGCCATTTAACCAGTAAATGCTGGGATAACAATATCCCGCCCATAATCCAGTGGTTAAAGAAGCAGAAACTCAACCCAAGCCAAAAAAGAACGGTTCCGAAGAAGCTGATATAACGCATGTGAAGGTAGTCTTTATAACTTACAGAGGTTTGTGCATGCATCCCTATTTTTTTTATTTCTTTAACAAATTCATCAATATTTTCCATTTACTATCCTTATTTTGGATTTGAATTTTTCTCTTAAGCTGCGAAAAATTATAGGTGTTGAAAATGTCCAGAACAGGTGACTTACTAAGCATCGCAGATCAGCAAGGTTTATATATACCCAAGTGAAACGAAGATGAATGTTTTACTTGGGTATAGCTTAGCGTAAAGCCCTTTTTTTACTAGGCGCAATGCGAGTGTTTCTTAAATGGATTTAGTGATGCTGAGTCCTAATCGTTTGGCTAGGCGCACGAGGTTAGCCCTATCGGTTTCAAGGACTCTTGCTGCCGCTGCCCAATTGTAATCATGCGCTTTTAGCGTTTGTTTGATGAGCTGAGTTTGGAATGCATTAGTGGCTGATTTCAAAGACTGTTCCGGTAGCGAATAGAAAGGAAAATGTTTGTCGTCTTGTGGAACCGATAGCGTGGTGTTGTTTTGAGAGTGGATTGTCGAATTGAGGCGATCGTGTTTCGGGAAGGTGATATCACAATACTCAGGTAAAATATGAATGATGCTTTTATTCCATTGATCTTGTTTTGCTTTTAATGCTGCTCGACTAATTATATGTTCAAGTTCTCTGACATTACCGGGCCAACGGTAAGCCGATAGTAATGATAACGCCGCGGGGGTTAAAGTGAGCTGACTGATCCCTAACTTACGTGCGGTGTTTTCGACAAAGTAACCCGCTAACAAATGAATATCGTTGCCTCTTTCCCGTAGAGGTGGGACTTCGATGGGATAAACACTGAGCCGATGATATAAGTCGGCCCGAAAGCGCCCAGCAGTCACTTCATTTTTTAAATTTCGATTAGTGGCCGCGATAACGCGAACATCAACGATTTTGACTTTGTCTTCACCGACGGCTTGTATTTCTCCGCTCTGCAAGGCGCGAAGTAATTTACTTTGTAAGTTTAAGGGTAACTCTCCAATTTCATCGAGAAATAATGTCCCCCCATCCGCTAGCTGAAACTTGCCTTCACGGCTTTTTTCCGCGCCAGTAAAGGCGCCTTTACAGTGGCCAAAAAATTCACTTTCAGCAAGGTGTTCGGGTAATGAAGCACAATTTAGCTGGATCATCGGCTTTTTATGTCGATGGGAATGCTGATGAATGCTCCCCGCGACTAATTCTTTACCTACACCCGTTTCACCTAAAATAAGCACACTATAATGAGACGCTGCAACCAGTTTTATTTCATTTTTGAGTGCTTGAATACAGGGACTGAGTCCAATTATTTCGCCGCCATCTCGCATTATTGCAGCTTGTGTTAATTCTTGAACTAAGGCGTTTGAGTGTTTTGCTGAATGCTCTAACTGTTCCAATTTTATGGCTGTTTTCATTGTTGCTGCACTAATTTCGGTGATGATCTCCAGCATTTGGGGATTAATGTGATCAAAGCTATTCGGGGTTAAACTGTCTAGCGTCACAATACCGAGTAAATGCCCATTATTATAAAGCGGCAGTCCCATACAAGCATGAATAGGCACACCTCCCTCTTGGTTTTGCAGTAAACCATCATAGGGATCGGGTAAATCACAATTTTGACTAAAGGTGACAGGTTTTGTTGATTGGCTAATGATCTTCAGTCTAGGGTGAGAATGGATATCAAAACGCCTGCCGAGTGTATCAATCGATAAGCCTTCTATTGCCATCGGCTTGAGTGTGGCATTTTTGTGTTGCAATAATGCAATAGCATCACACTTTATGGTTTTTCGTATGGTTGATAGTAGCCGAGTGAATCGGTCTTGATTGCTCACACTATTGGCGAGATCGAGTGCTAATGCCAAAATGGCAGAGACTTCAGCTGGATTCATGTCTTTTTGACTCGATTAGTACTTTTTGATTATTAATTGTATGTCTAAATGACGTAGTCCACAAGTATTAACCCTCTTGTAAGTGATTAATTTACTGTTTTTAAAGAGTATTAATTATTTGGCACGAAAAGTGCTCTAGCCGTGTAGAGAGTGATAACGATAGTATAAAAATAACCCTGCCACTTTATTAGTGCTTGAGCTGAAATAGTGAGCATGTATGAGTCATCAAATGTTGTGAGGTAATCATTTATGAGGCCGATTAATTTAACGGAACCCATGCCAACAGAAAAAACGGGGTATCAACCTCAGCGAGCGGCTGTTTGGATGTTGGCTTTTAGACCCTTTTTTTTAGGTGGCAGTATTCTTGCGTTGTTGAGTATTAGCTATTGGAGTTTATTGCTCGGCGGTCAGGTTTCTTGGCCACTAAACATCCCCGCGATGGTATGGCATGCCCATGAAATGATGTTTGGTTTTGCCTCTGTAATTGCGATGGGGTTTTTATTAACGGCGGCGCAAACATGGACGGGCGTTCCGAGCATTTCAAAGGGGTCATTAATGATGTTAACCAGTTTATGGTTAATCGCACGCGTCATGTTTTTTGTTAAATTGCCCATGATTAGTCCTATCGGGGCGGATTTAAACTTATATTTAGTGATTTTATTTCAGGGAGCTTGGTGGGGTGGGGGGATTTTGACGCTGAGCAGAATGTTAGTGAAGGCCAGAAATAAGCAAAACTATCCCTTTATTGGGATCCTGACGATTCTTTTTGGTTTTAATATGCTGTTTTTATATTTAGTGAGCGAGCAGCAGAGCGTTCTAGCACTTAAGGTTTGCGATGCGAGTGTATTCGCTTTTACTTTGCTTATAGGGATTGTCGCAGGTCGTGTGATCCCTTTTTTTACCGCAAGAGGGCTATTACTTTCTGAGCAAGTGAAATGCCCACGATTAGATCGATTGATATGGATTGTTACCCTTGTTGTCATTATCAGCTTTATTGGAAAAAGCCTATTTTCAATCGATACCCTTCCAGGTGGGATCATTGCGATATTGGCCTTTTTACATTTACTTCGCAGCGTTTTTTGGTGGCGAAAAGAAATTATTAACGTGCCTTTACTCTGGTCATTGCAATTGGCTTATTTTGCTTTAGGTGTCGGTTTAGCTTTTATCGCATTGAGTTTTTTCAATACACATATCTTTTTTAAAGATGCGTTACATCTTATTACTATTGGATCAATAGGCATGATGATTATGTCTATGATGGCTAGAGTCTCATTAGGACATACAGGGCGGCCATTAAAGACGCCATATTTTGTAAATTTAGCGTTTGTTTTAATCTTTTGTTCTGCGGTTTCCCGAAGTTTATTGCCGTTATTCATTAACGTCAGTCATGCTTGGCTGTTAAGTGGAGTGTTATGGAGTTTAGGCTTTATTCTCTTCTTGTTTCATTATTTTCCTATTCTCATCAATAAGCGCATTGATGGGCGGCTGGGTTAGCCACCTCAGCTTAAGTTAGGTTATTAATCTTTATTTACTGATATTTGGAATAAAATATGTTGTCTGAAAATACGATTAAAATTGTTAAAAGCACGGTACCATTATTGGTCAATGCGGGAACGGGAGTAACGGAATACTTTTATAATAGAATGTTTACCCATAACCCAGAGCTTAAAGATATTTTTAATATGGGGAATCAAGAAACAGGCAAACAACCTTTTGCATTATTTAATGCGTTGGCGGCTTTTGCGCAACATATTGATAATTTAGACGTATTAAAATCAGCCTTGAGTCGTATTTCTCATAAGCATACCAGTTTAAATATTTTACCTGAACATTACCCTATAGTGGGTTTGCATCTTATTGAAACCTTAAGGGAGCTGCTACCCGATGCGTTTACGCCTGAAGTTGAACAGGCTTGGACAGAAGCTTATGCTCTATTAGCGGATCTTTGTATCACCCAAGAGCATGGACTGTACCAACAAAATGCGGAAAAACAAGGCGGCTGGTTAGGAGCGAGAGGCTTTATTATTAGTCAAAAGCAACCTGAATCTGAGCAGGTGACGAGTTTTACGTTAACGCCTAAAGATGGGGGCCAAGTGGCTGAACATATACCAGGCCAATACTTAGGCATTAAAGTCAAACCTACCGATGCGGAATATATGGAAATACGTCAGTATTCTATTTCGGACAAAGTCCAGACGGATAGTTATCGCATTAGTATTAAAAAAGAATGCAATGAGCCACAGGGTATTGTGTCCAATTATTTACATTCATTATCCGAGGGGAGCGAAGTGGATATTTTTCCTCCTGCTGGAGATTTTTACTTACAGTTTAACGATAAACCCGTTGTATTGATCAGCGCTGGAGTCGGGCTGACGCCGATGATGTCAATGTTAGAAACCTTAGTAGAAGCACCGTTATTACATTCTGTGCACTATCTTCATGCATGTGAAAATAATCAGCAACATTCTTTTGCAAAGCGCGTAAATGCATTATGTGCTACCCATGATAAGGTGGATGCGTACACTTGGTATAATAAAGAAGTAATAGAGACAGGCATTGTAGATGATCGGACAATGTTTACTGGGTTAATGGAGCTTTCTCATATTAAAGCTCAACTTCCTATCGAAGAGGGAGATTATTATGTGTGTGGCCCGAATGCTTTTATGAGCTTTATTAAGAAACAATTATTGTTATTAGGCGTTGATCATTCACGTATTCATTACGAGGTATTTGGACCACACGAAGCACTTTGATGTTGTTAGCATGAGGTCGTATTAAAGCCCACATTGGTGGGCTTTTTGTTGGGAATGCTAATATTTTGTTTTTCAAATCAACGTCCATCATTGAAATAGTCTAATCTTACATAATAAATTCCGTTTAAGTGAATAAATTTATGTGGATTAAGGACGATATTTTTCAAGGTGAAGTTGTTAGTTTAGAGTCCTTAAAACTTGCACATACTGATGATTTAAGGAAGGTTGCTGAAGATGGAGATGCATGGCAGTTGTGGTTTACGACGCTACCTAAACCCGATGAAATTGAAGGATATGTCAAAACGGCATTGAAAAATAAGGATAGAGGGGAGCTTACTTATGTGGTGCGATCTAAATTTAATTATCAAGTTATTGGCACAACCCGTTATTATAATGTTGATGAAATGAATCGACGGGTGACTATTGGCTTTACTTGGTACGGAAGCTCCGTAAGAAGGACACCAGTTAACACTGAATGTAAGTGGCTTCTATTAAGTAATATGTTTGAAAACTATCAGGCAATTGCCGTTGAGTTTAAAACGCATTATTTTAATCCAGATTCTCGCAAAGCGATTGAACGTTTAGGCGCTAAACAAGATAGTATTTTGCGTAGTCATAAAATTATGCCCGACGGTTCATTACGCGATACCGTGGTTTATTCTATTATTGCCAGTGAATGGCCTGCGGTTAAATGTAATTTGCGCAGTAAAATGCATCTGCCGCATCCTAGTTGATATTTCGATGATTGAAAGTATTAATATCTTGATCTTTTTGGAGTTAACAATCGATTCAATCAGCTCTTCAATAAGGGCCCATAAAGAATAAGTAAAGGTTGGCTATGCAGATATTAGACACAATATTGCAAATGTTATTAACGCTGGTTTGGGATTATTTTCTTATTTATATCTTACTGATTATTGGTGTATATTTTACCATCAAGATCAGGTTTTCACAATTTACCCATTTAAAACACATGCTTTCTTTACTCATGGAGCATACTGGCACAAAAGAAGAAAGCAAAAAACGTATTTCTTCTTTTGGTGCTTTTGCGGTGACATCGGCATCGAGAGTGGGATCGGGAAATATTGCTGGAGTAGGAGTGGCCATTTATTTAGGCGGCCCCGGTGCGGTTTTTTGGATGTGGATTATTGCCCTCATCGGTACGGCTTCATGTTTAATCGAAAATACGCTGGCACAAGCTTATAAAAATAATACGCAGGAAGGGAGTTTTAGAGGTGGACCTGCTTTTTACATTGCTCAAGGATTGAAATCTAAAAAATTAGCGCTGCTTTTTTCGGTGTTAATGATCATCTCTTATGGGCTAGTGTTTAATTCGGTGCAGGCGAATACGATTGCACATGCCATGAACACGGCTTTTTCTGTTTCTAATCTTAATATTGCCATCGATTTAGCGATATTTACCTTGTTAATTATTTTTGGTGGATTAAAAAGAGTGGTGAAAGCCTCTGAAGTGTTATTTCCACTTATGGCTATTTTATATCTTTTGACCGCGTTGATTATTGTTGTGATGAATATCTCAGAGGTTATTCCTGTTTTCAGCTTAATTATTGGGGAGGCACTCGGATTGAAAGAAGCAACGACAGGTGCCTTTGGTGTGATGGTGATGCAAGGGATTAAGCGAGGGTTATTCTCTAATGAAGCGGGGATGGGCTCGACACCCAATGCAGGGGCTGCGGCTTATGTTTCTCATCCCGTAAAACAAGGATATATTCAATCTTTGGGTGTGTTAGTTGATACACTGTTGATCTCCAGTGCGACGGCCTTTATTATTTTATTGCCGCAGATTAATTTACCTGCATCAGGAACAACGGGCGTTGCGTCAGTGCATTTATCGATGAATATGGTTTTTGGTGAATTTGGTGGTTATTGTCTGGCTATTTTAGTGATGATTTTTTCTTATAGCTCTATTTTAGGTAATTATTTTTACGGTGAAATGAATATCAAGTACATGACGGATTCTAAGTGGATTTTAAATGGATTCAGATGCGCTGTTATTGTAATGTTACTTTATGGTTCCTTGGCTGCGATTGGCTTTGTCTGGGATTTAGCCGATCTTTTTATGGGCTTATTGGCACTTGTTAATATTTCAGCAATTTTTTTATTAAGACATGTCGCATTGGCATTAGTTAAAGATTACATGCAACAATTGGCCAAAGGTAAAGACCCCATTTTTCATCGAAACAGTATTCCTGAATTGGAGGACGTTGAATGTTGGGGAGATGCTGAATATCGAGTGTTCCAAAGAGAGTTGAAATGCCGAGAAAACAACAAAAAATTAGATACTTAACACTTAGGGAATATGAACATTATCCCCTAAGTGTTATTCATTATGCGGTAGATTTTGCTTTGAAAGTGCGAACGGCATTTTTGAGTGGATCAATAATCCAATATTTATTCATGATCAAGAGTGCTTGTATTGGAATGTAGTAACGTTTGGCATAAAAAATACAAACATAATCGGCATTTTTTATTGGACCTTCATATAATTTATTTGGGAATATAATCGATTGTAATTTAGCGACCTTAGGATGTTTAGCCCCACTGACAATAAAGCGTTTTTTGCTTTTTATCATGTCCCAAAGCGAGTAGAGAAAAACGACCCCTCGATAAAAATGGCTGACTTCATTTTTAACCCATAAACCTCCGGTTTCAATGACATCATCTGCTTGGGAGACAAAAGCGGGTTGATCGTCTGTTTTTGGCACATCTTCAAAATAACGAATAGGATGCCGAGTATTGAGGGTATAACCCGCTAACATTTCGCCTTGCTTATTCTTAAAAACCCGCACAATAGAAATACGTTTGAAGTGTTCCACAGAGGTATGATTACCTGATGCATTGGCATAATGATGCGCATAAGTTTCAAATTCTTCATCTTGGGAGAGCAGGTTTGTTTTTAACATGGGGTAGCACCAGGTTGTGATATTGCTTGATAACGGCCGGGATTAATGAGGTTGTATGGGTCAAGTGTTTGTTTAATTAGGTGCTTTAGTTCTAGTGCATCTTTATTATGCTCCTCAGCTAAGGGAAAAGGCATTTCATCAACCGCACGTCGGTAGCATTGCCAGTTATTTTGTTTATAAAGTTGACGAAGTTGACGGATCAATGCCTTAGCTCTTTGTTGTTCATTAGCATTATCAATATCATAATAAAGACTGATGATGGCTTGGCACATATGAGCGGTGACAGAGGTTAATGTCACGCCAAATTCAAAGCCAAATTCTTGAAATAACTGCTCGCTTTGTTGCATGCAGCTATTGATTTCATCGCTTAGCATTGGCAGTGCAGGGGCAATCCAATAAAAGCCACATTGGCTTTCGATAGGATCATTACTCTCTTCGTATGCTTGGGATTGATTACGCCAATAACAGCCTTTTAAAGCCATCGGGTCGGGGTTTCCTTCGAACATGATCATTGCTCGAGTAAATTGACTAATTTGTTGTTGAAAATGGTTCAATCTTGGTGAAAACTTAAGCAGAGTAGTAGCTTGTTGTAAGTAATGATTCACTTTCTTCAGGGTGCTAAGAGAAACGATTTTCACATCGGCAATGGCGTTTAATGCCACTTTAATTCTTTTGGCTTTTGCTTTGGCGACTTGAGGGGCTCCCGATACGATAAAGGCGGCAGTCCATGGCATAATTTGGTGCTGCTTTTCAAGCTGAGTTAACTCACTGTTAAGTGGACCTTGCTGAGGATCCCACTTTGAAAAATCAAACTGGCTAACCATTGACAGCATGCGGTAATTGTTACCAATGTGAGGCAGAGTATCGAGGGTATTCTCTGCTTTTAGTTGGCGCATGATATTGATATAAGCACCAATATCACCCACTTTTTTGAGTCTGACTAAACAGCGAAGGCTTTGTTTTTGCTTGAGTGATAATTCAAAACGAATTTTCGTTACCACAGCAAGATTATTTTGAGTGAAAATTTCTGTGAGGCCCGCGCTGTGTCCGGCTCGCCCCACATAACGAGGTGTGGTATCCAATGATTTTTTTTCACCGTTAGCCAAAATGTATTCGGTTATAGTGAAATGACGACTGCGGTAACCTTGTGCACCATGGCCAAATCCTCTTTCGAGTACATTACCGATAATGCTGGTGGCAGGCCCAGCCCCTGTGCAGTCAATCATCCAAGGGGTATTTTCTAAAAAGCGAGCGAGTTGTCCTTGAGTGACACCAGGCCCGACTTCTACGACCCCAAGTTCAGCATCATAATGATGGATTTCCTTCATCTGACTGAGATCGATGATAAGGTTGTCATCACCAATGGGAGTAGCCTTACCATAACCCCAATTTTTGCCTGTACTAATGGCATAAAAAGCTTGGCGATTTCGGTGGCATTCTTTAATTTTTGTGATTAAATCATCAGAGTTTGTTGGTTTATAGACGCCCGTAATATGCTTGTTATGGTCAACTAAACCACTTGTTTGATAATTAATATTGATATTTTGTTCGAATGTAATCTGAAGAGGATCTAATGTATCAAGAGACATACTGCTGTCCGCACTTAAATTTTGAGCAATTTTATCTTGTTTTTTGACCATCAAACAGTATTTTATGTTAAATTTATGTGATCTTGATCGTATTTGTAATAAGATTAATACAAATGTATCATTTGGTGTTCATTGAGAAGTCATAAATTCAGAGGCGTGTGGTAGGAGAAGAGAGGTTGAAGCGCATACCCAATAGGGTTGGATATGTCGCTAGGGATAAGTGAATGACAGATTAAATAATAACGGGAATGGAGTCTACATCTACGGTGATGATCTGAGGGTTATAATCCCATATCTCATTAATGGTTTGGTTTGTAAGGCAATGTGTCGGTGATCCTACTTTCTTTATTTGACCCTTTTTCATAATAATGAGTTCATCTGCATATCTTGCGGCTAAATTGAGATCATGTAATACAGTGATAACAGAGTATTGGCGGTGTGATACCAAGTGCTGAATTAAGGCTAATACTTTGTGTTGTTGGGCAAGATCTAATGCGGAAGTCGGTTCATCCAGTAATAACAGCGGTGGCTTTCTGGCTTGACTTAATTGTGTGAGTACGCGTGCGAGTTGTACTCTTTGCTTTTCTCCACCAGACAGGCTCGGATAGGGTCTTTCTTTTAAGTGCATGATGGATAAGTTGTCTAAATAACCTTCAATGATATCTTGGCCTTGTTTTTGATTAAGACTCAGTGGATAAAGTCCCATTGCGACGACATCAAAAACTTTAAAAGGAAAATGAAGACTCGATTCTTGGGGTAGCACCCCTAACAAGGTGGCTAATTCTTGTTTAGGCCATTGCTTTAAGGCGCGATGATAAAAATGGACTTCCCCACGACTTGCTGTTACATCTTGGCTAATGGTTTTTAATAAACTGGACTTTCCAGCCCCATTGGGTCCAAGGATCGCAGTGACTTTACCTGGAGTAATATTGAGGTTGATATTATTCAGCACCATCAGATTATCGGTGTGTAAGTCGAGATTGTTGATTTGTAGCATTGTTCAACCATTTTAAGTTTAAATTTTATTTCTCTGATTGATCAGTAGAAAAATAAAGAAAGGGGCACCCAGTAAAGCCGTGATCAAGCCAACAGGCAGTTCTGATGGGGATAAAATAAAGCGTGCACCACTATCGGCAAGCATGAGCATAATCGCACCCAATAGTGCACTTAATGGCAATAATTTCTGATGATCGGGACCAATAAGCATACGAATTAAATGGGGTACGATGAGTCCAATGAAGCCAATGATTCCAGTGGCCGCTACACTAATGCCCACGCCTAATGCACAGAGAAAAATCAATTTTAGCTTGAGTTGATTAATGTCTATACCTAAGTGTCTAGCTTCAGCTTCTCCGAGTAGTAATGCATTGAGTGCTTTTGATGACCGACTAAATTGCCAGCTAAGCAGGACTAATGTCAATAAAGAGAGAATGACATAATGCCATTGAGCACCGGCTATGGATCCCATTTGCCATAAGGTGAGATCTCTTAAGGCCATATCATTGGCAAAGTACGTTAATAAGCCAATAGCGGCCCCGGCTAATGCGGCAATGGCAACCCCGGATAATAATAATAATATGACGGAAGTGCCTTTGGTGGTATGGGCGAGTCGATAAACTACTAAGGTGGTGATAAGTCCACTGATGAAGGCACTGATAGCGATCCCCAGCTCACCACTGCTGGGTATAAAATGATGCACAGTGCAGCGCCTAATGCGGTACCGGAAGAAACGCCTATAATCCCCGGATCAGCCAAAGGATTTCGAAATAAGCCCTGCATGACGGCACCACATTGTGCCAAAATCCCGCCCACGCACAAGGCTAATAAGGTTCTGGGGAGACGCACATTATCAATGATGAGCTGTTCATGCGGGGCTAATGTCAGTATTTGCCATTGTGTGGCCGAAGCGATCACGGCGCTAAAACTGTGACTCATGCTGATTGTAATGGGACCGGTGCCAATGGAGATGAGGCTTGCCAGAAATAGCAAACTGAGTAACATGGGCCAAATATAACGTGACGTTTTCATTCAAATGATTCTTTTATTGGTGAGTTGAAACTGAGATTAATTGCTGACTCAGCGTTTCGGCTTCATTAATGGCACTCAGTCCCAGTCCTCCGATTAAGGCATGCGCTGGGATAGTGAAGATACTTTGTTGTTGGTAAGCTTTGGTGCTAGCGATAAGCGGCATATTGGCTAATAGAGGGAAAAGAGTCTTATCGGTGTTTTCAAGATCTTGTCGAGATGAGAGGAGGATAACATCGGGTTGTAACGATAAAATACCTTCTTGTGATAAGATTTTATAGCCTGAAAAAGGCGCACTGTTTTCTCCTCCCGCTAACTGGATGATGGTATCCGCAGCGGTGCCTTTTCCGCCCACTTTAGCGGGCCTTCCGGCTTGTAATAGCATAAATAACACCTTGATTGGCTGCTTACTTTGTTCAAGTTTTATGTGGTTACTTTTAATGTGAGTGAGCTGCTTAGTGATGTTGCTTTTAAGCTTTTCAGCCTGCTGTTGGCTGCCCAGTAATTGGCTAATGATATCGATGTTGTTAAATAACCCTGCTTGGTTGGTTGCGGATGGGAGACTGACGACGTGAACATTGGCGCTGCGAAGTAGGGCTAACGTTTTTTCAGGCCCCATGACATCGCTGCCCAATAACACATCAGGGTGAAGGGATAACAAACCTTCTGCTGATAACATTCTGTGGTAACCGACTTGTGTGACTTGGGCTAGTTGAGCTGGTATTTGGCTGCTTGAATCTGTTCCAATTAAGTTTTTCTCGCCGCCGAGTGCTAAGACAAGTTCAGTGATGCCCGCTCCTGCACTAATAAGGCGGGTTGATGCCTCCTCACTGCTGTTTTTATTGTTTTGTTGGCCATGCGCCATGTCAATATTTTGTGCATGAAGCAAGTGAATTGGCGTTAGCAACACTAACAGTAACAGTAGTCCAAAAGGGCGGTAAATATTTGAATAAATTGTGTTAAACATGATTGTCTCAGGCTCCACATCCATTAAATAGAAAGGTTTTTGATATTATGTGCTTATATTACAGTGGTTTAGGTCTATTTTGTCATAAAATGTTTCGATTAAGCATGATGCGTTAAGGGCTATTTTATTCACTGTTATCCATTAAAATTTGCGTGTTACTGATCTCATGTTGTTGTAATAGGGCGAGAAGCTTCATGAGAGGCTGAATGGGAGCCGATTTGTCGGCAGCAATGATAATGTTTGCATGAGGTTGTCGATTAATTTCGATATTGAAAGCCGTTTTAAATTCAGACCAATGATCATAAGCGTGTCCATCGATTGCCCATTGAGGCGTTAATGTCATCACATTAAGGGTAATTTTATTTTTTACCACAACGGGGTTTAGACTGGCATTGGGCGCAGTAGGGACATCGATCGTTAAACTCAGCAGTGGTGCATTGGCAGTGAGTAATAGAAAGACCAATACAATGAAAATGATATCAATGAGTGGCGTGAGATCGACGCCTAATTCATCTTTTTGTACTTGAGAGGAGAAGGATCCTTTGGCATTGATCATACTTTTACACTCTGCTGTCTCTTTGAATGATCGTGACTGAACAGAGGGCTGTCTGTAAGTGTATTTTGGGAGCTATGATTTTTTGATGGTTTTCGCTCAGTGAGCTGAGTTTGCATATCAAGGTGCATAATATTAGGCACACCATTAAGCCATAAATTGATTTGATTTAATGTATACGCCGTTTTGTCACAACTTTTTTCCGCCCACAAGTTAAAGAGGTGAGCTGAAATGATAGCGGGTAAAGCGATAATGAGTCCGGCTGCTGTGGTATTCATGGCTAAACCGAGTCCTGCTGACAGTTGCGATGGTGTAATAGGACCTTGGCTTTGAGCAAGCTGCCCAAACATATCGATAAGGCCGAGCACCGTACCGAGTAGCCCCATTAATGGCGCAATGGCCGCGATTAATTGTAATAATTTAAGTCCGGCTTTTCGTTGGTTTTGTTGCTGGCTTAGCCATAAGCTAACAATGTTTTCTCGTGTTGCTTGTTCTTCATGTCTATATGTGAGTAATAAGCGGGCGCCCTTAGCCCCTAAACTTTGACTCAGCTTGAGCTTATCGATGGATTGTAGAATATAGGCTTCGGTTGCCACTTCGAAGCTGAATGTTAATTGGGTTAGTGCTTTATTATTTTTAGAGAGTTCATAAATCAATAATGCGAGCCTTTCTAAGATAATCATAAAGGTGATGAATGCACAGATCCCTAAAGGCCAAGTTAAGCTTCCTAAGGCTTGATTGAGTGACTGGTACAGGCTGTCGTTCATTGGAATACTTCCTACTATAATGAAATCAATACGAATAATCGTAAGTTAAGGTTTATGCCGAGTGAAATAAAATACAGATCTTGCTCAGCTTAATTAAGTACAAAGCGAACCGGTACCCGTACTTTATAGGCATAAGCTATTTGCTCATCGGGGGCTGAAAAATGCCACTGCTTAACGGCATCAAGCGCTGCTTTATCTAATAAATTGAATCCTGAACTGGAGATTAAGGTGAGTGATAATTGTTCACCTGCTTGATTAAACAGAACCTCGAGTGTTGCAATCCCTTCGAGTCCTTTCTTTCTTGCCAATCTTGGATAGCGAGGTTGAGCGGGCGGAGAAGTAAAGCTTGGGTGAGTGATTTCCATGCTGTGCAATATACTTTGTTGCTCATCTGGTGTTTTTTTTATCTGTGCACTCATCGTTTCTAATACATTATTCTCAGCATTCTCAGCATTCTCAGCACTTTTTTTATTATTATTGCTGCTCTTGGGCTGCTTTACGTTTATCTCTTGAGTGAGGGCGATGTTCTTCTTTGGTTGTGTGGTTTCGAGAGGACGTTGTCGTTTCGTCTGTTGATGTTTTACAGGCTCGGATTTCGTGCTGGCTTGATGGGGTGAAGCTTTCACTATTACCGATTTAATGGGGATAGCCTTTTTGATTGGAGCAGCGCTGATCGAACTCTCTTTGATGATGTCATTGATTTGATGTTGACGGTTTTTGACTTGGCTCGCCATAGTAAGACTCATATGCGAAGTGTGTGCTTGCCCCGAGGAAGGCGAGAAGCTTAAAGGTATTTGAGTGTTCTTCTGGCTCAATACACTGCCGAGCAGCAATAGATTCAGGCTGGCAAAAAGCGCATATCGTTGGCTCGTCACACTGAAAGCCCATTGAGTACGTTATTCCTAGTATGAGAGGATTTCATTATCTTCTGCATGACCCTGTTTAAGCATATAGATTCAATTTATCTTATGTAATTTACACGCCATTAGATCTTAGTGCAAATAGGAATAGTTATCAGTTGTGTTTTTGTTTTCTCTCGGGTAGAGTGCCGTTAATGTAGGGTAAAGGTGCATCACTGCTACCTTTGCGACTATTTCAATTATTCATTAAGGTTTACAAAGATGTTCACTAAGCCGTTGGCTATTTTCATGGCCGTTTCACAAACAACTCTCGCTTTCGCTGATGGTTCACAACCTTATACAGAGTTTGATGAAGTCTTGGTTTCAGCCACGCGTATTAATGAAAAAGCATCTGATACCAGTCAAAGTATTGCAGTTGTGAATGAAGAGCAATTACAGGAACTCCAGCCAAATTCGGTTGCTGGCGCGTTAAAGAATGAAGCCAATATCAGCAGCACAAATGGCCCGAGATCCAGCTCTCAGGGAGTCGAAATTAGAGGGCTAAGTGGGCAGCAGGTATTGCAAGTGATTGATGGAGTAAGACAAAATGCAAATTCTGGACATAGAGGTACTTACTTTATGGATCCTGAATTATTACAATCCATTGAAGTGATCCGCGGCCCAGCAAGTAGTGTTTGGGGCAGTGGTGCGATTGGTGGTGTGGTAGCCCAAAACACTAAATCGGCCAAGGATTTATTAGAAGGTGATGCAGGTCTTGGAGGCTATATTAAACAAGGCTATGAAACCAATGGCGATCGTACCACGACCAGTGGGGCGATGTACGGTAAAAGTGAGAGTGTTGATTGGTTGATCAATGGCAGTACCTTTGATAACAATGATATTCAAACAGGTGACGGTGATAGCATCGAAAACAGTGCTTCTGACGGTAATAGTGGTTTGATTAAATTAGGTTGGGAGCCATCAATAGGTGAGCGTTTACAATTATCGACGCGTTTGAGTCAAATTGATGAGTTAGTGCCGAGTAATCCCAGTACTGATGTCAGTAGCTCAGTTCCTTTGGTGCGCCGCAATACTACCGATAAAAATGTGACGCTCAGTTACGATGTCAATCCAAATGACAATCCGTTGCTTAATTTGCATACGTTATTTTATTGGAATAGCACACGTTATGATGAAGATAGGGTTACTCAATATCAACGGGATAATACGGATTATAACACTGTTGGACTCAGTATTAATAATGAAAGCAAGTTAGGAACTTGGTCATTACTCTATGGTGTTGATGCCTATCGTGATACTTTTACGACTGTGCGTGATGATAACGGTCAAGAGGGAGAAAGGCCCGATAATATCGATGCGGATGCGACGGTGATGGGCGCGTTTACACAAGCTAATGTTGATTTAACACAATCGATAAAATTAACCACAGCCTTGCGTTATGATCATTATCAAAATGACAGTAACAGTTTAGGTCTGTCTTCGGCTGACAGTGCGTTATCGCCAACGGTTGGCCTAATGTGGAATGTTTCATCTTGGCTGAGTTTAAGTGCTCGATACGATCAAGCATTCCGCGCACCGAGTATGGAAGAAATGTATTCAACGGGGACGCATTATTGTATTCCGGCGATTACCGATTTTTTACCGGATGGATTATGTAATACCTTTGAAATAAATCCTGATCTCAAATCTGAAACGGCTAAAAATAAAGAAGTGCAGGCGGATTTAAGGTTTGAGCATTTACTGGGTAATGACGAACTTGCATTGACCTTAAATGTGTTCCGTAATGATGTTGATGATTATATTGAGCAGTCTGTGTCGAATGCTTATATGGGCATTTCAGGATTAGAGCAAACGACCTCTTGGAATAATGTTGCTGAGGCCCGGTTAACGGGGTTTGAGCTCAGCGGTCGTTATCGATATGAGCAGACACGCTTTATTGTGAATTATGGGCAGACCGAAGGTAAAGATACGAGTACCAATGAATATTTATCTGACGTCCCAGCCAATAAGGTCACAGCAGACTTGTCACAAGGCATAATGCAAGGTGATGTTAAATTAGGCACACGCTTTACTCATGTGAATGCGCAAGATCAACTGCCTGAGGACAATACTCAGGTGTATGATAGCTATTCGTTATGGGATCTTTATGTGTCTTGGGAGCCCTCAATCGGTCATCTCGAAGGCTTCAGGTTTGATGTGTCGGTGGATAACATCGGTGATGAACAATACCGTCAGGCGTGGCAAACTCTCTATGAGCCGGGGAGAAACATTAAGTTATCGGGCCGCTACCTTTTTTAAGTGATTGGAACTAAAGTATGCAACCCACTGAAAGTAAATTGATAAAACAATATTTAACGAGTAACCCGAGCGTGATGCCGAGTCAAGTGGCCGATGCGTTAGGGGTATCAGAATTAGCCGTTGTCAAAGCATTACCTGAAGATGAATGGGCATCAATACCCTTAACGCATATTGATGCGTTATTTTCAAGTTTACCCGAGTGGGGCAATGTCACGACGATTATTACGGTATCGGGCAATATTTTTGAGTTTAAAGGGCCTTTTCCAAAGGGAAAATATGCCCGCGGTTATTACAACTTGATCCCTAAAGATAACGGTTTCCATGGGCATTTAAAGCTGGATGATGTCACACACATCGTTTTTATTAGTAAAGCGTTTCGTGGCAAAGAAAGTTATTCCATTAATTAACAAACGGTAAACCCCCGGCTCTGCCGGGGTGACTCGCATAGGTTTCACCTATACCGCGGTATAGGTAGGCTCAAGTCTCGACCAAAAGACAGGAGAGCAACCT
>NZ_JAKIKS010000026.1 GCF_023284005.1 Shewanella surugensis
TAGCCAATGCTGAATTTTTAATTAACATGAGGCCAAGAAAGGCGTTAAACTTTCTCAGTCCTTATGAGTTTTTAACAGGTAAACGTGTGTCGCTTATTGCTGAGATCTAGGCATCAGTGACGTACAATGAATTGGATATCCATGACCTTCATTAAGCGGAGCTTAATCAATAAGACCCCTGTGTGAGTGGGAACTCACGACCTTAGCCTAACCGAAGGTGATAGATCATGATCTTAGACTGTTGCAAGCGATAAATAAGATTGAACTTAAAAGGGCCCAGTAGCCTTTTAGATAGTGAAAATACTCAGTAAAGTCCATAAGGAAGCTATCCAGCATACCCAAGAAACACTTCGAAGAAACCCTCTAGCTTTTAATCAAAGTGTAGATACATCTGTGACCTTCGGCTTCAGGGATGAAGTCGTAGAGCGGCCATGGATGGCTTCACAGCGTGTCACAGGAGTATCTGCACAAAAGCCTGCGGCAGGGTGAATATGGCAACGCCATGAGTTAATGAACGAGAAACACGGATGTTGAACTGGCGTTTAAACAGGATGTTGTTATGCGCAAGCAGTCTTCCTTGCTACTAGTGTGAGTGGGAACTCACGATCTTAACCCGCTGTAAGCGATGAGTAGTGATTCATATCATTTTATGTTTGAGCTGCAAAAAATTGCAGCTTACAATTTCGCTATACCCTTTATTGAAAGGTATAAAGCAACCCTATGGTGGTGATCGTATCGGTTTGCTTAGTGCCGTCGGGGACTACTTGGGTGTATTTCATCACTGTGCCGATGGTGAAGGCCCAGTCTTGAAACAGGGTGTTTTTGTAGCTCATATCTAAGGCGATAGTGTTGTTCTCTGCGCCGACTTCTGAGGTGATTGCCGCATTTAAGCTAGTGTATTCTTGCATTTTAAATTCAAAAATAGCTGCGGAGCGCAAAATGACGTCGGTACTGGCGGCGGGATCCGGAGCGGAATCGGTGGCAATAGCTAAGTTGTAACGATAACCTGGACCGACTTCTAGGCTGAGGTTGGTTTTGCTATTATTGATCGCATCGAAGCCATAACCGCTTGAAATCGTATATATTCGAGTATAACTACCAAATCTGTCCCAGGTGGCATCACCTCGGCCGAAGACATAACCGCTATCGAGTTTATAGTTCGATTGCAGTTGTAAATCATAGCGCTCAGAGGTGGCACTTTGAGAGTCTGCGGCATAGTAAGCTTTCATGGTAGCTTCTTGTTTAGCGGTTACTGTATCGTAGACAAGTTTAGTTCTACCATTGAAACTTGTGGTATTGGTATTCCCCGTATTGAGCTGAAAACCGCCTTCTATTTCGGCAGTAAAATCACTGGGTGGTTCTTTAAAATCGGGTGGAACTAATGCCTGAGCCGATAGGGGAGTCCCTAAGGCGCAGACAACAACAATAGTTCTTAACATGACACTGAATTCTTGGAGGCCTAATTGGCCTAAATTAGGTTTTTCTAATAGTTGGGTATCATACCGATAATGGCGAGGTGAGCAATGAAAATTAGCATTAAAGTTATCGCTTGAATTAAAGGGGGGGTTTGTGTAATACTGCGCCGCTTAATTCAGTCACTTTAATTCGTTCCTTGCCTCTATTTGGTCTGACTGAACCAAGAATGAGGCTAGATAACCGTAAGGAGCAAAAAATGCGTCATTATGAGATCGTATTTTTGGTTCACCCTGATCAGAGTGAACAAGTACCTGGCATGATTGAGCGTTACACTGGGATTTTTACCCAAGCTGGCGGTCAAGTTCATCGTTTAGAAGATTGGGGCCGTCGTCAACTGGCTTACCCAATCATCGAATTGCATAAAGCTCACTATGTTCTTATGAACGTAGAGACAACTGCAGAATCGATTGAAGAATTAGAAACAGCTTTTCGTTTCAACGACGCTGTTCTGCGTAGCATGGTTATGCGTACTAAAGCAGCCATCACTGAAGCATCTCCAATGGCTAAAGCAAAAGATGAGCGTGATACTCGTCGTGACGGTGAGCGTGAATCGCGTCCTGTTACTGAAGCTGCTCCAGCTATTGCCACTGAAGAAGTGAAAGAAAGCGCAGAAAAAACAGCTGAGTAAGTTTTTCTATGTTCACTAATCAACTGAGTTTATCTGGAACGATAACACGCAGTCGGCGATTTGATAGTCCAGCAGGTATTAGCCACGTGGTTTTACAGCTGGAACACAAATCCCAACGTTTCGAAGCCGAAATGCTAAGAAATGTGTATTGCCAGATACAAGTTGTATTAAGTGGCGAACGTTTTAATAACGTTACAGAACAACTGAAAATTGGCGTTGTAATTCAAGTGGACGGTTTTATTGCTCAACAACAGAGCAGAAATGGTCAAAGTCGCTTGGTATTACATGCTGAAAATGTCGAATTGAAAACTTAGGAGACTGTCATATGGCACGTTATTTCCGCCGTCGCAAATTCTGTCGTTTCACCGCTGAAGGTGTGACACAGATCGATTATAAAGATATTGTTACTCTAAAGAACTATATCACTGAAAGTGGTAAAATTGTTCCTAGCCGTATTACGGGTACCAATGCTAAATATCAACGTCAACTAGCTCGCGCTATCAAGCGTGCTCGTTATCTTTCTCTACTGCCGTACACTGATTTACATCAGTAATACTGCAATTATTTAGAGGAATTAATAATGAACGTTATTTTACTTGATAAAATTGCTAACCTAGGCAACTTAGGTGACCAAGTTTCAGTTAAAGCGGGTTACGCACGTAACTTCCTTTTACCTCAAGGTAAAGCGGTTGTTGCTAACGCTGCAAACACTGAAGTTTTTGAAGCTCGTCGTGCTGAATTAGAAGCTAAATTAGCCGGTGAACTATCAATTGCTAACACTCGTGCAGAAAAACTAGCTGCATTAGCAAGCGTTGTTATCGCTTCTAAAGCGGGTGATGAAGGCAAGCTATTCGGTTCAATTGGTAACCGTGATATTGCTGACGCAGTAACCGCTGCGGGTGTTGAATTGGCTAAAAGTGAAGTTCGTCTTTCACTAGGTGCATTGCGCAATACTGGTGATTTCGAAATTGAAGTCCAGTTACACACTGAAGTTAAAGCGACTGTGAAAATCTCTGTTGTTGCAGAAGATTAATTTTCAAAAGCTTTAATAAAAACACCGCCTTCATGGCGGTGTTTTTTTATCTGAAATAGATTATATTAATCTGTTATATTCGTTTCAAACTAGTGTTTATCATTGGGCTTTTTTGGCGGTAATCCTGTTTTAGTTGATGCTTTTACGGCATCAGAAACTTTCGCTTTTGGATTTTGCTTACAAAAATCAACTACATCATCAACTTCAACATTATCTAGTTCATCCACTTCGACAATATTCACATTACCGGCATCGTTAACACCGACAATGTATCCCACGACAACAGGGACGAGATCATCGTCTACTTGCAAAAAATCTTGACACTTTAGATCTTTTACTGGGGTGTGATGAGCCATGCTAAAGGGACTGATTAAGATTAGGGGCAGCAAGATAAGTGGTAAAAATTTCATAGTGTTCTCCAAAATTAACGTCATTAATAGTAGACAAGGATTGTTTTAAGTCGTCCACATACAGCTGAGCGATCTGAAATGGTGGTCAATTTTCAGGGCGCTTGAGTATAAAGTGTAGTCAAAGATAAAGGGTTTGGATAAATCTTAAGGTGGACACAGAGAGACGAAGCCCTCTGTTATCTTTTGTGCAAGTGATATCACACTAACTGATTCTCTCTTGAGAGAAAGTCAAATTAGTGTTGAATAATCGTCGCTACGTTGAAGTCACCTGCTTGTGAAACAAGCAGGTTGTTTTGGCTACCATATTGCCCACCGATGACGGTGTTGTTATTGTCCGTTTGTGTGATCTCAAGCTGGTTAGCTTCACCGACAACAACAAATTCCAATTGGTCATCACCACCAATCCAGTTACTGTTACCCGTTTGAGTCATTATCGCGATATTTTCATCACCATCAATGATCAGGGCTATTAAGTTAAGATCGCCAGATTGTGTCGCTTCAACATTAATGTTTCTTTCACCGATAACCTTTATAAGGCTTACGTTGTCGTTACCCTCTTGTTCCAAATCCACTTCGTTGCTCTCACCATTGATAGCAGCATAACCGAAGTTACCGTTACCTGCTTGAGTCATATCAATATTGTTATTATTACCGTTAGCGAAAGCAGAAAGAGTATTGGCGGCACCATTAGCGTTGAGACTTAAGTTGTTATCATCACCGCTAACGCGAGTGAGGCTGAAGTTTCGGGTGCCTTTTTGCCGTGTTTGAGTGCTGTTTTCATTGCCAATAGTCTGAGTGCTTAAACTATTCTGGCGGCCATTTTGGATTGAAAAATCATCATTATTGTCCCCTTGAGTACTCATTACCGTATCATTATCATTGCCTGCTTGATGGACGTTGGCGGTGTTGCTATCTCGGATATAAGAAACGTGTATATTGTTGCCGTCACCATCAGTGAAAGCGTTAATGGTATTGTTTAGGCCATCAGAGTCGAGTACTAAGCTGTTATCATCCCCATAAATTTCGGTAATGGTGGCGTTAGTGGTGCCTGCTTGTTCTATCTTTATTTCATTGCCAGAACCGATAAGCGGATAAACTAAATTGGAGTTGCCTAAACCTTCTTGGGTAACGATAGAATTATTATCATTACCATCAATAACGTTGGTCGTAGCATTACGATGACCAGACTGTTCTAAAGAGATCTTGTTATTATTCCCAATGTTGTGGGCATCTGTAAAATTAAGTGAGCCCTGTTGTTTGACTTGAGTGTGGTTATCGTTACCGACTGATTTTACTTGTCCAACATTGTCATTGCCTTCAGCGCTAACGATGGTTCCGTTGTCCCATCCATCTTGTTTGATTTTTGCAAAATTGTTCGCGCCTATTGAGCTGATGTTTGTGGCGTTCGTATCACCAAACTGCATTACTTGTGCCCTATTTTCATCGCCTAGATGGCTGATGATGACACCGTTATTAAATCCAATTTGTTCACTACTGGCTGTGTTGCTATTGCCTATTAATAGTATGTTGGCTGCGTTTTCATCATGATGCTGCTTGATATTGGTGAGGTTATTGTTACCGACCGTGTCGTTAATAGTTGCGTTGGAATAACCTGTTTGATTCACTGTGGATACGTTTTCATTGCCTTGCTGAAAGACGTAAGTGACATGATCATTATCGACTTGGTTGATACCGACGTTGTTTTCAATACCTCTAGTATTAACAAAGCTGAAACTGCCAAGACCCGTTTGTAGTACCTGAGTAGTTTGTTCATCACCGATTTGATTGATAATGGCAGTGTGGTGACCACCTGCTTGTTTAACGATAGTATTTTGCCCGATGACATTGCCATTAGTCGCCGTGCTCTGGTTGATTTCGGTGGTGTTATTTGATGCGGCGAATGCAATAGAGCTCAGCCCAAAACTTAGCGTAATGGCAATAGCGAGTGTGGATTTTTTTGTTGCTAATATCATAAGCGTTCCTTGTTTATGTAGTGAATTTTATTGTTCGCTGAGGTATTCGTTAGGTATCTATTATGGGCGTTAAGTTAGATATCAATTGATGGAACGGTGAATGTGTTGAAATAAGCGATTCATTGGGGACTATCGTTAACAATACCACTCCTTTGTATTGGGCTAACGGGTGTTGAGAAGTGATGCTTGATATCCATAATGTCAGCTAGTGTCAGATACAAACTTAACTGTGTTCTTTGAGTAATTTATCGGTATATGCAAATATTGTCATCGGAAGGAAGTCTATTTATCAATTATTATTTTATGAGGATGGAGAAAGATGGGGGAAAAGATAACAGAGAGCAGAAGCTCTCTGTTTCATTTTGTGCAAGCGATATCACACTAACGGTGTTTTCTCTTGAGAGAAAGCCGAATTAATTTTGGATGACAGTCGCAGTATTGAAGTCACCTGTTTGTGAAACAACGATGTTGTTGTTAGTACCGAATTGAGAACCGGATACTAAGTTGTCGTTACCACTTTGTGCAACCATTAAGCTGTTACCTTCACCCACAACAGAAAATGCAGATTGGTCATCACCACCGATCCAGTTACCGTTACCTGATTGAGTCATCATGACGATGTTCTCATCACCCTCGATGATAAGGTCAATTAAGTTAAGATCGCCTGATTGTGTTGCTTCAATATCAACGTTTCTTTCACCCATAACAGTGATAAGCGTCTCGTTATCGTTGCCATCTTGCTCAACATCCACTTCGTTACGTTCACCAAGGACATCAACATAACCGAAGTTAGTGTTACCTTCTTGAGCAATTTCGATGTCGTTGTTATTGCCATCAGCAAAAGCAACGATAGTGTTGCTTAGACCGTCAGAGTTTAGATCGAGGTTGTTATCATCACCATAAATACCAACAGTAGCGAAGTTAGTCGTGCCTTCTTGATCTAAGTCTAAGTCATTTTCATTACCAAAAACTTGGAATTCAACGGCGTTTGCTTCACCTGCTTGATGAATATCGAGGCTGTTGTCATCACCTTGAAGCTCAGCAAGCATCGTGTCGCCAATGATGTTGTTGCTGCCAGATTGAGCAATTTCAACATCGTTGTCGTTACCACTTGCAAAATCGAGGAAGCTAGTGTTATTAAAACCAGTTTGCTCCATTTCGATTTCATTGTCTGAACCGACTAAAGAGTAGACTGAACTGGCGTTTTCATCACCTTCTTGGGTGATCATGAAGTGGTTGTCGTTACCGTCAACACCTTGAATCGCCGCTAAGTTTTCATTACCCACTTGAGATATTTCAGCATCGTTGTTATTACCCACATTCATGCCGCGTTCAATACCTGTCATTGCTGCAAGGTTGTTGTCACCCAGTTGTGAGATGCGGACATCGTTGTCCTCACCTTCTACTTGAGAAATGGCGATGTTAGTCACACCTTCTTGGCTAATAACAGCTGTGTTTGTGTTACCCATGTACTCAACGGTCGCGTCATTTTGTACGCCATTTTGCATAACATCTGCGTAGTTGCTGTCACCCGTTAGGCTAATGGCTGTTTGGTTTGAAGTGTCATACTGATTGACCGTTACTAGGCTGCCATTACCCTGAGAAGTGATCTGTGCATCATTTTGAGAACCGTCTTGCATGACATCGGTGATGTTATTGTCACCCACGCTGCTAATATTCGCTTGGTTAAAGAAGTCATATTGAGCAACACTGGTGTCATTATTACTGCCTTCTTGATTAACGGTCGCAATGTGCCAATCATCAGCTTGGTCGATATCAACGTTGTTTTCAACACCTCTAGAATTAACATAAGCTTCAGCCCACACACCGTCCTGCATGACAGTGGCCGTTTGCCCGTCGCCAATTTGATCGACAGTGGTGATGTGCATAGTCCCTGTTTGCTTAACATAAGCTTCTTGGCCCATAGGCTCGCCCGCAGCGACAGTCGTTTGATTGACGTGCGTGGTGTTATCAGAAGCGGCTAACGCTGAAGCACTGAATCCTAAACTTGCTGCAACAGCAAGTGAAATAATGGATTTCTTTGTAGATGATTTCATAAGCATTCCCTGTTTTATGTTATTAATATTGTGTTATTGATATCGAGGCATTATCGGCAATTTGCTCTATTGAGAAATTAGCGCTGCCAAGTTGATTTAAGTGGACTAAATTATTGTCACCGACTTGAATGATAGCGGCTTGATTATCGTTACCGATTTGATCGAGCTCTATCCGGTTACGTTCCCCAAGTTGCGAAATATCCGCTTGGTTACCTAATCCTACTTGTAAAAGCTCTGCATAATTTTCATTACCAGATTGGATCAAGTTCGCCTGATTCATCTCACCGAGTTGAGAAAGGTGAATAAGATTATCTCGACCGCTTCTTTCCAGCAGTGTTTGGAGGGTGACGGGTAATTCATACGTCCCATTGATATTGCCGAGTTCATCAGCGCTGGCGCTGAAACTGCAAACCTGACAAACAGTGGCGAATAACAAGGTTTTAAAAGCTGACAATGAACACTCCTTTGTGTTTGGTTGAATAAACTTTAGTTACTCTTTTCTATTCAACCTATTAGCTATCCATAAGACTTGGTCGACCCCATGCCTCATGATCCAAGTTATTGATAAATCTACAGGCATATAAATTTGTCGCAATCGGAAGAAAGTCTATTTATTCGTTCGATTATAAATGTATAAATATCGTTCAAATATTGCTTATTTAATTGTTTTTAATAAGTTTAAATTATTTTTATTTGTTTTTAAATGAACGGGCTCACCCAATAGAGCTAGTAACAAAGTTGTAAAGAATGTTAAAAAACTTTTAAATATTGATTTTGCATGTTACCTATTCTCCTGCTTACTAATTTAAAGTTAAGTAAAGCATGTATCTTTTTTTACTTTTCACTTTTGGCTTTGAGGCTATCGTTTCTTCTAAATTAAACGAAGGGTTACAAGGAAGTGAAATGGATTCTCTAAAATGTAAAAAAACTAAATAGGAAGCCAATTTATGTTTAAAACTTTATCTCCTCTTGCGATTGCCATTGCAGCTGCTATCGCGGTTTCATCTGTACCCGCTTTAGCGAAAGGCGCACCTGAGCATGAGTATGTAAAAGACTCACTGATTGTGGTGTATAAAGACAATGTCACTCAAGCGGAACGTTTATCTGCTCAGCGTCTTGTTCGTGGATCCATGCAAGATGTTAATGCCGATGGCGTGGATGACAGATTTTCACGTTTATTAAATGGCAAGCTGGCTCGTTTGGCGTTACGTCAAGGTGCTGATGTTAAAAAGGCTATCAAAATGATCAGCCAGCATCCTGCGGTTAAATATGCTGAGCCAAACTATGTCATTAAAGCATTAGGTGCGCCTGATGATCCTAGTTTTATTTCATTATGGGGTATGCATAACACTGGGCAAGATGGCGGAACTGCTGATGCCGATATCGATGCCGTTGAAGCGTGGGATATTAGTACTGGTGATAGTAATATTGTTATCGGTGTGATTGATACGGGGGTGGATTACAACCACGAAGACTTACAAGCCAACATCTGGACTAACCCGAATGAAATCGCGGGTAACGGTATCGATGATGATGGCAACGGTGTTATCGATGATATTCACGGGTTTAGTGCCGTGAATAATAATGGCGATCCTATGGATGGTAATGGTCATGGTACCCATGTTTCTGGCACGATTGGCGCGAAAGGTAATAACGGTGTTGGTGTTGCGGGTGTTAACTGGGATGTGACGATTGTGGGCTGTCAGTTCTTGGATGCGAGTGGTTCGGGTTCAACAGAAGGCGCGATTGCTTGTATCGACTATATGACTGACTTAAAAATCAATCATGGGGTTGATATTAAAGCGACCAATAATTCTTGGGGCGGCGGCGGCTTTAGCCAAGCGTTGAAAGATTCTATTGATGCAGCGGGTGATGCAGGGATTTTATTCTTTGCTGCAGCGGGCAATAGTGCTGTCGATAATGATGTTAACCCTCATTATCCATCAAGCTATGATTCTGAAGCGCTGATGTCTATTGCCAGTACTGATCGCAATGACAATATGTCGAGCTTTTCTCAATGGGGTTTGACCAGTGTTGATATGGGTGCGCCAGGCTCATCGATTTTATCGACAACGCCAAGTAATGGCTATTCTACTTATTCTGGTACGTCAATGGCAACGCCACATATGGCTGGCGCAGCCGGCCTAGTATGGTCAGTGAACCCAGATTTATCGCCAGTAGAAATGAAACAATTACTGATGGAATCCGGTGATACTAATGCCGATTTAATCGGTAAAACCGTTGCAGGTACTCGTCTTAATGTGGCGAATGCACTTGAGATGGCCGATCCTGATCCAAGTTTTAAGTTTAGTGCTTCACCGATGACACAAACCATTGAAGCGGGCTCAAGCACGAGCTATGACTATACCGTTGGCAGCATTGCTGGCTGGAATGGTGAAGTGTCATTATCGGTTTCAGTCTCACCAGAACTCGCGGGCGTATCTTTATCAACTGATACGGTTGTTGTCGGTGATACCTTTATGGTGAACGTCGCATCAGATGCCAATGCAGCTTGGGGTGACTATAGCATCACTGTTGCGGGTATGAGTGGCGACTTAGCGAAAAGTAAGTCAGTATCTTTAAAAGTGCTGCCACAAGGCATTGAAGACTTTACTTACGCCAATGACGAAGCCATGGATATTCCTGATAACGATGTGAATGGTATCGTTAGCACTATTGAAGTTGCTGATGATGTTCAAATGTTTGGCGTTAATTCAAATGTCAATATTTCACACACTTGGATTGGTGATTTGATTGTGACATTAACCTCACCAGCAGGAACACAAGCTGTGCTGCATAATCGTGAAGGTGGCAGCGCAGATGACATCGTTAAAGATTGGGACTTAAGTGTCTTTAACGGTGAAATGGCAATGGGAACTTGGACATTATCAGTCAATGATAATGTCGGTGCCGATACGGGGATGCTGAATAATTGGGGTATGGTTATTTCGGGTGTGGGTGAAGGCGGAAGCTCTGTACCTGCTGCGAGCTTTGATTATAGCGCTTCAGGACTAATGGTTGACTTCATGAGCACCAGTACCGATGCTGATGATGATATCGTCAGTTATGCGTGGTCATTTGGTGATGATGCAACGTCATCAGACATGAACCCAAGTCATGCTTATGCGCAAGCGGGAAGTTATCCTGTTGAGCTTACTGTGACGGATGCTGAAGGGAACACTGACACCACAAGCATGAGCGTTAGTGTTGCTGAAAATGAAATTACAGCAAGCATCACACGCGCTAAAATCTCTCGTCGTGGCAGTGCGCTAGTTGATTTGAGATGGGAAGGTGCGTTAGGTGATTCAGTCAGCATTTACCGTGATGGTGCGCTTGTGACAACGACAAGTAATGATGGTCGTTATCGCGATCGTTTCACTGACGCTGGTGAAAGTGCTGAATACCAAATCTGTGAAGCTGATACTGAACTTTGTTCTGCAGTGATTGTTGCCACTTTCTAAGGATAGAGGGTATGTATTAAAGCGGCCTTAGGGCCGCTTTTTTTATGTGTTTATCCATCATCATATGGTTGATAAAATGAATAAATGAAGTTTTTACGTGATCAGATTGCTTGTAGTGTGTTGTTTTTATTTGTTTTGATGAGGTTTGTTTGTTTGTTATATTGATTTAACCTAACTTAAAACTTGAATAATTGATGCTTTCAACTAAATTCGATAGAAGAGAATGTGATAACAGATTATTAGATATTCAGTGGTGATGTTTTTGTCAAAAAGCTCTATTGGTTGTCGCCATATTTCTGTTAAGAATAGGCTCTTATAAATCATCGTAAAAGATGAGAGTTTATAGGTGAAGTGAGTTCCTTAGAGGCTGGCTTTGATTCATTATGGCGGGTATGTGTTGATTTAAGGGTATTAGCATATATGTATAATATTTCTAAGAAAGAAGTTTGGTATGGCGAATTAAGAACAGCGCGTGGTAATACGGTTCTTATTTATGATAACCAGTTCCCAGAAGCATCGGCTGGACGGGTCTATTTTTATAATACTGTCCGCGATGAAGTTATTGAATATGCTGAAGATATTGTGAAATCGAATTTACATGATTTAGATGATGCAGCGATTCAAGCCGCTAAAAGTGAATATGGGAAAGCATGGAAAGCAACACGATTGGCTTTTATGGATAAACACGATGGTTGGGTTGAAGCCAATAATCCGAAAAGTGCGCCTGTTAAAAAAGCCAAGCCTGTTGTGGAGCCTGTCCCTGAAATGGACAATGACGCTACGGGAGATGTTAATCCGGAATTAGAAGCTGAAGGTTTAGAAGCTGAATTTGATACTGAATGGCCAAGCGATGATTTTGATGATTAATATTTTTATTTAATGGGTCGTTTAATGTCAGTCGATATTGAGTAGCAAAAAGCAGCGTATGACGCTGCTTTTTTGATCACGTTATTCGTCTTATCAACTTTCAGCAAGGCGCTTAGCCCCGTCACTGGCTGAACATAAATAAATGCTTGCTTCTAATTGTGTTAGGCTAAAATATTGGGTTTCTATGGCGTTGACCACCGCGTCTGTATACTGATGATCGACCAATGCGACCACGCAACCTCCAAAACCAGTGCTGGCCATACGCACGCCACCTTGTTCACCTACCACATTGGCAATAATATCCACAAGGCAATTAATGGCTGGAACGGTTATTTCAAAATCATCTTTCATTGAGGCATGAGACTTCGCCATTAACTGGCTGAGCTTTTTGATATTTCCAGCTTCTAATGCCCAGGCAGCCTGTTGAGTTCGACGATTTTCTGTGACAATGTGCTTGGCGCGGCGATAGTGGATATCGTCTAATTCATCTTTTGCCAATTCTAACTTTTTAAGGGTTAAGTGGCTTAGAGCATCCAGCTTAAAATGGCTCGCCACTTGCTGACACTGAAGTGCTCTTAATTGATATTGAGGCTCTAATTCATGACGTTCTACATTCGAATTGACAATGAATAAGCTTAAATTTTTAGGGATAGTGATCGCTTCACTGTCTAAGTCGAAACAGTCGATTAAAAGAGCGTGATCTTGTTGTCCCATGGCGCTGATCATTTGATCGACGATGCCACAGTGATATCCCGCATATTGATTTTCGCCTCTCTGAGCCACTTGGGCAATGGCGAGGGGAGATAAATGTAATTGATTAATATCATTAATCGCGGTACCAAAAGCAATTTCTAGCGCCGCTGAAGAAGATAAACCTGCGCCTAAAGGCACGTTACTGACAATGGATAAATCCATTCCTGTTGCTGGAAGCCCTGTTGCGGCCATTGAGGCAGTAAAGCCTTTTAAGTAATTGACCCATGCCTTAGGATCTGCGGGGATCATGGTATCTTCTTTACCAAATCGCCATTCTTGAATATGGCCAGGAAAGGCATCAGAAACGGCTCTAAACTGTTGATCAGTACGACGTTTCACTGCAATGACGGTATGAAAATTAATGGCTGAAGATAATACAAACCCTTCATTATAATGCGCATTTTCACCCATGAGGTTAATACGCCCAGGCGCTAAATAAAGGCCATCAGCCTTAGTTCCGAAGGTTTGTATAAAGAGTTTGTTAGCGCGTTGAGCTGGATCCGGCATAATGAGCATTCCCGCAATGTAAAATCAGTATTATTATTATTTTGTTTATCGATTTACCCATTTTGATTGACCCATTAATAATGGCAATAAAGGGTGATAGATTTCAATAGTAAAATTTAAATGATCAAAATATGAGTATAGTAAATAAGTTTACAATAAAGAGAGATGTTTTTTCATTTTTTAAAATTATTTCCATACGTTATAACACGACGGGATGTTCAAAGAACTTGAGTTTTTCTGAATATTTGTACAATTTGAAACGATTTTGATCTCTCAAGTATCACAATATGCTTTATTGGATACTTGAGAGAGGGAAGATGACTAAATGTTAATACCACTTCCAGTAAATAGATGATCAATTCAGAGCCTCTCAGGTTTTTCAATTCAAGGCACATTGATTAATAAATGGTAATTCCCTTTAAAATTAATGCAACGCTGAAGTGGAATGCCTGAGAGACTTACGTAGTGCGGGTTTCAAAATACTTTATGCTACGTTAGATGCTTTCGATATACGCCCCCATGGATGGGGAAGGTAGAGCGACGTTTGAACCCAAGCCGAGAATAACTATTAGCTTCAAACATCGGCGACCGCCATGGATGGTGGGAATGTCTGTTAATGCAGGAGCAATTAATGACCTTGCCTACAGTATTTTGAACTCTCGCTGAAAGATCACTTATATACTGGAATTGGTATAATTTCTTCTTTTAAGTCATGGCTTAATGGTTGAGATGAACTCACTTGCTTCAATGCATGTTCGGCAAAACCGACTCCTGCTACTTCATAAAGATTATACACACTGTCAACGCCTGTGCCTTTTAACGATTCGACATCTTCACTGTAGCGTACAATGGCACTAAATTTTCCTTTATAATTCATTTGCTTTAGTTGCTCCACTGCAAATAAGTTACCGGCATGATGAGGCATTGCCAATAAGACTAATTCTAGATTTGGCGCATCATCGAGCTTTTCCCAAAAATCGATATCGCCGGCATCTCCTTGTATGACATTTCGTCCCTGTTTTTTATGGAAACCAATAACGTTGTGTTTATGTTCTACGCCTATGACTTCATTAGGGTACAGTGAGTTAAGCTCATCATAAGCGCCTGAACCGATACGGCCCATACCCAAAATAAGGAAGCGTGGATTACCGACAGGTATCGGCTTATCTTCTGGATGTAAATCGGCACGCTCTAATTTTTGTAGACGGCGAGGGTTTTGTTGATATAAGCGGTTTGCGAGTGTGTTTAATGGGGCGGCAAATAAGAAACTGATGCTAACAGCGACGGCGATGATCACCATCCAATGAGGTGGTAGCCAACCTTTGTAAGTGGCCACGGCAGCAACAATGAGGCCAAATTCACTGTAGTTACTTAAATTCAATGCTGTGAGTAAAGAGGTACGAGCACGTAATTTAAAGCGGGTGAGTAAGTAAATAAATAACCCGATTTTAACGGGCACTAATAAGACCAAAATACTGGCAAGTCCCACATCGCTTAGGCTCGGTAATCCATTGAGGCCCACGGTTAAGAAGAAGGCGATTAAGAAAACTTCTTTAAAGTAAAACATGGACTTGGCTAATTCTGAAGATTTTTTGTGGTTTGCGAGGAGGATCCCCATAATTAATGCGCCAAGATCGGGCTTTAAGCCGACAAGCTCAAATAAAGAGCCGCCCATCACTAGTGCCATCACTAATCCAAAGAGCACGAGTAATTCACCATGACCCACTTTATCAAAGACTTTATAGATAATCGGGCGAGCGAAAGGCAGGAGCAATAATCCTAATGCCCACCAAGAGGGGATTGCCCCTTTCGATATGGTTAAAAAGGCGACGGCAAAGATATCTTGCATGATCAAAATACCGATGGCGACTCGACCATAAAGGGTTTGCATATCACCTTTATCTTCAAGAATTTTGACAGCAAAAATAGTACTGGAAAAACTTAAGGCAAAAGCCAGCAAAGCGATTTGTGTATAAGCTAAATCGGTTAGCTGTTCGAGTCCTATCCAGCCTAATAATTTAAGTAACGGGATAAAAAACAACATGGATCCCATCAAATGTAAGCTGGCTCCAGCCCAGACTTCAGCTTTAAATAGGCTACGTAAATCGAGTTTAAGCCCAATAGCAAACAGTAAGAGGGTGACGCCGAGGCTGGCTAATGACTGCAGTAGCGGTAAGCTTTTTTCATCGACACCAAAAATATACAGTATGAAACCCGCAGCAAGATACCCAATAAGGGGGGGGAGGCCAATACGCTTAACGAGCATACCGCAAACAAGGGTGGTAATAAGAATGGCGGGTTCCATGATTCTCCACTAAAAGTCAGTTAATAAGTTTATTGCATTTCAAGCATTTTATACTTGCACGATAGCTATCATATGAATAAAAAGATTGGGTTTAAATGGGAAAAACACCTGAGTTTAATACTTAGCAACGGGTTTTAGACTAAAGATAGGCTATCGGCTTGAGGTTATTTGACCGTAAGGCCAGTAAAAAGTGAACCTTAGGCTCACTTTTCACTGTTTTAGCGGGGTGTTATTGAGTTGATAGGACTGTATCGAGATGTTTGGCAAAAGGTTGAGGTTTCATGAAGCCTGTTACCGTTAACGATGAAACACGCTCCCCTTGTCGATTAAACATTAATAAAGTGGGTAAACCCAGTACATCGTAGTGTTCGAGTAATGCAATATCAGTGGCATCATTTTTAGTCACATCAGCTTGTAGTAACACCATTTGCCCCATACGTTGCTTAACATCGGGATCTTGAAAAGTGATGTGTTCAAATTCTTTACAGGCTACACACCAGTCGGCATAAAGATCCAGCATCACCGGTTTACCTTGGCTAGCCGCTTTGGCCACTTGAGTTTCTACGTCTGCAAGGGATTTGACTTTAATAAAACCTTTTTCTTGCTGTGAATTTATTTGGGTGTAAGCAGAAAAGCCAAAATGTTGCATCACAGATTGAAAGCCAAATGAGAACAGGGCGAGCAAGCTCAATATTAATAACACTGAGCGTACCGTTTGCTTCCAATTAAACGCCGTCAGTTTATTCTGATGCATCAGATAACCGACTAAGGTAATACCCCATACTGCCCATAAAACATCGGCGACAGTGCCTGCCCATATTCGAGCAATCAGCGTAATCGAGACGGCGATGAGTAAGAAACCAAAAATGGTTTTAATCACATTCATCCATTGACCTGCTTTAGGTAATAATTTACCGCCTGAGGTGCCCATGATGAGTAATGGGATCCCCATACCAATACTGAGTATGTACAGGGCGAGAAAGCCGAGCACTAAATCGCCCGTTTGTGCGATATAAATTAAGGCTCCCGAAAGGGGCGCGGTGGTACAAGGCGAGGCGACTAAGCCAGAAATTGCGCCCATCAAAAAGACACCAATTAGCTTGCCGCCTTTTTGGTTATTGGAGAGGTTGCTCATTTTATTTTGCCATTTAGAAGGCAAGGTTAAGTCATACAGGCCAAACATCGATAGGCTGAGAACGATAAATAAAATCGCCAGTACCACTAATACCGCAGGATGTTGCAATGCCGCTTGATATTTCATGCCCGCAGAGGCAACCACTAATCCCAGTAGTGAATAGGTAATGGCCATGCCTTGTACGTAGGCCATGGATAATGAGAAGGCTTTGGCGGTCGACAGCTTTTTGCCTTGTCCGACAATGATCCCCGATAAAATCGGGTACATCGGAAAGACGCAAGGCGTGAGGGCCAAACCGATCCCGAGTACAAAAAAGCTGAGTAAAGTCCAAAATAAGCTACTGTTTTCGAGCATTTTGCTTAAACTGTCTTGCTGAGATAGAGGTATGGCTTGGCTATCGGTTAGCGTTTTTTCTGCTGTTTGCGGCGCATTGGTGTCGCTCGTTGCAATGGCGGCATGAGTGCCCGTTTGTGGGTGTGGCACTATTGTGCTTAACGGGATTTCTCGAGTGGTGGGCGGATAACAGAGTTTATCTTCAGCGCAGCCCATAAATGTAACATTAAGCACAGCATCATTAGCGGCTTGGGTAAAGCTGACGGGTAAAGTGACAAAGTTATAATATACTTGTTGCTCACCAAAATAATCATCGATGTGGGTCTTGCCTTCAGGGAGAGTGATCTTATCTATGCTGGCATTGCTGGCTGAAAATTTGAGTTTGTCACGATAGAGATAATAGCCATCGGCAATGACAAAACTAATTTTGACTTGATTACCAACCTGTTTGAAATCCATTGCAAAGGCTTGATCAACGGGCAGTAGTTCTGGCTCACTTTTTAAAAAGTTGAGTCCGCTTTGATCAAACAGGCCTTCTGAATAGGCCAAGGGACTGAGTAAAAGTAATGCAGTAAGTAGGATTGAAATAATTTTTTTCATGATTAATATCGTTTCTTTTATCCAGTCAAAATACTTAAGGGAGTGATTACTGATAGTCGCTATGAGTAATATACTGTAGGTATAAATCGATGATGACACGTCATTATACGGATTTTATCGAGTAAAGGTTAGCCTGTGGATAATACCTCTTATGTTGGTGTGATAAGGATCGGATTTTCATCCGTTAATTTTTGAAATTAGTGTTAAGATTAATACATGTCCTTCTCAGTTATCGGCTGACGTTATTTTTGTCATTCTGTCCTTGGCTTTTCTTTCGGGACGAATGAGAGGCCTTAAGTGAGAAGAGACCCGATATTACCTGTTTAACTTTCATCTCTTGAAAATGTGAGGTCAGCGTGTTTTTAATCGTTCTGTTACTTTTTATTGTGTTACCCATTATGGAGTTGGCAGTATTAATCCGTGTCGGAGAAGTACTAGGGACTTGGCCAACGGTTGGCCTCGTTATTTTGACGGCGGTTATTGGGATCTCATTAGTGCGCAGCCAAGGGATCAGTACCTTGATGCAAGTACAAAAAAAATTATCCAGTGGTGAAGCGCCGGGCCAAGAAATTGTTGAAGGCATGATGTTGGGGATTGCGGGCTTATTGCTGGTGATCCCTGGATTTATCACCGATTTTGTCGGTCTCTTACTGCTGACGCGCTTGATCCGTATTCCTGTTGCAGGCTTTCTCTTTAAGCGAATGCAGCTTAAAGTGGTCGCTAATGGGGGAGGAGGCATGGGAGGCCAACATCGAAAAAACCCTTTTGGAGAGCATTCTCAAGGTGATACTTTTGATGGTGATTATGAGAAAAAGTCCGATCCCAGTGATAAACGGCCTGAGACCCATCAAGTGGAAACCAATGATCCTACTGATTTAGATGATGAGTCTAAAAAGCCCAAAGATTGACCGCTTCCTGATTTATTCACTGACAATAAAGTCTTTCGGGTTTTTGGGATAAAAATGATCCGGCTTATGGGATGCAGGGCTAAAGTGACGAGTATTTTTATAGGGTAGCTTCATGAAACCCGAGACGCCTTGTCCTTGAATTTTTTTCACATGACTTAAGATGCGATCAAGGCTCGCTCTAAAGGCCGCTTGCTTACGCGGGTTGAGCAATCTCAAATAACTGTGGATTTTCATGTGTTGGGGTAAGGCTTCAAAAATGATGCAGCCAGTATGATGAATTTGGTTAATGCGGCGGAGCTCTTCCATGATCTCGCTGGGCAATTCAAGATTTTCTTCAGGATCCGGCCCGTCTTCAAAATAAGAATGTAAGCGAGACTTATCTTCTAAAAAGGGCGTGTCACCGATTTCAAAGGGGAGTTGTTGATCGGGGGCGAGCACAAAAGGATCTTGAGTACGTTCTCGCTCGATATGCAAAGTGTCCTTAGCATTAAAAAAGCAAGCCTTAAACACTCCTAAGCGTTTAATGCCACGCGCAAGGGTGACCATATTATTCACCGCTAAAGTAAATGCGACTTTTTCTTGGGCATGAATTTTGGCTTGTTCATCGTTATTGAGTGCGCTTTGATGTGAGTAATACAGGCTAAAGCTGGAATCAATAAAAATGCCACTCTCTCGCCAATGTATGGCCAAGCCGCCGACGATAGGATATTGCGCCAGTCGGCCTACCGCGACAATAAAGCCTTTTTCATTATCACCCATGCCCGCTAAAAAATTACGATAATATTTTTCTAATTCCTGATCGTCCATATTGGTGATCGGATCGTTGACATTATGCTCTTTTAAGAAGGATTTTCTTGAGCTGTAAGTGACGGTGTCGACTTGCTGTTGTTTATGCAAGGTCCATATGGGGATGTCAGACTCAATAGGGGGAGATTTGATTTCGGGTAAATGTAACCAAGCGTTATGGGACATACTTTTTAAAAAATAGTCCCCAGCTTTGAGCCGAATAAGCGGATCTTGGCTGAGCATGCCGGTTAATGTTTTTGCCAGCTCAATGGGCAGTCCAATGCTGGTGGCAGGGATCACTTGGCTACCAAAGCGGCTCGCTTGACCCGAGGCGAGGGCATAAAGGGTTGCCGCCACACCTTGCTCGTCAAATCTGGGGCTGGACATAGCGCCGTTTAGTTGCTCATCACCAATAAAATACACATCCCCCATTCTGGCGTTGGTATGTTGCTGATCGCTCGACATCACATCCATTACATTGCCATTCACCGGATTATCATGCACATCACGTTGGGCGAATACCGCAGAGCCCCAATCGATGAGTGATAGCTGTTCAGTGTTAAGATCGTAAACGAGATTTGAAGGTTTAATATCACCATGGATGAGCGGGCGACCATGATGTAAATACAATAAAATATCAGCAAGTTGCCGAGCAATGTTCATGATCATGGCGACCGGAAGCTTACCTAAGCGGCGACAAAGCTTATCCAAATCTTCTCCGGGGGCTTTTTCCATCACCATAATGCCTTGCTTACCCACCCGCTCAAATTTAATTAAGGCTGGTACATTAGGGTGAATGACTTGCGATAACATAAAGGCTTCTTCTTCGAGCCTATCTTGCACGCTTTGTGGCAAGGTAATGCGAGAAAACTTAAACACATGAGCTTGGTTGACACTATTGAGTCCTGAAAATACAAAGCCGTAAGCCCCTTTGCCCACCAGCTCAATATCTTGATAACCCAACTTGGTTAACTCTTGCTTACACAGCCTGATCCAAGCCTTATGTTTGCGAGCGTTATCAGCGGTCAATAAGTAAATTGATTGCTCTTCAGAAATATAAAAGTGTTGCAGCTGAGGTGTTTGCAAGGCCGACATCCAATAATCATTGATAGCTTACTTATAGAGAGTATACCGCAGTTATGCGTTTATAAATCGAAATGAGTAAAAGCATGAGCGGGAGAAATCAAGAGAAGAAAAAGGAATGCTGATCTGATGGGAATATTGATTCATTCACTTTATTGTAAAATTAATGGCTTAAGTTTGTTTTTATGTTGAGTTAATGTGTCATTTGTAGATAATGGCATCTTGTATAATAACCAATTGTATTGTTTTATCTGGCAATTGGTTACATCCCCACCATTTTAAACATACAGGATGTTGTAATGTCTCCCATATCCAGAATAGTTAGACGAATATCAAATTCGTTATTCTTGGTTTTAATTTTATATTTTCAATCGTTTATCTCTTTAGCTTCAAGTTACTCGATTGCGAGTAACAGCTCCGATACTCAAATAAAACTTCAGTCAAGCACATCTGCTGACATGTTAATTCCTGCCTCTGCAGTCAATGGGGTGTCTATTAATGTATTCAATGAGTTTTCAGTATCCGGAAGAAAACTCATTATTTATAATGGCAGTCGCGAAACGGGGGGATCAGTAAATGGAGATGCCGCTGGGCTGATTGTCATTGAATCAACAGTGCTTTCACTTGCCGATAACATTGAAATTTTAGGCGCACCTGCTGATCTATTATTGGTGAGTCGCGGCGCTAATAAAACACTGAATTGTTATCAATGTAGCTTTGAAAACGTGGGCCGTTTGACGCTCACGGTAGCGGGATACAACAGCGTTTCAACCATTCAAAGCGGTGGCGATATAGGCCGACTAACCACTAGCTATAATGGCGTCGTTGATATTAATCAATTGTTGGCGCCAGGTGTACAGTCTTTAGAAGTGATTGCCGATAGAGTCTTAACCAACGGCATAATTGATTTAAATTTAACCGCCGATAGCCATCCTGAGGGCGGCTTTATTATTCATCCACAAGGCTCTAAAATAGTCGGTTCTGGTGGAATTAATATTTATGCTGGTGATATATCGATTAAGTATGCGGATTTGACGGTCACTAACGTCGAGGTGAGTGAACACAGCTTAACCGTGAATGGCCAATTATCGGCGGCGAGTATTGCTATTATTAGCTCACAACACATTACCTTAGATCCAGCAAGTCAGTTAAATACTTCATCAGACTTACTGGCAACCAGTACTCACAATGACCGTTTTTATGCGCCAATTGAGGGGATTTATATACAAAGCATAAAAGCCAGAAGCAGTACTGTCGATCATGGTGTATCACTTAATGGCCGCCTGATGTCTGACAATATTATCTCAATTAAATCCCTCGATAATATCAACCAAAACGCCAGCATAGTCACTGGCGATTTAAGGCTGATGAGCGTGGATGATATTGTTCAGCAAGGCTACATTCAAGCAAGCGTAGTTGAAATGGCGGCAAGGCGGTTAATCAATACCGCGACCATTGAGACCTCAACCTTGAATGTAGAAACCCAATACAATATTCATAACAGTTTTGGTGGCGATATCACCGCTAAAACGGCGGTATTAAAGTCTCAACAAGGTTATGTGGTTAATGGGTCTCGTAGCCAGTATCAATCATACCCACTGACGACTCAAGCCTTACCTATATCCACTGATTTGACTTCGTTTTTACATGGTATTTATTACGATGTACAAGAATCTGGCACAAAGGCCAGCAAGCTATCAGCGCATATTCGCGCCAACAGTTTATCCATTGATGCTAAGGCCATTGAAAACATCAACCCTTATTCATTAACGCGGCCCTCTTCAACGAGTTGGGATGCGGGGATCATGATTAATAACAGTCAAGCCCAGCAAGTTTCCATTCAAGTCGAAAATCACATGGCGCTAAAAGCCAGCCAATATATTCTCAATGCTTCAGCCATTATGGGGTTAAACCAAGCGGGCCAATTTACGGTCAACACCCCTAAACTGAGCAATGAGCGCTATCGAATCCAGCTTGAAAATTATATTTTTAATCAAACCACACTCAGTGATGATACCAGTGTGGATCATGATAGAGCCAATGTCGGTACTACCACCAAAGTGATTGCCTATTCGCCGCCAGCACGTTTGTATTCATTTGGTAAGTTACTGTTTAGTAATGGTAATGATGGCAATGATGTCAAAGAGCAACTGATTAATGAGATGTCATACTTTGAGGTGTTTGCCGACAGTCATTTTTATAAAACCCAAATTCAAAGTATTGGCTTAGAGATCACCGAAAATTATGATGCTGTGACCCTAAGTAATGTCAAAGATTGCCTGCGTTACCGTACCTGTGACGGTGACAATATCAGTACTGTCGCAGAAGCCGAAACCCTAACCGCCTTCGGTGGCAATGTGTATGGCATCGATAATAGCTTACCGTCACAGTCCGATCTTGAAATTGGCAACATTAACGGCCAGAACGCGGCGGTTAAACGCGTGGTTGATGCCTACTTAGAGCCGTTTTTTTACGATGAAGTCCGAAAAGTACGTGGGGAATACACTAAAGTGAGAGGGCATGCGACATCGGTGCGCATTGAAGGCGATTTACTTAAGTTCACTGTAGTAGAGTGTGAGGAGTTTATTGATGGCGGTGGCGCGAAAGATGAACGTTGTGGATGGTTTCCTCGTGAACAAAGTATTCCTGAGCTATTAGGCGAAGAAGCCAAAGACCGGGAAGTGGGTGATACCGGTTACACCGATACCCAGTTTGTCGCTGCGAGCATTGAATATGTGAAGACTTTACCGCTTCAAGAAGATGTATTAAACGCTCGATTAGAAGCAATAAGAGAACCACATATGTCTGTTACTTTTTCTCGTTTCGTTGGACATACTTTTGATGTATATAGCATAAGTGGCACTACAGTTAATATTCATTTCTTGCAAACCGTTGAGCTATTCATTTCTGTATCGAGAGGTAGGGGAGAGGCTGATTATACCGACCCAGCCTCTGTCTCTATTTCTATCGATGAATTAATGACCTATTTGCCATAAGCCGTGACAAGGAATTCCATGAAACACACTAATCAGATTTCGCAGACCTTGGTGTCACAGACACCCGAGGCGCCCTTGTGGCAAAAAATGACCTCCTATTTGCTCACCTTTGTGATGTTATTTCAAATCACATTGCCAATGACCGCGCAGGCGGCCAATCTAATTTCTGACAGCTTTATTCAAAGTGAGGTCAATGCTAACGGTCAATATGAGCGAGTCAGTAATAGTCAGTATCAATTTGAAAAAGCTTACTATGTCGATGATGTGATCAGCCACGTTACGCAAAATATCGCCACTTTTCAGCAAAAATTACGTACCTTCCGTAAGAGTGCGCTGCCAACGCCATTGATGATCCCCATCATGAACGATGGCATCACTATTATTTTGCCGCTGTATCCATTGGCGAAACAAATTGGCGACGGGTTTGTGCAGTCGCGTTTTATTCGCTCGCAAATTTTTAATGCATTAAACCGAAATTTAATCAGTGATGCGTATACCACTGAAAGTATACAAATCAATGCGCTATACAATAATTCTTATACCTTTAGTGGCACCAGCAGTGCCAAACTGGGCGATAGCCTGACTCAAGCGCAAGTGAACAGCTTTGGGCAAAACTTAATTTGGCCAGAGCTGCGCAGCATTAACGGTGAGCAAGTGTTAGTGCCTGTGGTGCACTTTACCGATGCAAGCCTTGATGCCTTAATCCTTGAAGGGCATAGGGTCGAGTTTTTAGGTGATGAGGCGCAGTTTAATAGCATTACCGTCAATGCCGGTACCATTTTCACTAACCGTAATACCTTCATTAACACGGCCGGTGATTTTAACGTTAATCAGAATGCCAAAGTGGTCTCCAGTGGCGACTTAAACTTATTGGTGGGCGGCACATTACAAATATTGTCGGGGCAATTAACCGCGCAAGATAGTGTGAATATTATTGCCAATCAATATCAACAAAAAACGCTAGTCCACCGCTTTGCCACCCGTTTTGAGCAAGGTACTCGCTTAGGCACCATTGCCAGCGTCAATGCCATCAATGGCAATGTGTCGATCCGTTCTTATAGTGATATCGTGGTGCAAGGCGGCACCATAGATGGCAATAATATTGTCCTCAATGCCGACGGCAATATCATGCTGCTTAGCCAGCAAACCAGCTATGTGCGCAATGAAAATGTGGGTGGCTATGATGAAAGCACCTCTATTGTCAGCCATACCGCGTCCAGACTCAGTGCCAGCGACAGTATTTACCTGATGGCCTCAGGCGTGATTCAAATTAATGCCTCCACCTTAACCGCCGATAGCGGCGTACTGCAACTACTTGCCCAGCAAGGTATTTACATCACCAATGAGTTTGATGAATTTAACAAAAATCGTCAAGGCACTGTGGGCATTGTCACGATCACCGAACAAGAGTTTCAAACCATCGCCATTCAATCGGCATTAGAGGCAGGTAAAGGCGTACTCATAGCATCCGACTTTGGTGATATCACCCTGCGGGCTACTGAAATTACCTCGGGCGACGGTACGCAAATTAATGCCTATAACGGCGCGGTGAATTTACTGTTAGCCAAAGAGCAAGATCACTACTTTGTAAATCGCGTCACCGAAGGCTTTTGGCGCATTAAGACCGAAACCCAAACTGATACGGTGGATACGGCGGTATACAACCGCATTATTGGCGGCGTCAAAGTGCAAGCCACTCACGGTGTCACCTTGGAGTTAGGGCAAAGTGAGGATGTCACCCTCGATGAGATGATGGCGCAGTTCTCAGCGACCGACGATCTCAGCTGGATGGCGGATCTGTATCAAGATCCAGAGTTGACTCAAAATGTGGAGCTGATTTACCAAGAGCTGGTCAACATTCATGAGTATGACAAAACCAGCAGCTTAAGCCCTGCTGCGATGGCGATTATTGCCATCGCGATGGCGGTGGTGATGGGACCTGCAGGTTTTGCAGCCATTGGCGCGGGTGGTGGTATTGCCGTTGGTGGCGCGACGATGACCGCTGCACTGCAAGCAGGCGCATTGGCACTGGCAACACAAACTGCCATGAGCTTTGCCAATGGCAATAACCTGATTGAAACTGCCAAAGCCATGCACTCCTCGGAGACAGTGAAAACGGTCGCGATGGCAATGGCAACGGCGGGTGCGCTAAGTGCCTTACCTGATTTAGGGCCATTTACCGCGGCGAAAGATGCCAGTGAAGCGGCGCAAAATGCAGTAGCAGTGGGTAATCAAGTGGTACAAATGACGGTTAGATCTGCCGTCAGTGCGGGGATCTCGACCATTGCCGAAGGCGGTGATTTTGGTGAGTTTAATGATGTGTTTGTTCAAACACTGCAAACAGCAGCCATTAATGCCATTGGCGAAGAACTCGCGGGAGAAATTGGTGATGCCAGTAAGAGTGGTGATATCAATCAGGCCGTGCGTTATATTGCTCATGCGTCTTTAGGTTGTGTGATTGGAGTGGCGAGCGCCTCAGCAACAGGTAGCGACAGTGACTTTAATTGTGCGTCAGGCGCCGGTGGCGCCGTTGTCGGTGAAATCATTGCCGATAGTTTTAAAGAGTACAATAATCTTGATGAGTTTGAAGAAGCCATAGGAAAAGAAGAAGAGGCAATAAAAAAAGCCTTGGGTGTGGACAATATTGATCCAAACAATCTCACCAATGATCAACTTGAAATTTTGTTTGCTAATCAAACCTCATTAGAGAGTTTGGATACCGCGCAACGATATTTACAGGATATGAAAGCCCAAGGTACCGATTTAGCTAAATTAGGTGCAGGTTTAGCCGCTTTTATCGCCGGAGGTGAGGTTAATATTGCCGCTAACGCAGGTGAAAATGCGGCAGAAAATAATGGACTGTTTTTCCTTTATGCATTTCAAGCGGCAGTCATATTATGGAAAGCCTATGATTATTATCAAACCGTTGACTCAGTTTATGATTTTGGTAGCAAACTTAATGCTATTAATAATAGTGATACCTTAACGGAAGCGCAAAAAGAGACCAAACGCAATGAGTTAATCATTGATGCGGCCGGAGAGCTTGCCGTTGGTTTAGTGATTGGTAAAACGGCTGCTGATAGTCTGAAAGGGTTGGCAGATGCGGCGAAGAAGACAGAGGTTGGCAGTAATCTTGAAACCCAATTAAATGCCTTAATCGATGCTTTTAGTAATAAGCAAGATTTTGCCATTGCAGGTTTTGGTCGCTTAGTTGACCCAAGTGACGCTAAGCATTTTACTCAATCGGGTTATTCCGTTGATGCTAAAATCCATGGCACCGATTTACCTAAATCAAAAATACCAGAGGGTGAGTATACCCCTGAGCAGCTAACAATACTCAACGCGCTCAATAGCTCGCATACTCTGACTCGCCATGGGCCTCATGTGACTGATGAGCATTTAAAACTACGGGCCACAACAGGGCGCTTACCCGATACGGGTAAGCGAGTAGATGTGCCTGCGATCTCTTCTAAGTTTAATGATAAGGAGAGCTTACTTGAAGCAACAGAGCTAGTAGCTCCCGGTACACCAGCTTTTATGGAAGCCTTTATTGTCAGAGATAGAACAAAAGAGTCGTTTAGTTTTAGTATTTCTACGGGTAAAAGTATGGGTTACGGCTATCAAAACGAAACAGGCGGCTTCGTATCAGCAAAGTCGATGAAAGGTGTAACTTTAGGTGAGCCAAGGTTAGTTGATTCGTTAACTTATGTAAAAGTTAGTTATAAGTATAATAAGGCTTCAGATTCTTGGCACATGAATACCATGTATCCGAGTAATAAATAATTAAAGTGTAAATATTATGAATGAGTTAACTTATTTTAAGATTGCAGTGAATTGTTTTTTTTATGATCCTGATGATCCTGATGAAAATTGGGAAGAGGGGTATGCATCACCTATGGATCGACCAGATGTTAAAAACCTGTATAGTCGCTTTGATATTGTGGCAGGCGAGTATTTGTACATTGATAAGAACGAACTTAAGCTGCAAATTATTCAGGCTTATACGTGTGATGACGCTTTCTGGATAAGTTTAAATCAAGATGTGCAGGGAAAAGAATATGAGGATGGGCATGGTTTTGCTTGTATAGGATTAGAAATTTGGGATCAAGTCTATCCCGAAGTAACCCCTTATTTGAATTATGATATTGAAAAATATCATCCAGAAATGTTAAAGCTATTGGTTAAGCGTTTAATTTGGGATCTGGTGTTTACGGGGGAAACTTTGCCCAACTACACCGAGCCGACCGATGGCTGGTTGCCTTATATTGAGCATTTAAAACCTAAGTAGAGATGGGGGTTTTCTTCAATATTAAGTAATCCATAACCAGCATCATTTTTATATTCATTGAAAGTGATGCTGGTTTTTTATTTAGTGGACAAATATTTGAGGCCGCATGTCACCGATGCGCATTGCTAATATCTAGGAAAAGCATAGAACCAAAACGGGGCACCCATTCATCTCTAAACAGGGGCTGATGGGGGCCGTGACGGTATTCCCACCATTTCCTCTAAGTTTACCGATAAAGAAAGTTTATATTACCTCAAGAATACTTCCCTCAGTTAATCAACTGAGGGAAGTATTCTACGCTTTAAAACTCACTCATTTCGCTTATATCACTCATTTCTCCAAGATTGTTAGCAGGTAGTATGTTGAAAACGGTTCAGATCTTGATTTGATAGACGCTGAACGTTTAGGTCGGGTGGATATATTAGTATGTTACTGATTGATAGTGGCTGGCTTTGATACCTCACGTTGGAAGATTTAAGCTTGTTACAGATCCACCAATATCGATTTAAGCTTTCGGGGCAAGGTGTGAATGATGAGTTGATGCAAGTGCTACTCACTGAAAACGGGATTAATACCGTGCAGCGTATGACACTATGTAAGGAAATAGGGCTTTGGCTTGGGTGGTGACGGTAACCGCTAACGTTTGTGCATCGAGCAGCACCACAGCGGCAAAGAACACATCGCTGTCATTACAATAGGCTACATCCACACCGGCAATGATATTGATTGGATTGGCTGTGTTCTGCTTATCTGTGGTTATGATTTGATGAGCGAGTTGGCTTTGCAAAGCAATAGCTTGCGCTTCTGACTCGGGTAGCGAAAAAGGAATAACAGGCTGCATAATATGAAATGTGATGTCAGTTTTTTGAGTATGAGATCATCATAACAAAAAATGATGTAAACAGATTGAATTTATAGTTTTGCGTCCGATGGATGATTAATAGGTTAACTGAAACAGCCATTGTTAAATCTCATTTTTTAAATTCACTGATTTCACACCTCTCATTCATTTTTCAAGCTTTAGCAGCCAAGGGCTTTCATTCAAAGATAAAAATATCTCAGATATAAGTAGCGAGATAGCATTATGTGAATTAAGTTTATATTGAATGGCGGTTATGTTAAGTAAGGGTAAACAGGGGGGCAATGATACAAGGTTATAAGCTACTTATTTTCATTGTATTCTCTGGCTTGTTATTTGGTTGTGATAGCAATGAAAGTGGACAGGCTCGTAATTTATGCGTCTCGGGGGCTTTTTGTGGCACGATTGAGCTTGGGCAAGAAAAAAGTTTTGAACCATGGGTTGTAAAGTTATGGAAAGCGGGTTCAGCAACGCCATTGGTCATCGATTCCAATTATGCGACTAATGGGCAGTTTATTTTAACCCCTGAACAGGGTAGTTATTCGAGTTCAGACACCTTATACATTACCGCTAACAACCAAGCCGCCAGTCTACTTAATAAAGTCATTTTAGCCACCACCTTAGGGCAATCGCCAACGGCGAGCAACACCTTAGTGATCAATGAAATCACGACAGTCGCCACCGCTTATACCTTTGCGCAATTTTGGTACGATGAAGGCCCAGATCAAGAACCCAGTATTGGCACGTCGACGGAGCATGGTACAGGTGATATGGCATATGATCTAAAGGTTGGGATCCCCAACGCGCGGCAATGTGGCGCAACATTGCCACCCTTGAAGGCGAAACCAGCTTTGTACTGCATCACGGGCCGAATGTAGGGCAACGTACGTATCTTAATCATCATATAGAGTTAATTGATTTTGTATTAGGTGTGGTCAATAGCTTATCGAACATGGTGCAAGCGGCGTCATTAAATGATCGCGACAATTATGCAGCATTGACTGCTTGGTCAAATCGGGCCAATGAGCCAACGAGTAGTAGCATGCCATGTGGTGATGGCATAGCAACGCATAATATTTTGTTGGCACTTGCTAATATGGCAAAATACCCACAACACTGCACCGATGAATTCTATGCCCTATCATTAATGGCGTCAATGCCTTACGAGCCTCAATATCGATATGGAGAATCGGAGGTTACTAGCTTAAGTGGTTTGGGGTGGATGATATCGATCATGTTTGATGGTATTACAACCCCCGATGGTTTTCATTACGTTCCGCGTGAATATCGTATGAATGGACCGGCAAATTTTGTTATCAACTATGAAGGGAGCATTTGGGTTTCGAATAATTATCTATTTGAGCCGGAATTAAATGAATCATGTCCGAGCCATATGGCCATACGTTTAAACCCAGATGGCACCTATGTTGATGATTATGTGCAAGACAATGGCTTGTATGGTGTTGGCTATGGTATAGCAATGGCGCTTGAAACTGGCAATGTATGGTTTTAAAACTTTGGTTTTAGGGCTGATGAGTGCCCACCGCCATTAGGGCAGACAAGAGTGTGTCTGTTTTTGGTCCTGAAGGTGATCCTGTAGCCTTGTATAAGAACCTTGATCTTGATTTTGAAGCGCCGCAAGGAATGGATTATGGTAGTGGCAAAATGTATTTAACTGGATGTGGATCCAATACACTGGCAACAGCGAGTGAAACGGGTGAATTTGAGGTATGGGAGATCCCTGAAAAAGAGGGGCGGCCAAGATTACAAGAGCCGTTTGATACAGCGTTTTATTTGGAAAACACAAATATTGCTCAATTATGGGTCAGTGGTAATAGCTCAAAAGAAGTAGGTGACGATAAGGTGGGGGCTATCTATGTGGTTAATTTTGCCCCTATCAATGATCAACCACCTTATGAGGACATCGAATCGTTTTATGGGGATGAAATTTCTTGGCCGTTAGGGATCGATACCGACAGTCAAGGCGTGGCTTGGGTTGCAAATAGTCGTTTGGTCGATATTCCCTGTGGCCCAGAAAAATATCATGTGGATTCGAATGTTGGTTGGGTGAGTTCGATTAATTATAAAACAAAACACATTGAAAGGTATCAAAGAGGGGGCTTGGGAGCCCCTTGGGGACTCTGGATTGATAGTCAAGATAATGTCTGGATTTCGAATTTTAGTTCACAAAAGATATCTAGGTTATGTGCCAATATCGATGGTTGTCGAGGTGGGATCCAATACGGTGAGTTTTTTGTTGATGAGGGCTATCGTTTTTTAGGCTATGAGCGCTTAACCGCGACGCGTGCCGATCCATCGGACAATCTATGGGCAGCCAATAACTGGATATTTGACTTCATAAACACACCGTCTAGTCCTGGTGGAAGCTCTGTTGTGGCCATTATCGGCATGGCAAACCCAGAAAAAGGTCAAGGCCCAGAGAATTAACGCTTAAGCCTGTTTTGGATAAGTTTAAACGAAGATGAACCTGGTATAGAACGTGATCCTGGTTTGGGGCTTCATAGTGTTGGGATGTCCTTATGGAGTGAACTTTATCCTGAAATAGAACCCTATTTGAGAACTTACGATCATTATCATCATGAAATGCTAAAACTATTGGTCAAACGCTTGATTTTGGATGTGATATTTACTGGGGAAACCTTACCCACAGATACAGAGCCGACCGATGGCTGGTTGCCTCATATTGAACATTTAAAACCTAAGTAGAAATAGATAGTTTCTTGAATATTAAGCAAGTCATCACCAGCAATCACTGTCATTTTTATTGAAAGTGCTTGCTGGTTTTTTATTGATGAGTGAGCATTATCGTGCTAATGAAATATGTGTCGTACTGCTATTTTGAACAAGGGGTTGTTGAGATTTTGAGATGAATAATAGCGGGTTATATTTTATTTTAGCGAAAATATATTGATGCCTTAATATTGGCATTTATGGGTGATGCAATGCCTCATGGCTAGGCTTATTTCAGGTTGTTAAATTGTTTTGTGCTATTGCTATTGTCGCTATTATTAGGCAGGTTTAAAGCCTGTCATATTGAGTGATGGTTTATTAATTTAGCATCATTAGATCTTCTTCTCAGCTGATTAAGATGGATATGTTATTTAAATAAAAACACTTAATCACCTTGCTTAACGGTTTTACTCTTCCTCTCCACAGTGTTATTCGGCAAAGTGGTGCATTGTTAGGGAAAGCAATCATTAAAGGTTAAAAAAGAAAAGGAGAGCATGATGAAAAGAACATTAAAGGTAATAGTTGTTAGATCCTTGGCCCTGTCATCATTTGTGTATGCCGCTAAGCCAACGTGTGAAAAATTAAAAGGGGAATGGGTGAATGAAGTCGGTTCCACTCTCAAAATATCAAGCATAAATTAAAGGGAACCTTTACGTCTCCTTCTGGAACATCTGGTGAGTCTAATCCATTAATTGGTTGGGTTAATTTTTTAGCGCCTGTTAAGGGGCAGGATAATGTGACAGTAGTAGCCTTCACTACGCGTTGGGGCAAATATGGCAGTGTATCGTCGTGGTCTGGAGAGTGTCGAAGTGTAAATGGTAAGCCTGTTATAAAAACAATTTGGCATTTAGTGCGTTCTAACGCGAACTACGAATGGGATCATATGTTAACGAACAGTGCCACTTTTGTACCAAAATAAACGTGGGTAAAATATTTATGCCTTCATTATTGTTGTGTTTGTTGAATATCCACAAGTAGATTGGCTTAATGTCTATGAGTCTTGATTGAGTGAAAATGAGTTAATTTATGGGGGCAACCGACTCATTATGATAAGTGTCATGATGAGTCGATTGTCATTATTGGTCATCTTATTGATCAAGAGTCGTTACATATTCCCATACCAGATACTCTCGACAGTGTCTGGATACTCTGAACAACTGCCTATACCATAAGCGGTCATGGGCTTACTTGTTGTCCTTGCTGCCAGTGCCATCGCATAAATGGCTTTGCCGCCTTCGGTATTGGCATCAAATGAATAAGCCTTGTGATAAAATTCACTAGTACAACTGGCCATGTTTTCAATGGATTTATCGAAAGTTATAATCCCTTCACCATTTTGATCTATTCGAACATTTGTCACCACGCCTGAGACCTTGCTAGTTGCTGCATAAGCACTATTCATGCTGGCGAATAGGGTGACTAATATTAATGATTTTTTCATTTTAAATTCCTAATCTTGATATTGATTCCATTGAATTAAAATTATTTTATCATGAATGAATGAATGAATGAGGGGAGTATGGGGTTGATCATTTACTCTCATAAGGCGAGAAAAAGATAAGTACCTAAGCCGACTAATAAGAGGTGCTTTTGGGAAACCAGGTAAGTTGTGCTCTTGAGCCTTACAATCTTATTTTTAGTGACTTCATCGCCCGTAGACCAAGGTTGTGAATATACTCGGGCGGCTCGAGGATGTTACCCTGCGAGAAATGTTCAATCAGTGCCGCAATGGCAATTTCTGTCTCTAACCGTCCAAGCGCGGCGCCTAACAGTAAAAAGACTCGCTTGCCTTTTTCAAGCAAGGTATCGCCAATGAGGGTGTCTCTTGTGACTATCCGTCCGAGTCGATGCAACGGGCTAAGTAGGAGCCCAAAGCGGAGAAATTAGTGTATGGACTAGTGCATAATTCACAGCGGCAGTAGGTGTATGATCTTGAATTACAACAATTATTACAAGGCAGTAAACGTTATTTCGTTAATAATGATCACTAATCGTTGGGCTACTCATCCCACTTGGGAGCAAAATCGGGATTAGCGATCCGTTCATTTTTATCGAGCGCATCGATAAGTTTACATTCATGAGTGGTTAAATTGATCTGAGTGTAATGTAAGTTGCTTTCAAGGTTAGCTTGTTTAGAGGAGGAGGGGATGGAGATCAAGTTTTTTGTATCCATCCAAGCTAAAATAATTTGGGCCGGGGTTGCTTTGTGAAGTTTGGCGATGTGTTTAATGGTGTCATCAGCTAAGGCTTTGCCAACGGCAAAAGGCATATAAGCGGTGACGAGAATATGGCGTGATTGGCAAAAGTCGATGAGCTTTTTATTTTGTAAATAAGGATGAATTTCAATTTGATTGGTGAGAATATGATCTCTTGGTAGCAGATCCATGGCGGTTTTCATTTGATTGATGGTGAAATTGGAGACACCGATATATTGGGTTAATCCCATGGCTCTGGCATTGGCCAGTTGCGCTAAATATTCAAACATGGGGATGTCGTCATTGGGTGAGGGCCAATGGATCAGTAATAAATCCACATAGTCGGTGTCTAAATTATCAAGGCTGATTTTAACACTGTCGATAAAATGGGTCACTGATAAGTTATTTATCCAAACTTTGGTGGTTAAAAAAATATCATCTCGGGGAATACCACTTTTAGAGATGGCTTGCCCGACAGGGATTTCATTTTGGTAGACTGCGGCGGTATCAATATGGCGGTAGCCGACTTTGAGTGCCATGGAAACTGAATCAAATGCAACTTGATCCGTTAAACGATAGGTACCCATGCCAATGGCGGGAATATGTGTCATGTTATCGCCTCAATGTTATTTTTATTTAACTCTTGTTTATTATTTTAGCTGTATTTTCAGGCTTTATTGTATTTCTCTTGTTTGCGGCGACCTTTAATCCTCAAACTTGTTTCTACTCGCTATAGTCAGTCTTGCAGCGATGTTGAGGAGTAATATAAGTATGCTGGAATGGATATTACTGATAAAAGTGGTCACCACCTTGATTGTGGTCATAGGGCTGTCCTTTATTGCGGAAAATAGCAGTACGCGGATAGCGGGCATTTTGTCTGGATATCCAGCGGGAATGGCGATTGTTATTTTTTATTAGGCTTTGATAATGATATTGAATTTGCCGTGAAAAGTATGGATTATACTTTGTCAGGAAGTGTCTCTTCTTTGGTATTGGTATGGGTCTATTATCGCGTGTCTGTTTATTGTCAAATCAAAGCGGTATTACTGCCTTTCTATGGTGCCATTTTTAGTTGTTATTCATTTGACCTATGGTAAAACGGTGGCGTTTACTGCGCTTAAGAATTTTGCTATTGGAATAGGTGCGTCGGTCAGTTATGCGGTATCTGTTGCGTTTTTATATCCTATTTGGGATCTATATTTAGGGACTTTATTTTCATTAGTGCGATTCACTTGGGTATATAATACTCAGTATTAAAAGATATTTTATAAAGAATGAAATAGGTAACACATTGTATGAAAGCAAGTTTTTGGAATGAACGTTGGGAGAAACAACAAATTGGATTCCATAGTGAGGATGTTAACCCTTTATTAGTCAAATATTGGCCTCACATAAAAGTGAAACCTAACGCGAGAGTATTAGTACCTCTTTGTGGTAAGTCATTAGATATGTGTTACTTTAACGAAATGGGGCACAGTGTCTTGGGGTGCGAATTAAGTGAGTTGGCCGTGACTCAATTTTTTTCTGAGTATGGTAAACCTGATGCCGCTCCCAAACGTACTCAAATAGGGCTGCATCAACACGTTGAATTAGAAGGCGTGAAAATCATTCAAGGTGATATGTTAGCGCTGACGCCACAAGATTGTGGTCATATTGACGCATTTTATGATAGAGCGGCATTGATTGCTTGGCCAGAAACGCTAAGGCTGGCTTATGTTGAAAAATTGATGATGTTATTGCCTGCTGGAAGCCAAGGTTTACTGATCACCTTAGATTACCCACAGGAGGTGATGTCAGGCCCACCGTTTTCCGTACAAAATGACTGGATCATGGCAAATATGGCTTCTGGGTTTGTGATTGAGCGGTTAAGTTGTGAAGATGTATTGCAAGACAACCCCAAGTTTATACGCAAGCAAGTCCCTTGGCTAACGGAATCTGTGTATCGATTGGTGAGGCAATAAGGAGTCTGTAATATGACTATCCATGCTTAAACAGAGAAAAGAGGAACAGCACTTAGTATCATGTTTAGCATGGAGTAAATAGTCACTTTTCTGTTTTTTATTTATTTTTACAGAGTTTGGGTATCAATAAAATAAAAAGTAAGTTAATGACAAACCAGAGATCTTTTATGAGGAACTGTCCGCCAGTTGTCAGGACTGAAGTTGAAGATAGGGCACCGTCCCAGCTGAAGAGAAAAGTTTGCGTGGTTAAAAAAACCAGTAAAGCTGGCAGCATCAATATCAATCGATATTGTCGATAACCTATCCCGATGGCTAACAGTAAGGTGACTATAATATCGTAAATTCCGATTAAGTTTGATGTGGTTTGCAGGCTCCAGAATGAATACATCCATGACATCAAAGGTGAGCTTTCGATTAAATCTTGAATACCGTTCGCTTCAATTTCTGTAAATTTCATCCCACCAATCCATAATAAGACAGTGGCAATCGGTACGAAATTAATCCAGATTAAAGTTTGATTAGACAATATGTTGGGGCGATACAGTGTTATACCAATTGCCAATAATGCCATATACTTAATGACCCCTTGCCCAGAACCAATGGCCGGAAAACCACCAAGGCTGGCTATCCAAGGTGCGCTGCTAAAAAGTGACAATAACGGAAGAGTCGCCATGCAAATGAGTAAAATGGCTAAAAATCGTTTTATTAAGCATTGAAGATTTAAATGAGGTGCTAGAGATAAATAAGCTAAAGACAAACAGCTTGCTAACAAGAAACAAAATCCCGCCAAGGTATAGAAGAGTGTTTCAGGAAAGAGTGGCTCAATAGAGAGAAAGCGTGTCACAAGTTCAAAGTGTTTATGAGGCCCAATGATTAAGATACTGAGTCCAAGTAATAGGCAGGATAGTGACAGTAAGAGATAGGTGAGAAGGTTGATATAATCAGGCTTTATGTTCACTGGATTTAACATGAAAAGACTCAAATAGGCGATATGAATTTAATAGACCTTGAAAGTCGGAAATTTTATTCAATAAAGATCCATGATGTTGATTATTACAGTAGAGTTTAAGGGTGAAACGGAACAGATAAAAGCTAGTCTTTCAAATGTTACATTGAATTAGAGCAAGCTTTTATCTGTTTCTAAAATGTCGTTAGAAGTTATATCTTACCCCAGTGGTGAAGACATTATCTTTCTCAAGATCAATGAGTGCGCCAGTATTTTGATAATGACCTTGATATTGAGCGATGTGTCCATACAGTAAGGTCGTTTGAGAAATAGGGTAGTCAGCACCAATGGTTAATTGAGTGACTTTGACATCGGAAAAAGTACTTCTGATAGTACTATTGCCACCTGTTGCATTGGTAAAATACTTACCTAAACCTGAGGTATCTATTCCGTATTCTGTTTTTAAATTAATCCCGTTAATTTCATAAACCAAATTTAAAAAGTACGAGTAGCCTTTCATATTTTGCTCGTTACTTTTCTGGCTTTTAGTGTATTGATACAAACTACCTAGTTTCACTTGGCCTAGCTTTATTTGCGAAACACCGCGATATGCATCAACATTTGCAATACCTTTATTAAAAGCGGCTGCGAGGTAATAATTATGCTCTCTAAATTTTTTGTCACCTAAGGTCATATTAAGGGCGTATTGCTCGTTAGGATTGCGATCTTGCTCATTATCGGCATCGGCATCGGCTTGATTGTCTGTGACTAAATAAGTGGCATTGATATTGACAGCCCCAAGCAGTGTTGGCGAATAATACCAAATAGCATCAGCACTTCGAGTTTGAGCAGCAACGAGCCGATCGATATCGGCATTGGTATTACCAAAAATATCAACACTGCCTTCAGATTGCTTAAATACCGTGTCGTTACGACCCAGAAGAAGCGTACCAAGCTGTTGACTCTCAAGGCCTAGATAGGTATTTCTCGCTTTAAAAGGGTCTTTTCCACCACTGGTAGTTGTATTTTCGACTTGAAATTCTATTTGGTAGATGATGTTGAGTGTGTCAGTGACTCCCTCTTTTCCTCTTAGCCCTAAATTGGAGAAATTATTTTCTAACACGGTGCCAGATTTACCATTTTGCGTCGTATTACCTGTAGTTGAATTTGTTATGGCTAAATCGAGGCGACCATAAAAATTCAAGTCCTCATCGGCCATACTATTGAATGTCAGTAAAGTTGAGAAAATAGTGAAACAAAGTGCTTTATTCATATTGAGGATACTCAAAAAAAACAGTAAAAATGGGTTGTTTTGTTATTGAAGCGGACACTATTTTGTCGCCAACATTAAAACGTTAAAAAACATGTTCGACTCCAACAGTGAAAATATTGTCCGTTTTTAGCGTGATAGGGGTCCCCGCATTAAGATAGTGCCCCTTATATTGGACAAAGTGACCATACACTTGGGTGGAGGCAAGTAGCATGTGATCGGCACCAATCGTGAGCTGTTTCATTTTGATGTGTGAAAACTGGCTTCTATAATGAGGGGGTGTTGTATCCGTGTCTTTTTTCTTTTTCTTTTTGGTGGCGTTTGAAAAGTAGTAACCTAACCCAGAGGTGTCTGTGGCATATTCTGCTTTAAAATTAATGCGGTTATAGCAAAACATCAGATTATAAAAATGACTATTACCCTGCATGTTTTGCTCATTTTCTTCGAGACTTTTAGTGTGTTGAAATAGTGTACCGAGTGTGAATGCCCTCCATTGAACTTGGGCGACACCACGATAAGCATCTACATTGGATATGCCTTTGTTATAGGAGGCTGAAAAGTAATAATGTTGTTTTCTAAAGTTTTTATCGCCAAGACTTGAAGTCAATGCGTATTGAGTTTGTGTATTGTGTGCCTTGTCTTGGTTTTTTTGTGAAGACTGGTTATCTGTCATTAGATAGGTTGAGCTAATTTCAATGAGATCTGCAAATCGAGGTGAAAAATACCAAATTGAGTCAGCAGTGCGACTTTGCCCTGCGACTAAATTATTAATATCCGCGTTGCTACCATTAAAAACATCGACATTGCCTTCAGAGTTTTTAAACACGGTATTGTTTCGACCAACCAATATGGTACCGAGTGTATCTTCAATCCCCAAATAGGTGTTATGTGCTTTTAAGGGGCTTTTCTCATTTTCAACACTTGGGTTGGATAAGTGCACACTGAGTTTATAAATGATTCGGCTTTGCTCTGTGATGTCATATCCACCTTTGAGGCCTATGGTGGCATAACTTTCAATTGTTGAACCTTGCTTATGACTCTTAGTGGCATAAGGGGTTGTGGCATTGGCAAGTGAAAAGTCCATACTGCCATAAAGTTCAGGATCTTGTGCAACAGCGTGTGAGCAAAAAAGGGTGACTAAAAAGTAAAGTAAGGTTTTTAGGTGTGCTAACTTTCTAATAATAATTGTCATTGGTTAATCTTTAACGTCTAAATTTCATCCTGCATTTTTTAACAAGCGTCCTGTCTTGTATTTATTAGGGCGAGAATATTAGCGTTTTATTAAGCGATGAGTATGAGATAAAACATATTTTGGGTTTTTTAGGCTTAGAATTAACCTTTAGTATTTTTATGGTAACAAATATTTATGTTTGTATTTATTTGTAATGAGAGGTATTAATTTTAAATTAGCATTAACTGCTTTTGTGCTACTTATTAGAGGGAGGGTATTTAATGAGCGATGGATCGTTTGGTAGAATATTGTCGGCTTTTAAAAAGTGAAAACATCCCTGTACAAAAAATCGGTTGTTCCACATTGTATTAAAAGTGATAATCGACACCGACCGTCATGATATTGTCATTGGAAAGTGAAACTTGAGTATTGGAGAGATTATAACTGCCTTTATAGAGGCTGTAATGAGTATAAAGCGTGGTGGAATTAGATAAAATATAGTCAGCACCAAGCGTAATTTGTGACATTTTCACATTTGAGAAGGTACTTCTGTCGGTACCGCTCCCCCCCGTTGCATTCTTGAAATAATAACCTAATCCTGAATTATCAGAGCCATACTCTGCTTTTAGGTTGATATTATCGAAAGAGTACATCAGATTTAAAAAGTAACTATAACCTTTCATGTCGCTTTCTGTGATGGTTAAGCTTTTGGTGTATTGATATAACCCTCCGACAGTAAATTGCCCTAATTTGAACTGCGATACACCTCTATACGCATTTACTGAAGATATCCCATTATTATAGCTTGCTGATAAATAGTATTTTTGGTCATTAAAGTGTTTGTCACCTAAGGTGGCAGATAAGGCATACTGACTATTAATATCAACAGTGTTGTCAGTGGATTGATTTGCAGCCATTAAGTAAGTCGCATTGAGTGTGATCAAGTCAGCAAGTTTGGGAGAGTAGTACCAAATACCGTCCGCGCTGCGAGTTTGGCCTGCGACTAAGTTATTGATATCAGCATTACTGCCATTAAAAAGATCGATATTGCCTTCACTGGATTTAAAGACAGTGTTGTTACGACCAACCAAAACGGTACCGAATTGATTACTGCCAAGCCCTAAATAAGTATTATAGGCTTCGATTGGGGTTGATGAGCCATCCGTGCTAGCGTTATAAACTTGAAAGCTCATCTTATAGATGATGCTGACATCATTAGTGATCCCTTCACTGCCTTTAATGCCTATGGCTGCCCAGTTTTCTATTGAGGTGCCTGATTTATCATTTCGGGTTCCATAGGCTGTATTCGAGTTGACAATAGAATTATTCATTTCGCCAAAAAAAGTGATATCGTCGGCATAACTAGTAGACGAGAGTAGGCATACAATTGATGCCATAGGTACCAATAAAGTCAATTTACTCATTATTATTCTCAATTATGGTCATGTAACAGCGAAAGTATTAAATCTTCATTTTGAATAATGGGAGGGAATAATAAGTAATAAATGTATTTAAAATCTATTTATTTAATTAATTAATCATGAAACTAAGGTTAATAAACAAAATAATCAATACCTGACTTTAAAAACAAAACCTAGAATATATGTTTTTTTTCTAAAATTAATATAGTTATAACAAATGCGTTGTAATGTTAACTTTTATTAAGGCTGGTGGATGATGGTGGGGTTTTTGTGAGTTGGTGCATAGAGGTAAGATTTAATTACTATATAATTAATGTGATTAAATGTAAGTGTTATGCATTATTTATTTTTAAATTAAATATCAGTGTTAAGTAAAAAGGAGGCAGAATAAAGGCGAGTTAAAAATTATAATCGATGCCAATAGTCAGCACTTTATCATTTTCTAATGAAGTATTTATTCCAGAATTGCTATAATCCCCTTGAAACATAATCGCATGGGTATAAAGTCGGGTTGATGCTGAAAGCATATAGTCGGCTCCAATGGTGATTTGTTCTATTGAAATATCAGAATAGTGGCTTCTATCAATGGTGCTACCTGAACCTCCTGTCGCGTTGGTAAAATACCAGCCCAATCCTGAGGTGTCTTTTCCGTATTCTACTTTAAAATTTATCCTATTCAGATTATATTTCAGGTTGATAAAATAAGTGTTTCCTTTCATGTTTTTTTCATTTAATTTAATGCTTTTAGTATGTTGGTAAAGCCCCCCTAAAATAACGTTGCCGAGCTTTATTTGTGCGACTTGTCGATAGGCATTTATCATGTCAATGCCTTTGTTGTAAGCACTTGCAAAATAAAATTGTTGATTTAATAGGTTTTTGTCTCCTACTACGGCGGTTAGCGCATACTGTGAACCGGTGCTCTCACTTGGAGTGTCGGCTTGATTACGGGTCATTAAATAGGTACTGTTGAGGCTGATAAGATCCGCTATTTTTGGAGAGTAATACCAAATTGCATCTGCGCTAATCGTTTGTCCTGCGGCTAAATTGCCAATATCTGCATTGGTAGAATTAAAGAGGTCAATATCACCCTCTGAAAATTTGAATACAGTATCATTTCGTCCAATTAAAAGAGTGCCATAAGCGCTCTCTAAGCCTAAGTATGTATTATAGGCACCAGTAGGATTGTCGTTGCCATCAAGACTGGCGTTATAGACAAGTGAACTCATCTTGTATAATACATTAAGCTTGCTACTGATTTCGTCTTTACCTTTAATTTCTATATATATCCAATTTTCTAGTGAAGAGTTTGATTTTTCACTGAGTGTGGCATATGGAGTATTGGAATTTGAGATGGAGCTGTTTATTTCTCCCGAAAATTGTGTGTTATTTGCTTGAACCTTATAGGGAGTAAAGCAATATAAAAAACAACAGAGTATTGTATATATGGAACGATTCATTGTGATTAATCTTATTTGTATTTATTCTCTGCGAAAAGAGGAATGCATGTGTTGTTTGTGTTAATCTATTTAACAATTAAGTGATGCTTGTGTTTATTTTGTTAGGTAATTAAAATGATTTTTCTTGGTATTTGTTTTTTGTTTTATTTTTAGGTTGTTTGTATTATTTGTAATATAAAATGTTATCCTTAATATTTTTACATACATTTAGTGGGGTAAGGAATATAAAGTATATATTAACCTAGAAGGTATAATCGACACCCACGGTGAAAATATTATCATTTTGCAATGATGTTACTACCGCTGAATTTTTATAGTGACCTTGATACATGATGTAGTGGCTATAGAGTCTCGTGGACTCTGAAAGTAGATAGTCAGCACCAACAGTAATTTGTGTCATGTTAATATTGGAATATTCACTTCTGTCGATGAGTGTGCTGGTGCCACCTGTGGCATTAGTAAAGTATCCCCCCAACCCTGAAGTATCGGCACCATATTCGGCTTTCAGGTTGACGCCATTGAGATCATATTTGAGGTTTACAAAATAAGTGTACCCTTTCATGTTCTTCTCAGTGGTTTTAAGGCTTTGAGTTTGTTGGTATAAACCTCCTAAGGTAAATTTACCGAGTTTGACTTGTGCCACTTGTCGATAGGCATCAATAGAGGCGATACCTGCATTATAGGAACTGGCTAAATAGAAGTTTTGATCATTTAGATTTTTGTCGCCAATAATCGCGGTTAGTGCGTATTGAGAGCCTATATCTGCTGTAGTATTGACGTTTTGGTTCGCAGCCATCAAATAAGTTGCATTTAAGGTGAGTAAATTAGCCAGTTTAGGGGAGTAATACCAAATCGCATCTGCACTTCGGGTTTGGCCTGCAACAAGGCGATCAATATCGGCATTGCTACCATTGAAAAGATCCACTCCACCTTCTGAAAATTTAAAAACAGTATCATTTCTTCCTATTAATACAGTACCGTAGAGGCTTTGCAAGCCTAAATAGGTATTGTATGGGCTTAATGGTGTTGATGAGCCGTCAGTGGTCGCGTTTAATACCTGAAAACTCATTTTATAGAGTATTTTTAGGCTACGGCTTAGTTGTTCACTGCCTTTAATACCCAATGTGGACCAGTTTTCTAATGAAGTTCCTGTTTTTTCACTTCTTGTACCATAAGGGGTATTAGCGCTAGCGATGGCGACATCCATGTTGCCGTATACTGTTGGCCCTTCAGCATATGCTGTGTATGAAATCATCGCCAGTATAGGCGTTAATAATCGCGTTTTATTCATGCTTGCTACTCTCATTTAGTTTGCCGATTTTTATTACGGACAGAATATTTATTCTGTGTAATTGATGGCAGGATGAGACTAACGTTTAATAATGATTAAACATCTATTTTGACTATTTTTTTGATGAATAATGATAAAAAACTCAAAGTTAAAACCTTTAATTGATTAAAACTCTACTTTTATAGTGTTTACTCTTTTATAGGTGGTTATTCATTCGCTACAAGTGAGTATTAACATTAACTTTTGTACATCTTAATCGTTTTTACTTCAGTACTTACTATATTATTGTATCGATTTTGAGTGATAATTTTAATGTAACGTATTTGAACTTATCAACTGAGTGGCTGTATTTTATTTAATGGGTATTCTGTTGTTCTCTTTATTGTTGTGTGTTTTTAGCGCTGATATGTTGTATTTTTAACAATGAGTCAGTGGTAGCTTTAACTTAGATTTAGCAGCTAATCGAATGGAAAAGTTGATTGGAGGTAGGCGATTTAAGGGGTTAAATTGCTTTTAGGCATTTAACGTCTTTTGAGATAAAATCTCTTTATATTATTTGTTTTACTTCTTGTTGTAGGTGTAGCTTTGAGTTCTAAAATTATTTCAGATGCTTATATTAATCGCTTTGCGGGGATTGGTCGTTTATATGGGCAGTCGGCATTAACATCATTTGCTCATTCTCACGTGGTAATTGTCGGTATTGGTGGTGTTGGAACTTGGGTCGCAGAATCACTGGCAAGAAGTGGGATCGGGGAAATAACCCTGATCGATCTTGATGATATTTGTGTAACCAATACGAATAGGCAATTACATGCGTTAAAACAGACAATAGGCCAATCTAAAGTTGAAGTCATGGCAGAGCGTATTCGCAATATTAATCCCGATTGTAAAGTGAATGAGATTGAAGATTTTATTACACCAGAAAATTTAAGTGAGTATTTTGCTTCTAAAAAACAAGCGGGGACACTTGACTATGTAGTTGATTGTATTGATGCAGTTAAACCTAAAACAGCGCTCATTGCGTGGTGTAAGCGAAATAAGCTTCCGATTGTGGTTGTCGGTGGTGCGGGGGGGCAAATGGATCCGACGCAAGTGCAGGTGGCGGATTTAGCGAAGACCTACCAAGATCCTTTATTAGCTAAGGTGCGAAATTTACTGAGGCGTGAATATAATTTTTCTAAAAATACTGCTCGGCGTTTTAGTATTGAGGCGGTATTTTCGACAGAACAATTGATGTACCCGCAAAGTGACGGTAGTGTATGTCATACTAAAGCGAACGCTGAGGGGAGCATGCGTATGGATTGTGCTTCAGGTTTTGGTGCTGTCACTGTTGTTACAGGGACTTTTGGCTTTATTGCAGCCAGTCGTGTATTGATTAAATTAGCCAAAAAATCTGCAATTACTGCCGAAAGAGTGGTTTAACATTTACACATTAAAGGCTGAGACTAAAAGATGAAAGGCTTTTCTTTGAGGATGTTTTTCACTCAAAACAGATTACAGAGCGTTATATTGTGGTTAGCGATCTGCTGCGCCGGATTGCTGGTATTATCGCCGGGTTTACTGACGGCGATGCGGCTCAATGAGATCGCAATCAAATATGGTATGTACGCCGGAATAGGCTTATTGATCAGTTGTGCGTATATATTAACGAGGATCGTTAATTATTTTCTCGATGAAGCGATTTGTTTTTTGCAAGATAAACGAGAAAAAGAAGCTATTATTGAAAAAATAAAATTACTGGATGGTAGCGAAAGGGCCTTGTTACGGGAGTTTTTTCTTCAAGGTGAAACAGTATTAACCTTACCTCAAGATGAACAAGCTGTAAAAAGTTTAGTGACATCGAATATCTTGGCATTATTGGGGAATCAAAAGCATTATGCCATTCAGGGACCGACTTCGGATTACAAAATCTCCATGCGAGCAAGAGGACATCTGAATCGGCAAGTATTACGTTTTCCCACAGGAGAACCCAATAAGGAGGAAATGGACATTTTATTGAAGTCGAGGCCTGACTTCATGAATTCTCTTATTTCTCCTCGGTAATGAGCCTGAATTCACGTTAATTAGTCGGTCACTTCATAAAAATTAGAGCTGAGTTCGCGCTCTTTTTGAATGATCTGTACAGCCATTTTTGCACATTTACCACATTGCTCTGCCACACCTAGACGATGTTTGACATCCGCTAAAGATTTATCTCCCTGATTTACAGCTTCTTTTATTTGAGTATCCGTGACCGCGTGACAAATGCAAACGTACATTGATAGGCCTCCAACGTTATAAGTAATATAAGTGTAAATGAAAACAATTCTCACTGCTAATAACAGATTGGTATAATGAAGGTTGTTTTTCATTGATTGTGTCAGAATTGAGTGAAAAGCATTCGGTTCAAGTGAGGACTTCGCTGGGAAATAAAGCGAGGAAAGATTAAGTTGGAGATCGGGATCTCAGTTTTTTTACTAAAGTAAAATTATTCTCTAAGTCATACAGCTATAAGACTGAAGCTCATTACTATATCGAAGGTCAGTGCTGACAACCCTAGAATATAAAGGATTAATAGCCTTTTTCAAAATCAATTTGATGCAGTAGTGTTTTACTGTTTATCCAGCGAGAATAGTTTTGGACAAATATTTCAACGACTTGTTCAGGAAAGCTGGGAGCTGCGATATGAGGAGTGATAGTGACATTATTAAGTGACCATATAGGATGTGCTTTTGGAAGAGGTTCTTGATTGAATACATCAAGAATAGCCTGTTGCTCTTGATGTTGACTGAGTTGTTTGAATAAGGCATCGAGATCTAATACATTACCTCGGCCTAAATTAAATAGAATGGCATTAGGCTTCATTAATGCGAGCGTTTCTTCATTAAGAATATTTTGAGTGTCAGTGGTGTTAGGTAATATGCTGGCGATGGTATCAGCATGAGGTATGTACTGATTGAGATGACTTAATGTATCAATGCTATTAAAGCCTTGTGCGGGCTTAGCGCTGCGATTAATACCAACGACTTGCATACCGAAATGCTTTGCCGTTTTCGCGATATGTTGAGCAATAGAACCCGTTCCGAGTAAGAGCAAGGTCTGATCTTGTAAACTTTTAAAGCTGGAGGGCTGCCATATTTTTTGTTGCTGTTGTTGTTTATATTTCTGATGTTGTCGGCTGTGAGCGAGTAAGTATCCAAAAAGGTACTCACTCATCAAAGGGCCAAAAATACCTCTAATATTGGTGAGTTTATAATCTTTTCTGAGTTTGGGCTTTACCAGAGGATCGATTCCAGCAAAGGTCGATTGTAGCCATTTGAGATTATAGGCATGGGAGAGTATAGGGGCAGCTAAGTCAGGCTCTGCTAACCAAATATCGGCTTTTTGAATATTAATGGGATCATCATCAAGTAAGTGAAGTTGGGGTAATTGGCATGAGCTGAGTAATTGTCGATAACTGACGTTTGTTTTTGTAAGCAAGAATAACTTGTGCTTCATTGCCCCTCCTTGGTCAAACGGTCACGATTATAGGTTAATCATGCTGAGTCGCTCTTCATTTAAGTCTATATTGAGTGTAGAACAAATCAGCTTTTAATGGGGAACAAGGAAAGCGCTTTATCGGGATAATTGGTAAAAATACCATCCACTCCAGCTTGATATAGATGAGACATATCATCAAGGTCATTGACGGTATAGACAAAGACTTTTATACCTCGATTATGCGCGTCGATAATCATTTCTGGAGTGACAAAATTAAGGTTCAAGTGAATCGAATAAGCACCTAATGTGGTGGCCACTTTGGCCAAAGATAAAGGGACGCCAGCAACGATGGGTGCAAGATATGCTTGCGAGAAAGATTGTCTAAATGTAGCTAAAAAAGGATGATGAAAGGAAGAAATCAATAATTGCTCGGCTTTAAAGCCTAAATCATTAATGAGTTTTGGGTAGAGTTCCATGAAAGGCTGTAGACTGTTGAGACCCTTGAGTTCAATATTGACAGTGCACGGATGCTGTTTTAAATAATCCATTACTTGCCAAAGCGATGGAATGGCTTCGCCTTCAACCTGAGTGTGCTGAATGGTATGAATGTTGGTTTGCTCTATGAGCGGATAGTGCATTTTTGCATTATTAAGGCGTCGGTCATGATAGACGTATAATTCCCCTTTAACATTATGAATATCGAGTTCAACGGCCGTAGCGCCTAAAGCGATCGCTTTTTTCATTGCGGCTAAGGTATTTTCTGGTGCATGACCACTTGCGCCTCGGTGAGCAAATATCATCATAAGTTATGTTCGGATCAGGCCTTGATTGTCTTTTAGAGCGTTATTATTGATATGCACTTCTAATTGAGGATAGGCGAGTTCTAAATTATTTTCACGGAGTTTTTTCGTAATGAGTTTATGTAACTTGTGACGTAAGGGCCAGCGAGCACTCATTTCTTTTGCGTAAGCGCGCACCTCAAAGTTTTGGGTGTGTTGGCCAAAACCGGCAAACCAGACCTCAGGTTCAGGCAACTTCAAGGCATCTTCACATTCTTGTACAGCTTGATATAGCGCGGCTTCTACTCGAGACGGATCAGAATCTCGAGCAACAGAAACATCGATAATGACACGCGTGATGGGATCGCTCAAAGACCAGTTAATCAGTTGTTCGGTAATAAAGGCCTTATTGGGCACAATGATTTCTTTTCTGTCCCAATCGATGATGGTGGTCGCCCTGATTTGAATTTTACTGACGGTACCAGTGAGATCGCGAATCGTCACGGTATCCCCTATTCGTACTGGTTTTTCAAATAGAATAATCAAACCTGATATGAAATTGGCAAAAATCTCTTGCAGACCAAAACCTAAACCAACGGAAAGAGCGGCGACCAGCCATTGCAATTTAGACCATTCCATTCCTAATGTTGAGAACCCGGCCAAAATACCAAAAAATACCACTAGATAGCGGCTTACTGTGGTGATGGCAAACCCTGTGCCAGGGGTTAAATCAAATTTTTGTAAAACGATGAGCTCCATTAACCCCGGTAGATTGGTGGCGATCATCAGGCAGAAACTAACAATAATAATCCCTAATAGTAAGGATTTTAGCGTAATGGGTAATTGTTGTTCCATGCCGTTGACCACAGTGTTACTGGTCCAAAGCGTGACGCCATCCAGTAATGAAAATAATGCGGTATGGGTTTGAGTCCAAAGACCCACTAAACTGGCAAGAAAAGCTAATAATAATAATGAGCGCACTAAACCTAATGATTGACTCGAAATAGTTTCTAAATCAACCTCGGGTTCCTCATAGGTTTCAAGCTGTTCATTGTTAGTCGAGGTATTGTCTTCTTTTTCTCTTTGAGCGAGTTGTTCAGCTCGTTTGGCTTTTGCTCTCTCGAAGGCGATTCGACGCCTTTCTATTAACATCCAGCGCTTGGTGAGTTGATAAGTCATTAAAAATCCGACACCAAAGAGTAATGACAGTTGTAATTGCAATAGCATTTGGAAGGCTGTGTAGTAGTAGCCTTGAAACGCTAATATGGCGCAAGCAGGTGGAACTGTCATTAGCATGATCCATAAAAACTTTTGGATCAGTCTCTTATTTTTATCATTCTGATGACTATGGCTATAGCGTTTAGATAGCGACAAAATATCTTTGTAAAACCAAAATAGCATGATGCAAAAAATAATAAAGGCACCACGACCTAAGCTATTTCTGACCAATGAATTATCTAATATTTGGGTAAATCCGATGGCCCCTAAAAAAGGCACGGACATGATGATAAATTGACGTAAGCGTATTTGGCTGGTGCGAATTAAGCCTCTAGGCCCTTTAAAGTGGCTGATCAATAAACCTTTATCAAGTGCCAGTAAAAAAGCGATACGATAGAGTAAATAAAAAAGGCCAATAGAGAAGAGGGCCATTCCCATTGCTGAAGCGAGGTTATGCGGTGATGAATATAAGATCACACCGGCAACAATGATGGGGGAGGGTTTAATGACGCTATAACAAAGAGAGTTAATCAGTACACTGAAGGTGTAAATAAACTTATCTTGGGTGACATTCCCTACATTGGCCAGATCCCGTCGGACTGAGGCTTTAAATTTAGGGGTGAGAATATCTTGCAGTACTAAGCTTAAGACTAAAATAATAATCCACCAAGACCAAGCTGTATTTTGCTCGTTAAATGAGCTTTTTAACTGTTGCCAAGGAGCTTGTCGAGTCAGCCATTGCCAACTTTGTAGTAGATCTGTGCCCCAAAGCTTACTAATGCTGCTGGCATTGGGGACCCAAAACAAGTGCTCATTTAATGTATTTTTTAAGGTTAAATATTGTTGGGTGAGTTGTTCATTGCTCACTCGTAGATCCGCTAATTTACTTAAATATTGATCATAGCTTTGTAATAGCTGAGATAAGAGTAATTTTTGTGAGTTAAGCAGCTTTTGCTGTAATGTTGTGAAGCTCTCTGATTGTGATAACTGTTGTGAATTAATATTGAGGCTTTGTTCAAGTTGATATCGAGCTAATCGAGCATTGGCTATTTTTGTTTGTAGTTGATCTTGGTTCGGTGGTTTAGGTAAAGATTGCAAAATTTGCAGAAATTGTTCACCGAAAGCTGAATTCAGTTTTATCCAACCAATTTGTTGTTGAATGGTCGTTAATTGCTTCGCTTGAACTTGGTATTGTTTTTCTGCTTTTTCTTGTTGGCTGACTATGAGGCTAATGTTATTGGTCAGTTGTTGTAATAATAAGCCATATTTTTGATTGTCTTGACTGACTTGTATGGTAAATGGATTGGTATTTTCATTGGTTTGTATTTTACTGTCGGCTATGGCTGCCGAAGTCTTTTGTTGTCTTTTTTCAGCGATTTGGATGTTAAGTTCTTCAATTAAGGCTTCTTGTTGTGCGAGTTGTTGGCGAACAAGCTGCAATTGAAGTTGGTTGAGTTCTATGCGTTTCTGGCTACTGGCCAATTCAGCTTCAAGAGTGGTAACGGTTTGGTTATATAATGTTCTTTGTACCGTTAATAGATCCGTTCCTGGGGTTTTATTATCGATAATCGGGTTTTTTTGATGTTGTTGTAAATTATTTCGAGCATCAGTAATTTCACTGGGTAACCCATCTCGACTCTTCATTAGTGAGTTGATTTTATTGCCTAAGGTGACTTCGATTTCTTTTAATTCAGACAGACGCAAATAGGCCATCGACGCTTGTTGATTGAGATCTTGTTTGATTGACCAAGTCAGTTTGATAGTAGCATTAGTGAGTTGGGCTGCAAGGCTCTGTTTATGAGCATTAAAGTTCTTAAGCAAATCTTGTGCATTTTTCTCTGTGACTTTGAGTTTATCAACTTGTGCTTGTATGGAGGCGATTTTATCTTCAGTGGTAAGGACTTGTGTTTTGTCAGATGTTATGCCAATTCGCTTGTCGAGCTGCAGGGGATCCGCTCCATACGCAGAAAGAGACATGAGGCAGAATAAAAACAATAAAGCACGGTACATGAAGAAGCTGCATTAATGAGAGAAACAAGGCTTCATACTAGCTAAGTTCGCTTAAGAATGAAATCACTGTTGAGTAACTTTTATTGAACCTTTGATGACTCTGATCATCTTGTTAATTAATGGTGTTAATTATTGGTTTTATGTTGTTTTCAATGCGGGGGGGCGGGGTAGACGAAAGGGCTAGCTCAAATGACAGCACATTGATAAAGTGATGCCATTATGCTCATTTTTAAAATGAGCTTGCGCCGCATTTTTTATTAAGCCGTTTCTATATCAAGTGCCTTCTTTCTAAGGACGCTTTATTCGACTCAAGTTATCTATTTTTAAGACGCCCCTCTGATTTATAAAGGGGCTTGAGGCTGAGATCAATCTGACTTGCGAGTGGCTGGTAAGCTGGCGAACAGCTCTCCCATACGCGTGACCGACTTCGGGGCGAGATCAACAGCAAAACTATCAATGGCACCTTTTTCAAAAAGAATGACAACAGTGCTACCTAATTTAAAGCGTCCCATTTCACTGCCTTTTGCAAGTGTGATGGCATCAGGGCCCGATGTGGGGTAGTCCCAAGTGAAAACATTTTTACCCGTCGGAGGGGTAACCGTTCCTGCCCAAACTGTTTCGATGCTGGCAACGATTGTTGCTCCCACAAGTACCATTGCTATAGGGCCAATGGCGGTTTCAAATATGGCGACAACACGTTCATTACGCGCAAATAAACCGGGAACATTTTCGGCCGTTAATGGATTAACTGAAAATAGATCGCCTGGTACATAAGTCATTTTAGATAAGGTGCCTTCGATGGGCATATGAATACGGTGGTAATCTTTTGGTGCTAGATAAATAGTGGCAAAGTTCCCGTCAATAAAGCGTGTGTCATCGTCACTTTGATCACCTAATAATGCCAGTGAAGAATAATCATGGCCTTTCGCTTGAAAAATACGGCCTGCTTTAATGGGACCCAATTGACTAATCGCTCCATCAACAGGATGAACAATAGTGTGTTCTTGCTCATGAAGAGGGCGGGCGCTAGGTTTTAATGCGCGAGTAAAAAAATCATTAAAACTGCGATAAGCTTTTGGGGAGCTTTCTGCGGCCTCAGTCATGTCGACTTTATATTTCTTAATGAAGCCTTTTATCGCGGCAGTGGTTATTGCTCCCATTTCAGCACTTGCGAGTTTACCCACAAGGCGTGACAATAAGTGTTTCGGTAACAGATACTGTAAAGCAATTTTTAACTTATCCAATGTTTGATCCTTGTACTCTTATTCATTCGGGCCAATTCTAAAGTGACGAGCATGTCGTTGCTCATCTAAGCTGGCAATGATTTTATGGTAATTATGATAACGATCGTCACTAATGTTACCAGCCTTATAGGCATCGGTAATCGCACAGCCGGGATCATTTAAATGCTTACAGTCTCTGAATTTACAGGTGCCGAGATAATCTCTAAACTCAATAAAACACCAACCAACGCGTTCAGCGGGTAGATGCCAAAGTGCAAATTCTCTGACGCCGGGAGAGTCGATGAGATCGCCGCCGCTATTGATATGTAACAGTTTGGCTGTTGTCGTTGTATGTTGGCCTAGCCCTGAGCTTTCAGAGATATCTCCGATGAGTAATTGAGCATCGGGCATCATGGCATTGATGAGTGATGATTTTCCGACACCAGATTGCCCAACAAAAACACTGACCTTATCTTTCATTAAGTCATGTAATGTATCAACGCCTTGATTTAAGGTGCTACTGACTTTGTAAACCGAATAACCTACGTCACGATAGCGTTGGAGTGCGGCTTCAATTTCCTCTGCTTCATCTTCTGAAATCAAATCGATTTTATTTAAAATGATAATCGGGGCAATGCCTGTATCTTCCGCGGCAACTAAATATCGATCAATAATCTGGGTTGTAAAACTAGGTTTTACAGAAGAAACAATAAATATTTGATCAATATTGGAGGCAATAATTTTGACGCCATCATAAAAATCTGGACGTGAGAGTAGAGAATGCCTAGGGTGTACGGCTTCAACAACACCCGCGATTGCGGTGGGATTAGCCTGATTAATATGTTGAGACAACCTCACGATCACTTTATCGCCAGTGACTAAGCTTTTAATATTTCTTCTTATGTCACAACGCGAAACTTTACCATCTGGGGTTTCAACATCAGCATGTTGGCCAAAGCGAGAAATAATAGTGCCAGCTTGTTCAATGCCTAAAGAACTATCTTGCAGTTCTGGAAGAGGCTCAGCAATATTGTGTTGTTGTAGCTTCTTTTTATGGTTGGTCCGCATACGGCGTAATTGACCATGACTCAATGGTTTTTTTTTGCTCACAGAATATAGTCTTCGTCATTTGTCTTAGGATTAGTAAGACAGATTTTGTGTCTGTTAGATAAGGCAGTATGATACACGGTCTTAAAGAAAAAAGCCTAAATTTAGATAAACCGGATTAAAGAGGATGCTATGACTACCGATGCCAACAACCTAATATGGGTCGATTTGGAAATGACGGGACTTGATCCTAGTGTCGATAAAATTATTGAAATTGCAACAATAGTGACAGATAAAGAATTAAATATTCTCGCCGAGGGTCCTGTACTGGCCATTCATCAATCAGATGAGCAATTAGCCTTGATGGATGAGTGGAATCAGACACATCATGGAGATTCAGGGTTAATTGAGCGAGTGAAAGCAAGCAAGGTTAGTGAGCAAGATGCGATCGAAGCGACGATTGCTTTTTTATCTGAATATGTGCCTTCTGGTGCTTCCCCTATGTGTGGTAACAGTATCGGGCAAGATAGACGATTTTTAAATCGTTATATGCCTGAACTGGAAAATTTCTTCCATTATCGTAATATTGATGTCAGTACGATAAAAGAGTTGGTTAATCGTTGGGAGCCTGAAGTGATGAAAGGCTTGATTAAAAAAAATGCACATCAAGCTTTACTCGATATTCAAGAGTCAATTGCTGAATTACAGTATTATCGTGCAAAAGTATTTAAAATTTAGTCAGTCAGTAAGTTTATTTACAAGAAGGGGTTGCAGTACAGCGAAATTCTCCTATAATGCGGCCTCAACTTTACAGCCTTTGCTTGTTTTAAGCTGCGAAGTTGAAAGTAAGGTAGTGCGACATTAAGTTAGTTGATAGGGTTGAATACGATACCTTATTAATTGGTGTAGTGAAGCAGAAAAAATGCGACATTAGCTCAGTTGGTAGAGCGATACCTTGCCAAGGTATAGGTCATCGGTTCGAACCCGATATGTCGCTCCAAATAAATGATTTAACTCAGTTGGCAGAGTAATAACTTGCTGATGTTAGGTCATCGGTTCGACCCATTCTTTACAAATAGAAAGGTCGCTCCAAATATATTGAAGTTTTAAAAAGATGCGACATTAGCTCAGTTGGTAGAGCGATACCTTGCCAAGGTATAGGTCATCGGTTCGAACCCGATATGTCGCTCCAAATAAATGATTTAGCTCAGTTGGCAGAGTAATGCCTTACTGACGTACAGGTCATCGGTTCGAACCATTCTTTACAAATAGAAAGGTCGCTCCAAATATATTGAAGTTTTAAAAAGATGCGACATTAGCTCAGTTGGTAGAGCGATACCTTGCCAAGGTATAGGTCATCGGTTCGAACCCGATATGTCGCTCCAAATAAATGATTTAGCTTAGTTGGTAGAGTAATGCCTTGCCAAGGTATAGGTCATCGGTTCGAACCATTCTTTACAAATAGAAAGGTCGCTCCAAATATATTGAAGTTTTAAAAAGATGCGACATTAGCTCAGTTGGTAGAGCGATACCTTGCCAAGGT
>NZ_JAKIKS010000027.1 GCF_023284005.1 Shewanella surugensis
AGCACTTACCCGACTCGTGGTTGTCAGGAGGAACGTCCTCTCACGATTCTTTTCCCGTCCAATGGACTTTGTTACATTGTCAGACTCGCTTCTTTATTCAGAGTCATAGGGGCATCTGGTGATACAGATGGTTCACTCATAAGCGGTGAACAGGGCTTCATACGACTTCACGTCGCACTACCATAATAATGATTGGGCGCATAGCGACTTTGGATTTCGAGGAAAAAGAGTAGGATAAGCTCTGAAATGAATACTTATCTTAGCAAAAAACACCCCAAATGGAATGCTAAACATTAGCCACTTTGACCACTATGGGGATTCAGTTAAAATTGGCTCCCAAAGCTTCAAAATGATAAAATACCCCTCTTTGTTATTAAGCGGGATTTCTGGCTTGAAGAACATGCAAATTCAACATATTTTTGAGGAACTCAAGACGGCTACTGACTTTGAACTGTTCCGATTAAAATCAGCAATACAGAAAGCTCTTGAAGATCCTGAACGAACTAGAGCACTAAAGTTAAAAATTCAGGTTGGTATGAAAGTTGACTATTTTTGCACCGATCTAAATCACTCTATTCATTGCACAGTTCTTAAGGTTGGCCGTAGTAGAGTCGATGTTCAAGAAAGCGGTACCCAAAAGCGTTGGTCTATTCCTTTCTACTATCTCAATCTTGACCACATCGAAACAGAGATCGTTTCACTTAATACTAAGGGAATGTCTAAAGCGGAGCTTTTTATCGGTTGCACCGTCGGATTTATCAATAACAAGGACAACAATGAGTATATAGGACAAGTCAGCAAGCTTAATCCAAAGCGTGCGGTGATTTTAGTTCACAGCACTGCATGGACAGTTCCTTACTCAATGCTATTTCCTGTTATTGCTTCTGAAGCTGAAGAATACATTCAAGTTTTATTGCCGAGCTAATTGCATAATGTAAAGTATGCTAAATAATGGTATCCAGGTGAATGGGAGTACGGTGAACAATGTGAAGATAGAAGGAGGAGTGACGTGAAAATACGTCACTCTTAATCATGGTTATAGACTAGTGAGAAAGCTGCGCGAGTTCATCAGGGCTTAGACCTGTGACATCCATAACGGTGTTACGTTCGATCCCACGAAGCAACATACTGCGAGCCATTTCATTTAATACCTCTTGGCGTCCTTCCTGACGTCCTTTGGCTTCGCCTTCTTGACGTAATTGATCTGCTATTGTCATTAATGTGTCCTTATGTTCCGGCACTTCTAAGGCTAATAGTGTTATCAATGCGTTTAGGTTGTTGGTCTCGCCAACTTGGAGGATATAGCTCATAAGCGATTCCACTTGCTTATCTGTAGTGTACCCCTTAAGAAGCAATGTGACCAGTTGGTCTATTAACTCTCGCATATCGCGCTGTCTGATATGTTTCTGTACTAACTCTAACAGCGCTATACGACGGTGACGCATTATATTATCATCAGGAATAACCGTGACGTCTATCAAAGTGAAATCTTGACAGTAGAGTTCTTCGGCTAACTTTGGGTCTAAGAAGGCGTTCAGCCAATTCATATTATAGGGATAGGGAGAAACCTTTCCGTGATAGAACAGCAATGGAATAACCAGAGGAAGGTGTTCATGCCCAGCATCGAGGTGTTGCTGCATGGCAGCAATGGCATAACGCATCAACCTAAAGGCCATATTTTTATCTGGACTGCTTTGATGCTCAATTAATGCGTAAACATAACCATCGCCATGAGATGTCTTAAGCGAATAAAGAATATCTGAATAATAAGGTCGCAGGTCTTCCTCTATAAAGCTGCCTGATTCCAGTTTTAACGTAGATAAATCGCATACCTCTCGTAATTTAGGGGGTAAGTGAATATCTAAGAAATCTTTAGCTGTTTCAGGGTGAGTAAGAAACTGTTTGAATAGCGCATCGTGTGGCATCGGTGTTGATTTTGTTTTCAGGGTCTTAGCATAACAGCAATTGCCGTAAACTTAAAAAATGAAAATGGTTAAACACCACTTTGTCATCGCTCTAATTTCTAATCTGTTGCAGGTCACAACCTTGTTGGGGTGTTGTGCATAGATAGCATATTATTCGCTTAAGTCTCTACAGGGGATACCCAGTGCGAACCAGGTGAAGAATAGTGATAATTGGTTAGCAATGCATTGATAAACAACACTATGCGAACTAATATTCTAAACCAGACCCTAAATAGACCAGTAACGTAAAATGTTTATCAGAGCCTACCTTCGTGCATCAACCGACGAGCAAGACGCCAATCGCGCCAAAGAAGAATTAATACAGTTTGCAGATCAAAAGGGACTATGGATTGCCAGCTTCTATGCGGAAATCCAATCGGGGGCTAAATTGAGCGCCCAGAGCTTGCGTGTTTGATCATGGACTCACAGCCTAATGACATATTACTCATTGAAAAGTTAGCTGAGTTACATGGCATTCGTCTTTCAAGTGAAACCTTAAGGCAATGGCTTATAACTGAGGGGTTATGGCGGGTTCGTAAGCGTAAACAGAAAAAAGTCTATCAACCTCGTCATCGTCGTGAATGCTATGGTGAGCGGGTACAAATTGATGGCTTTTACCATGATCGGTTCTAAGCTCATTCATCGAAACGTTATTGCCCACCTAAATGCTGTGAGCTTTTACCTTTTATGTCGAAATGCAGTGTAGATGCCGCTGAGCGTTTTGTGACTCATAGATAAAAGAGTGGGATGAATCCAGCGCTGCAGGGATGAGTTCACAGCGTGCCACAGAGGTATAAAATGGCTTGGCTTTCATTCAAAGGCCAAGCCATTTTTGGTGGTGATTAAGAGGATCAATAATAATCCTCTAGATAGTCCTCGGCATAGCCACGTAGTTTCTTCTCTGGGCTGGTGGCTGAGATCTCTGATAACAAGGGGCGGTATTGAGGCAAGCGAGATTGGGCCAACGCTTTAGCCATCCAAGCATAAGTATCGATAGCGAGTCGGTTATGTTCCAGCAGTCTGGGGTGCTTGAGTTCACGCTCAAGACTATTCAGTATCGGCAAGGCATTAAGTTTTAATTTGAAAATATGGCGAGCAGTGGTCCGTTTCAATTCAAGCTCATCACTTTGGATGGCAGCGATAAGTTGGTTGTCGTGTAAACTCTCATTGGGTAAATAATAGTGGGTATTGTTTAATATACCGTTCCACACTTGGTATTTATCGAGCAATACTTGGTATTTTTTAGCATATTTTCTGAGTTTTTTATGATAATCCCCATTCACTATTTTACTAAAACGTTGGGCATATTTGGGGTTGCCTGAATAAGCTAATACTTTTAGTAGGCTAGCACTATAGTTAATGCCCGTTTTCGTCGTCGCATCGGGTAAAGAGAGATAAAGCTTATGATCGATGATATCAAATAGGCTTACATCACTCACACCTGCCAGCATTAATTCACTGCTAATTTGTTGCTGTTGATAACGATTGTCAGCTTCGAAAACACGAATAAAGCGTTCGAGTTGGCTTTTTCGTTGATTGTCTATTTGGATCAGTTGCTGTTGAGATAGGCCTTGATGGGCAGATTGAGTACTCACATCGGCTACGGGGGTATGGGCACTCAAAGCGCTACTATTCACCAGTAACGCACCACAAAGCAGTATTTTTAATAGTGCGTTAGGTCTAAAGCTTGAAAATAAGGGGTTGTGCTGGTTGTGCTGTATTCTGGCCATGGAAAACTGTCCTTAGTTTATTGTTGAAACAGCTAAGTTGAAACTGCATCTGGGATAACCTCATAATGAAGTCCTTCTTTATGAGGTTGGATTTGATTTATCGCTGGGTATTGAGCTTAACTTCCTGGTTTATCAGACCATTTTTTAAAAATAAGTGAGGTGTTGATGCCACCAAAAGCAAAATTATTACTCATCACATATTGAGTATCGATGTGGCGAATGTCTTGGCGAATATAGTCTAACTCACCACAAGCAGGATCAACATGTTCAAGATTTAATGTTGGGGCGAACCAGCCTTCATTCATCATTTCAATACTGAGCCAAGATTCTAACGAGCCGCAGGCGCCTAAGGTGTGTCCGGTGTAACTCTTTAATGATGATATGGGTTGCTTATTACCAAAGACGGCTTGCGTGGCTTGAGTTTCGGCCACATCACCCCGTTCGGTCGCTGTGCCGTGTGCATTGACATAACCGATTGCATTTGGAGATAGCTGTGCATCTTTTAGGGCTAAACGTATGGCGACTTCCATGGTGTCGCTATTGGGTTGGGTGACATGTTGTCCATCGGAGTTGGTGCCAAAGCCGACTAATTCAGCATAAATTTTTGCGCCGCGGTTTTGGGCATGATCCAGTTCTTCTAAAATCAGCGTACAGGCCCCTTCACCGATCACTAAGCCATCCCTATTTTTATCAAAGGGACTGGGTGTCGAACCTGGTGCATCATTTTTAGTGCTGGTTGCAAATAATGTATCAAACACAACCGCCTCAGTGGGACATAACTCTTCAGCCCCACCCGCGAGCATGAGATCTTGCTGACCGTATTTAATCGCTTCGTAGGCATACCCTATGCCTTGGCTGCCAGAGGTGCAGGCACTGCTTGTCGTATGAATGCGTCCCTTAAGACCAAAGAACACCCCTAAGTTAACGGCTGTCGTATGTGCCATCATACGAATATAGCTGGTGGCTGTTACGCCCGACATATCGCCGGTATCGAGCATCTTACTGAAGGCCAATAAAGGCTCAGTACTGCCCGTTGATGAACCATAAGCTACGCCCATTTTCCCTGAGGTGATGACAGGGTTATCGAGTAAATTGGCATCCATTAAGGCGAGTTCACTGGCTCGGGTTGCCATCAAAGAGACGCGACCCATCGAGCGGATCTGTTTACGAGAATAGTGTTTTGGTACAACAAAGTCGGTGACAGGACCTGCAAGACGGGTGTGTAAACCATCGAATTTATCCCAGTCATCCATTCTAACAATACAGTTTTGCTGTTTTTTTAAATTGGCTGCGATCGTGGTCCAATCTTGGCCAAGGGATGAAATGCCGGCCATGCCAGTAATAACCACACGTCGACCCGAACGACTATTGTTTGCTGTGGTTGCTTGAGGTGAGGTGACTGTATCAAGGTGATTATCACTGTTTTCAGTGCTCGATCCGATATGAATATCCATATTAAATCATCCCGCCATTGACTGAGATCACTTGCCTAGTGATGTAGGCGGCATCTTCTGATAATAAAAACTGTGCTAGCCCGGCGATTTCAGAAGGCTTACCCATACGTCTCATTGGGACGATTTCTTTGACTAAATCAGCGGAGATATCGGCCACCATATCGGTTTCAATCAGGCCTGGTGCAATACAATTGACGGTTATTTTACGTTTGGCTAATTCCAACGATAATGCTTTTGTGGCGCCAATGATGCCCGCTTTGGAAGCACTATAATTGACTTGCCCTCGATTACCCGCAATGCCCGAAACCGAGGCCAGTGTGATGATGCGTCCACCTTTTCGAGTTTGGATCATCGGCATGGTGCAAGGGTGAATGACATTATAGAAACCATCAAGATTAGTATGGATCACACTATCCCATTCATCTTCAGTCATGGCGGGGAATGCCGTATCACGACTGATGCCTGCGTTGAGAATGGCGCCGTAATAAGCACCATGAGCGAGTATGTCTTTTTCAATGGTCGCTTTTGCAGCAGCGCGATCGCTGATATCAAATTGCAAGCAAGAGGCATGAACACCCAGGTTTTCCAGTTCGGCCAATGTTTCGCTTGCTGCAGCATGATTGCGGTGGAAATGCAGGGCGATGTCGTAACCTTGTTTAGCGAGTTTAAGGGCGATGGCTTTGCCTATCCCGCGGCTTGATCCCGTGATTAATACGCGTTGCTTCATTTTACGATTTCCTGACTATCTTGGGTGCTATTACTGATATAAGTGTGTGTATCTTGTGGCTGAAACACATTAATATTGGCTTGAGCGATGATGTCATCTTGTTCGAGTATTTGGCATTCAAAGACGGCCAATCCCGTCTCTTCTTGATAAAGTCGGCTGACACGAGTGTGGTAAGTATGCCCCAGCTTGTAATGTGGGACATGCAGTTGTAACTTACGACTGCCCAATAAAAAGCCTATTCGGATAATATCATTACGTTTTAGTGCTTCGATACCGGCCAGTGCCGCGATGGTTTGTGCCATGTATTCAATGCCGACATAATTAGGCACGCCGGAAATGATGTCATCAAAGTAGGGGCTTTGTGAGGTAATGTTTATTTCAGATAATAGTGTATCGGTTTGATAGGCTATTATTTTATCAATGAAAATCATCGGCGCGCTATGGGGGAGATAATCAGCCACATCATGTGTATCAATTGCTGTCATGTTAATCATTATGTGGTATTTCTCCTCGACTAAAAATTAAACTCGCATTACTACCGCCAAAGGCAAAAGAATTACTCATGATGTAATTGAGCTCAGTCTCTTTATCCGTGTGCTTATTCAATGGAACCAGCGTTAAAGCAGGATCATTAGGATCGCTTTGTTCATCCCATCGATGCGGTGGCAGTGATTGTTGCGTGTTTTCTTTGGACAATAGCAGGTAACAAAATGCCGCTTCTATAGCACCAGCGGCCCCTAAGGTATGCCCTGTTAGGGGTTTTGTGGAACTCGAGGCGGGTAACGTCGGGCTAAAGACGGCATGTATGGCTCGGCTTTCCATGGCATCATTTTTTTGAGTCGCTGTGCCGTGTAGATTAATGTAATCGATCTGGGAGGCCTCAATATTGGCATCCTTGATGGCGGCTTGCATCGCATTAATGGCACCACGGCCTTCAGGATGAGGCGCTGATATATGGTACGCATCACTCGACTCACCAATACCTGCCAATAAAATCTGAGTCTGTGCTTTACCGGCATTACCTTGTGAGTGCTGTGCTTTTTCAAGTGTGAAAAGGGCCGCACCTTCGCCAATATTAATGCCTTTTCTGTTAAGGCTAAAAGGTTGGCAAGCGACATCGTCAATAGACTCTAAAGAATCAAATCCATTTAAGGTTAATTGGCAGAGACTATCTGCGCCTCCCACAATCACCACATCACAAAGATCGGCCATTAATAGACGTTTAGCACTCGCAAAAACTTTCGCACTGGAAGAGCAGGCGGTAGAAAGGGTGTAACAAGGGCCAGATAATGAAAAATAGGCTTGCAAAAACTGGCTCGTATTGCCGAGTTCTTGTAATGCATAGTCATAATCGTGAGGAAATTGTTGATGATGTTGATGATACTTAAGCGCTTGCTCACCACTTTCAATGCCCGAGGTGCTGGTACCGATCACGACGCCGATCCGTTGGCTGCCATAATCTTGTTTGGCTTGATTGATTGTTTGTTCGATTTGTTTAGCCGCGCACAGTAATATTTGATTATTACGGGTATTGTAATGGAACAAGTGGCTAGGGATCTGCGGGAGTTCAGCTTCTATTTCACCCACCATAGCGGCTCTATCAAACAATAAACCCGCTCGTTGTTTGAGCGCGCTTTGTCCTTTGAGTAAATGGGTTAATACTGACTCAGCGGTTTGTCCTAAAGGAGTACACAAGCCTAATTGAGTTATCGCTATTGTTGTCATAATGGTCTTTATGCTGACAAATGGCCAGCTTCTCTATTGGTTCACGACACGCCACTTTTACGTAATTGGCGTCATTGTCAGTGTGAAGTCGGCCTCTGGAATACTCAATTCGACTTTAGATCCCCAAGGATCAAGTTGACTGTATTGGATCTGCAATATGGGCGTTGCAGGTGGTTTCTTTTGGGTATTATATAATGCTTTACAAAGAGTTGCATTACATTGCAGTCCTTCTTTGCAAGTTATTGATCCTGCTTGGATGTTAACGTTATTGCTGCGGCATAATGGAACTTGTTGACTGAATGATTTGAGTTTCGCGCCTTGTAAATATTGATTAACCTCTGCTTGGGGCCAATAAATGAGTTGCAGCATGGCCATCAAATATTCTGCTTTAAACTGCTTACCCAAGAGTATGCTCTGTTTACTGCTTAAGCTTTTACCGTTATAGACCAAGGTAAATAACGGCTGTCCCAAAGGCGCTAATCCGACCAGAGTGAGGCTGTTAGGTGTTAAATCCAACTGTCCCATGAGTTCATGCTGTTGCGTCCCCACTTTAATACTGATCTTTTGGGTTAGGCTACGAGTTTGATTGGGTAAGGGCGCTAAACAATATCGACTGTCTTGAGGCAAGGAGACGCAAGTTTGTCGGTCGAATGTCTGGCTGCAAGCGGATAATAGCAGCAACAATAACAAGACACTGATCGTGCGGCCATAGCGGAGAAACTCTCTAATGTTATCGTGCTGCTTCATATTCGCTCTCTACACTCGTTCGGTCATATTTGTTTAGTGGGTATCACTTTATATCGTCAGTGAATATCGGTACGCTGAAATAATGTATTTGATGATGGCTTATACTGGGTTGAGTGCCGTTTCTTGGCAAAGTTCAACCAAGGTTCTTAAACGCCTGTCGGACTGACTCACATAAGGGTTATTCATATCCCAAGCGTAACCGGCCAAAATAGAGCAAATCATTTGTTTAATTTTTGGATTAGAATCTTGGTGGAAAATGACTTGTTGGAAATGCGTATCATACCAAGCTTGGACATAAGTACGGAAAGTATTAACGCCTTGCATTAACGGTGCTGCGTAGTCTTGTTGCCAGTCGACACTCTCACCATTAAGTTGTTTTATAAGCGATTTAACTGCGAATGAAGCAGATTGCATCGCAATGGTGACACCTGAGGAAAACACCGGATCGAGAAATTCTCCTGCATTGCCCAATAAGGCAAACTTATCCGTTGCTAAGGTACTGATATTGGCCGAATAGCCTTTTAATTCATTACAATTATTGAGTATTTTAGAATTTTTCAATAATTTATGTAGGCTTGGTTCTTGCTCTACCATGTTGAGCAGTTGAGTGTTGAAGTCATCGCCTTGTTGGGCTAACTTTTCAGGCTCTGCGACAACCCCTAATGAGCAACGTCCGTTAGAAAAGGGGATGAGCCAGTACCAAATGCTGGGATCGTTGGGGTTTACACTGATCAGGATTTTATTACGATCAAAGTTCGCATCAGTAATATTATCTTCAACATGGGTAAAAATAGCGCTGCGAGTGGGTAAACTTGACGGACGCTCTAGGTCTAATAATCGAGGCAAAACCCGCCCAAAGCCACTGGCATCGAGAATATATTGAGCATTAACCTCGTAGGTTTTTCCTTGCTCATTACGGACGTGTAAGCGAGGCGTTGCACTTAAATCAACCTGTTCAACCGTTTGACCGAAACGAATATCGACGCCTTGTGCTTGCGCGGTATCAGCCAGAAGTTTATCAAATTTAGCCCGCTCAACTTGAAATGTTGTGCTGGGGCCTGTAGTAAATTTATCATCAAAATCAAATGTCGTATAACGATCGCCATATTGAAAAGCGGCGCCATTTTTAAATTGAAAGCCTGCGTTATTGACGGCGTCTAACATATTGGCTTCTTCGATAACTTGCATACAGCAGGGTAATAAACTTTCGCCAATAGAGAAGCGTGGAAAAAATTGTTTTTCGAGCACCAGCACTTTTTTGCCTTGTTGGTGCAATAAGCTGGCAGCAATACTGCCTGACGGGCCAGCGCCAATGATAACGACATCGAGATTATCGGGTATAGAAGGAGCGTTTAATTCGAACAGCATTAAGGTTTACCCTTTGTGACAACATGTATAAAAGGAGACAGTAAAAACGTGAAGCCAATACCCAGTAACAGGGTGAGGCCAAAGGTATGGATGGCGGGCGTATTGCTAAAGGCAAGCAATCCAAAGGCGAGCAATGTCGAGCAAGCCGACATAAAAACAGCCATCATCACGCCGGCGCTGTCTTTTTGGGCTTCGGCAAAAAATAAGCTGTAATCCACCCCAATGCCAAACACTAAAATAAGGGCTAAGGCATGAAATAAGGTTAATGCACTGCCGACGACACCTAAGATCGCTAAGGTAAAAAGTGTCGCCAATGTGGGCACCGCGACGATGATCAGTGCTAATTTAAAATGAAAGCGTATGGAAAAAATAAAGCAGGCAAGAATAAGGGCAATCGCTAATAAAGCTAAGGTGAGTTGTCGATATTGGCCCATGATGTGTGAAATGTCAGCGACTTTATCCACTAATTTTACCGGACCATTATTGTGGATCAGTGGCATGAGTAATTGGGTTAAAGCGGGTAAGTTGTGAATGCCACCTAAGAGGACAATTGTGCCAAATTCATTTGTCTGATTTAACGCTATTGGCGTTAATTTTGTTTGAGCTAGCTTGGTTTGAGTCAGCTTTACTTCAGATGAGACTTTAGCTGTGGGGGCGAGCCACAGAGGAGAAAGCGACTTGCCTCCAGCGCTGGTTAAAAAACCATCGGGTTCAATATATTGGCTGCGAGCGTTCAGGTAAGCATTTTGCAAAGCGGGGGCTATACTGTCATCTAATCCGATGTCATCCAATATCGAATGCAGCGATTTCCCATAAATTTTTTCTTGTAATTGATAAGACTCATCTTGTTGCTTATGGCTGGGAAGGTAAGGGCTAATACTGATGGCATTACCAAGATAACCTAAGGATATTGCCTTTTGAAGGTAAGGGGTTAGGCTCTCAAGATGTTGTAATAATGCTTGTTCATTGGCACCTTTAACCAGTAAAAATTGATTATCCGTTCCGCCACTCAGTAAGCTTCTTACCTGATTTTCTTCTTGGGTTATTTGCACTGGGCTTTGCTGTAGCTGACGAATATCATCATTGCTCTTAAGGTGGAGGAGTCCGTAGCTACAAAAGGCGAATAAAATAATGAGTGAAATAGTCAGTTGCTGATGGGATAAACCATGGCTAAAGCGCGTTAACATCGTTTGATACTGGGTGGCTAATACGAGCTGTTTTTTTGAGGTGGGCAATGGCGATTGCGCCAATAAAGGGTAGGCCAAAATTAATGTGAGATAGGCACCAATCAAGCCTGAGGCACAAAATATGGCGACTTGTTGCATTCCAGGAAAGGGGGCTAACCCCATACTGAGGTAAGCCAGCACACTGGTGAGCAAGGCCAAGCTAATGGCGGGGAAGATATGCTTGACCGTATTGGATGCCGATAATGTTTGATGCTGTAACCGTTCACAATAAAAATGAAAACTATAATCGATGGCAATGCCAATCAGGCTGGTGCCGAAGACTAAGGTGAGTAAATGAATTTGGTTAAACACCAGTAAAGTGCCGATGAGCGCAAATAAAAATCCCGTTGTCAGGGTTAAGAGGGCGATGAGGAGCGGCATAATGGAGCGAAAAGCGAACCAGACAAGTGCGATAACGCCCACCAGTGAGATAATCCCTATGGTGGATATTTCATTTTTGGCGGTCTCTGTTGCCGCCGCGGCATGGAATAAGGCCCCCGCTTTAATGATTTTAATATTCTGGTATTGATGGGTGGTAACTTGGATAGCGTTATCTAAACTTGCCAGTTGGGCTTGTTGTGCATCGGGATTAAAAGCACTGTTTATGCCTTTCGCCATGACGATGGAAGCAACATGACCATTTTGTTTATGCAGTAATATTCCTTGCTGCACTTGTAGTTGGTTTTTGGGCACCATGGCCATGATGTTGTCTGGGTATAAGAGCAAAGGATCTTGGGTTAACAAGCGGCTATTGGCAAAATTAAAGGCGTTATATAACGCTTGCTGGGTGCTAAGGATCATTTGTGGCAGTTGATCTTGCGATAAAGCTTGTGTCTGCTTCTGTGTGAGCAGTTTAAATCGATAAGGAAAATAGTACTGGCTGAGTGCTTCTCCTTGATTGAGATCGGCACTTTGAATGTCATCAAAGGCTGCAGGGCTAGTTTGCTCTAGGCTGTCCATAAACCGCTTAGCCGCTGAGACCGCTTCCGTTTCATTGCTCGCGATCAGCGCAATATAGATGCGATTAGCCAGTTGGCTTTCGACTCGAGATAAGGCTCTATCGGTGAGAGGATCTTCTTTGACCTTAGGCAGCATGGCTAAGATGTCAGTTTGCACCTTAGCGCCATGTTGCCATAAATGTAAGCCGGTAAAGGCTAAGGATATTAAGATTGTCACCCACAGCAAGAAACGTAGGCTGGGCTTGATGTCGCTTACCCACTGTGCAATATGTTTTATCATGTTCAGTTAGGCTGTAACTTGTCAGTAGTGGATGGATTAAAGCCTTTAAGCTCTTCTGCTGTGAGCGGACGATTTTGAATATGGCTTAATTCTATCCGGCTGCTATCACCATTTGGGCTGAGTAAAACCAGCGCCGTGACTGTTTGTTGGCCTTCTATTATCATTTTCGGGAGTATTTTTTTGACAATAGGATCTTTTGGGAGCAGGCCTAATTGCCATTGCTTGTTTTGTTGTTGAAATGAAAGTGAGAAGTTTTGTTTGAGTTGGCTAATATCGCCAGTTAGCATGGCGGTTAACAGGTTCGGCATGATGGTTTCTAAAGTCGAGGCGGCGGGTATTTTTCCTGCCTGTTGTACTTGAATGTTACCTTGACTATCAATTTGAATTAATTGCTTATCTTTTAAAATAAGGCTGGATTTAAAGGGGCGTAATTGTTGCCAAATCAAGCCTTGAGCTTGATCAAATAAAAAGTTTCCGTGACTGATGAGTGGTTTTTTTAATACTTTCAGTTGCCTATATTGGGTAAAATCTCCGAGAGCCGAGGGGCCTAAATGGAGTTGTGTCGTTAATTTTTTCAGTTGTGCTTCGGTGGCGGGATGCGAAAACACAGAGTCATCATGTGTTTGGGCGATAACCTGTAAAGGTAAGATGAGTAATATCAAAAAATAACATACTCGCGTTAAGGCATTTTTTTTCATAGTCACTACCACTTAATGTGAGGCACGGTGAGATGCACAGTTGCATATTGGAACATTAGGATAATAATGGTCTGATTTTACTTTGGAAAATCTCAGGTGTGACGAAGCAAAGCTCATTGGTTTTCATATCGACAGCGGCTTGGATGGTATAGCCTTTCGTTATCCGCTTTCCTGAATCGGCATCCAGTACTTGATAGTTGATTTTTATGCGATTTTCCCATTCTACTAAGGATGCGATCACTTTGATTTTTTGATCGAAGGTACTCGATTGTACATACTTTATTTGTGCATCCACGATTGGCCAGCTAAACCCTGAGCTGAGCATTTGACGGTAGCCGTAGTTAATTTTATCTAACAATGCACAGCGTGCAATTTCAAAATAGCGTAAATAATTACCGTGCCAAGTGATCCCCATTGAGTCAACATCATGAAAAGGAATGATTTGTTCTATTTCTGCTGTGAGTATGGACTGCATTATTTTTCCTAACATTGAGATATTAATGAAGCAGTTGAGTCTATGGCTGCCTCATTACTGAATAGGGTTAAGTGTGGGCAATTAACGCTGAGTCGAATGGCAGACTTCCCATTCTCCACGTTGGATCTTATCAATAGTTTGCCTAAGGATGTGCTCTAACGGACGATCTTCGGTTAAGAAACTAAAATCGGCTTTCACTTGTGTTAAGGTTTTTGCTAAAGAGGGCGTCAGAGAGCTGGCATCCAGTTCATTATTTTGTATACGTAAATTAATGCCCTGAGTCATTGACAGTAGTGCAGCCGCTGCAACTTGCTCGGTAAGTTGTAATACCCGTAGGCAATCTCGGGCGGCGATGGTGCCCATGCTGACTTTATCTTGATTATGGCATTCTGTGGAACGAGAAAATACACTGGCAGGCATCGTCTGTTTTAGCGCTTCAGCGGTCCATGCAGAGACACCAATTTGTACGGCTTTGAAGCCATGATTGATCACGCTACGCGGCCCTGTCGATCCCGATAAGTTTGCGGGTAAGCCATTATTAAATTTTGGATCCATGACCAGTGCCATTTGCCTATCGATGAGATCGGCAATATTAGCGATGACATTTTTCATGGAATCCATGACAAAGGCAATGTGGCCGCCATAGAAGTGCCCGCCATGGAGGACATGCTCACCTTCAGCATCGATAATGGGATTATCATTAGCACTGTTTAATTCGGTTTCGATGAACTGACGCATAAAAGGCAGTGAATCTTGTAATACACCAATAATATGTGGCGCACAGCGAATGGAATATCGGTCTTGGAGGCGATCTGAATTGCGGGGATGATGGTGATGGTTTAAATCTTCACGGATCCATGCAGCAATTTGATTTTGTCCCGGGTGTGGCTTAGCGGCAAACAAAATATCATCGAAATGGTTAGAGTTACCTTGTAACGTGAGAGAGGCCATCGCTGTGATCCGGCTCGAGAGTTTGGCCATATATTTAGCTCTATCAAAGGCTAAACAGGCGAGCGCTGTCATTACCGCGGTGCCATTCATGAGTGCCAAGCCTTCTTTAGGGCGCAATTTTAAAGGTATAATATTGAGCTTTGCATAAACATCAGCGGTTGACTGTTTAACGCCTTGGTATATGACGTCTCGCTCACCGATCAATACCGCGGCTAAATAAGACAATGGGGTTAAATCACCACTGGCGCCGACAGAGCCTTCTTCTGGGATCACGGGCGTAATATTGAGGTTAAGCAGCAGTGCAATACGTTTCAATAGTGCGTAACTGACGCCTGATTTACCATAAGCCAGTGAACTTAAACGGCAAGCCATGACGGCCCTTGCCTGCATCCCAGATAATGTATTACCTAGGCCGCAACCATGGAAACGCGTTAAATGTAATGGCAGTTCGTCGACTAAGTCGAGGCCTACGGACACAGTACAAGAGTCGCCATAACCTGTGGTCACGCCATAAATGACGCCTTCTTCTTTGAGCAAATTATCGATAAAATCGGCTCCTTGCTGAATATACCGGTGGTATTCTTCGCTGCTATTGAGCTCGGCTTTAGCGCCTTTAGCGATGGCGACGACATCTTCAAGGGACAGTGTTTGGTAACCAAAATGAACAATGGCTTGGGTCTCATTATTTTGAGCTGTATGTATCATTAACTGCTGGTCCTATTCTTACTCGGCTCATTCCCTGTTGGGGAGAGGCGTTGAGCATCATTATCTTTGCGCCAAAAATCATAAAAATTAAACCATTGCAGCGGTTCTTGCTTAGCATGGTATTCAAGAAGTTGACTGTAATCATTTACGGCTTGTTGTAGCCTTACCATGCGATCTTTTCTTGGGCCTCTTAACGTGGCGTTAAAAGGCTTGATATGCACACGGTACTTTCCTTGTTCTTTTAAACAGAACATGGAATAAATCGGGCAGTCGAGTAATCCCGCTAAAATAAAGGGTCCATAAGGGAAGGGGGCGGGTTTGCCCATAAAGGGGGCATAAATCACTCGGCCTTCACTGTTTGATGAAGTACGATCACCTGCAATGACAACCAGTTCTCCGGCCTCAATTTTTTGTTGTAATAAAATTGAGGTGCTCGGGCCAAGTTCAGTGACTTGAATAAGGTTGAGGGCGCTATTGGGATTTAATTGCTTAAGAATTTGGTTGAAGTTTTCTGCATGATGGGTCAATACCATGACATTCACTTTGGCATTACGATGATTGACGGATATTGCGCGGCATAACTCTAAATTGCCCAAATGAGAGACCAATAGCACAGCACCTTGGCCAGTCGCCATATGACTCGATAAAATATCACTCTCTGGAAAATCAATTTTTTCAGGGGGGATACGATCGCACCAAGCATCGATTCTATCTAGGGCTGCATTGCCAAAAGCAAAAAAGTGCTTAAGATTATCAAGCCAATTAAGCGGATGGGATAATTGAGGGTTGTCGGGTGCAACAGTTTTGACGTGTTGCAAGAAATCCATCGATGCATGCCTTGCGGTTTTACCGGTAATGAAAAAATATAAAATGACCGGATACATGATGGCTCGACAAAGCCAATGCCCGCCCAAACGATAACTATTAGCAAGCAGTTTTATGCCCCAGTAGCTGCCACGCTCTGTCATTGAAGACCAATGCTTGTTTGCTTTTTTTGTAACAGGATTAGCGTCTTGATGGGCTTGCTCTTCGGTGAGAGGGCTTGGTTGACGCTGGGGTCTTTGTATCCGTAAAGGTAAACGTTTGAGCATGCCAAAAAAGAGTCGTATGTGCAGTGCTGAAATGCGGAGGTTATCTTTAACCCCTTGAAAATGACTGCTGCCATCCTCAGGATAAATCACGCGAGTAGGAATATGTTTAATATCCACGCCTTGCCAGTGAAGCTTGACTAACACTTCAATATCAAAGTCCATTCGCTCACCCAGAGCTTGCTGGGACAACAGGGCTTCAGTGGACTGTAAAGGATAGATCCTAAAGCCACACATCGCATCTTTAATGTCGAAACTTAAGGTTTCAACCCATACCCAAAAATGAGTGAGATAACGGCCATATAATCGGCCTTTTGGAATAGAATCATCGTACTGGGGTTGACCCGAGATCAGTGCCGCAGGAAAGCGTGTTGCCGCTTCTATAAAATGGGGTATATCGGTTAAATCATGTTGGCCATCGGCATCGATTTGCAGCACATGGCTAAAGCCATCTTGATACGCTGCGCGAAGGCCTGTCATGACCGCCGCGCCTTTTCCTCGGTTATAAGGATGAAGCCGCAAGTGGATCCACTCATATTGATTGGCGAGTTGCTGCAATAAAAAGCGTGTTTCATCATCACTGCCATCATCGATAAGATAGCAATCGAGTCCAAAGCCCGCTAAGTTTGCTAAGGTTTCACTGATGGCGGCAGTGTGATTATAATTTGGGATTACGAATGCTAACTGCATGCATTTGAACTCACTTTAGCTGTTAAATTTGTGTTCTTAGTCGACATCACAATCCGGCCAGAAGCGAAGCGAATATCTTTATCGCTGTAAATAAAACTGAGTTTCTGTTTCTTTTCATCTAGGGTGATCGTGAGATCCACCTCCGATCCAGGTAACATAAGATTTTGAAACTTGAGTACTTCTAATACTGGGATATGGTTTGGGTAATCAAAGTGCTGACAACCTAATCGAATTGCCCAGTCCAGTTGAGTAATGCCAGGTAATACGGGTTGTTCATTAAAATGCCCATTAAAATAGGGTAAGTTCTTATCAATACGCAGACGCCAAGTGGCGGACGTTGCGCTGAGATCGCGACTAATAATGTCAGGAAGGCTAGACTTAATCATTTGAAAACAATGCCAGTAGGTGAGATTGTACGCGTTTACCTTGTGAATCAACGGGCATTTGATCTGGATAGCGCCAACGCTTAGGTAAGGTCACTCTTTCAAATTGCGTTAATAAATAAGATTTTAATAGGGTATTAAGACTGAGTTTACCCTTTGAACTGAGGTATTCTTTACCAGAAGAAGACAACTCAACGACTGCCGCTAATTGCATTTTTGGTTGCTCAATCACGACTAATGCGGCGAGTTCGACCATCGGATGTGTCTCTAATAGGTTTTCCATTTCGACTAAAGAAAGTCGTTTCTCTTCAATTTTTATAATGCGATCGAGTCGCCCTTGAAGTAAAAATTCATTTTCTTTAATGAGTTGAATTCTATCAGCACATTTAAGCCAGCCTTTGTGGTCGATATAAGGTGATTTTAGCCACAATGCACCATCGATTTCATCTTGCTTCACTTGGACTGACGGAAAGGCTTTCCACGCTTGTTGCTCTTTATATTGACGCCGATAAGCGATGCCACCAGTCTCAGTACTCCCAAAGACTTCAATAGGTAGAGTGGAATAACACTGATTAATGGCTTGCGCGGCATCATAGCTTAAGGGGCCGCCGGAGCTGAAAACCAAGCTGGGTGCCCGCATCTGACGTTGATATTCCAGTGCAGCGGGTAAGCGAGATAAGTGTGCTGGACTACTAATCAAACATAATTGAGAGAATAAGTTACTGTAATAACTGAGTGTCTCTGGGTATTCAATTAAGTCACTGAGAAAAGGTCTGCGGCTAGCAAGAGGCCAAAGAATTTTAAACAGTAAGCCATAAATATGCTGATGCGATACCGTTGAAATGATACTGCATTGGGGGAGTTGTGTCGCAAAAGTTGACTCGAGTGTGGACACTTCACAGTCTAATTGCGCCAGACTTTTTGTAATGGCTTTAGGTTGACCGTTGCTGCCTGAAGTAAAGAGGGTAAAACTGCCCCATTGGTTTTTTTGGGGCCAAAGAGCTTTAGGCAGGCTAGGGTCTTTTTTTAATAAAATAAAGGCCTTTGATGCATCTAAAGCCTGATTTGATAATACAGCATCAAATTGATCCTTCAATGCTAATAAATTGGCGGGCTGCACATTTGCAGGTAAAATAATTTCTTTGCCAGCAATTAACGCGGCACAGATACCAATAGCAAATAACTCACTGTTATCACAGGCTAATAACCATTTTTTATGATGACTTTCACTGAGTTGTTGATGAAGAAAGGCAACTTGGTGAGTAAAACATTCTCCAGTCAATATATTGTGGTGATTAAAACTGATAAGTTGTTGATCAATAGGGCCTAAGGTTAACCAAGATGTCAGAATGTTTATCATATTTTTTTCAACCAAAATGTGCGGTACAACCATTCTCCAGCAAAAAGAATGCCCATTAATAAGTAAGAAATCAAGCCATTATAAAGTGTCCAAGCTGAGAGGCTAGCATATTGGGCGGTGTAATAAGCTATCGCGCCATTTACAATGAAAAAGCTGCACCAGATTAACGTGACTTTATTGAGGTAAGGTACCGCTTTTTCTGGTAAATCAGGCTCTTTCAATCTTGCGAGTCTTTCTATTATGCTGGGCCCCCACTTTAATGAATGAGCAAACAATAACAACATGCAAGTACTGATGACGACAGGATAATATAATAGCCAATCATTCGCTTTAGCGATAAAACTACTCGCGGTTAAGATTATCCCAGCAATGAGTGGCAGCATTAATGATTTTAGTTTTTGTTTACTGATGAACAATCGCAGTACAAGTAAGCTACAAAGTAGCAGTGCGATGCTGCCTTGGGGTAAATAATTAAGCCCAAAATAAACTGCTATGGGATAGCATAGCACCACCAGTATGGTGGCTACTTGTAAAAACAATTTCATTAGGCGATAACAAGCGCTTCAATGGCTGAAACGACATCATCAACGGTACGAACGCTTTTAAAAGTATCAGGGTTAATTTTTTTGCCAGTGATCTGTTGCAGTTTTATTACGAGATCAACAGCATCGATACTGTCTAAATCTAATTCATCATAAAGAGAAGCGTTTAGTGTGACGTTATTTGCTTCAATTTCAAACTCATCTACTAAAATCTTAGTCAAGGTTTCAAGTATTTGCTCACGGTTTTTCATGTTACTTCCTACGCTTATTGCGCTTCAATGAAGCTGGCAAGACTATTGACACTATAAAAATGTTGTTTAGTTTCGTCTGAATTGGCATCGATTTTTATATTGAATTGTTTTTTTATAGCTAAACCTAGTTCTAAGGCATCAATAGAATCTAAGCCTAAGCCTTCACCAAATAGTGGCGCATCAGAGTCAATATCATCGATGCTAACGTCTTCAAGGTCGAGACATTCAATAATTAATGTTTTAATATCATTATGTAATTTCATGGGTCATATCTAATTGTTGTTTATAATAAATTTCTAAATCCCGAGTCATTTGTCGCGCTTTTTTTGCATCTAAACTCATATTCATATCGACACTCGAAGCTGAGGAGTAATCGCTATAAGAGAGAGGATGTCCTATTTCGACACGCATACCGATAGTACGGGCGGGAATATGATACCACGGTTGTTGTTTACTGAGACCAATTGCATTGGTTCGTAACACGATCGGAATGAGTTCGTTTTGGGTACGCAGAGTAATATTCGCGGCACCTCTGGTAAATTGATTAATCGTTGCACCTATTTGAGTGCGTGTCCCTTCAGGAAAAATAATGAGGTTTGTGCCTGTTGCGAGTTCAGATTTACAATCGGCAAGGAGTAAATCGGCGCCTCTGTTAGGTATATAACCTGCACAAGAAACCACACCGCGTAAGAAAGGGTTTCGCCACAATGCTTGTTTAACGATACAGCCAGCATTTGGAATGAAGCTTATCATGACGACCACATCAACGAGTGTAGGATGATTGGCAATGATGATTTTTCCTTTAATACTGCGTAATAGCGCGGCGTTTTCGGTACTGACTTTGATGACACCCGCCCAAGTGAGCATAGCCACAACCCCTCGAAACATAATGTGGACCGCTTTTCTGACCCGCTTAATTTTTTGTTCGCGAGATCCGGGCCAACATTTGATGAGAGGTAAAAGGGTGAGTGAGCTGAGTAGCCCTCCTAGACCAAAAACGATATAACAGGCAACGCCACCCAGCCATCGTGGAATATAAGCGAGCCCTGTCAATTTAGGGGCTGGTGTAAAATCAGTCACAATTTATTGACCAGTGTTGGTTCGCAATGATACCAGCAAGAGGGCTTCTACAGGCGAGAGCTTGCAGCATTTGGCCATAATGCAATGTCGTATCCGTTTTCTGCGAGTTCACTGTGTCAACAGTCAGCTTGGCGACACGGGTATTGGATGATTGTTTTGTTAATACGAAAGCCATGGCGATGGGCCATTCTGGTTGGCAGTTGAATTCTTTAAAAATGGCTGGAACAGGTTCATCACCATAGACGAGCAATATCGGTTCAGCATTTTCGTGTAACAATCCATAGGCTTCAATAAAGGCTTGGGATAAGGAAGAGCTCCCAGCAGCAATAGCCGTCGAAGCGGCCTGATTATGGGTCAATATACTAAAAATACCACTTGCAGTGTTATGCACCGACTGGCTAAAGCTGGTGGGGGAGAGTGAATTTTTATGGGTAATATCGTTAAGCAGTGACATGGTTCGATTGATTTCACCATGTTGAGAAGCAAAGATACTGCGGCATTGAGAGGGGGGCTGTGCTTGGAAAGCTGCCGCAAGCAATATTTTCGTTAATGGGCTAAGTCGTCTTCGTTGGTTTGGTGAGACTTGCTGAAGTTTGGGTGTCAGCGCAGGAGGAAGCTGCACACCTGTTGGTGCTTGCCAATGTCGCCAATCCAAGGCTTGTTGGTACAAAGGAGACCATGCCCCCCATGAAATAATATCAAATGTTAACCGCATTGATTGTTACGCACCTGTTTTACTTGTTTTCTTTACACCAACCTATATTGCTTAATAATTGTCGAAGATAAGAAAATTCGAATTGATGCTAGTCTATGTTGGGTATTTTTAATTTCGGGCAGCATCATAGCATAAATCCCCGTGAAGGGGATAATGCTAAAAATTAAATATAACGATAGTCAATGTTAATTGTTTTCTTGTTGAATTAATTGAGTTTTAAGGCGGCGTAAAGCGGCTTTCACCTTTCTGGCATTATCTGCACCCATACGAATAAGCAGTTTTTGTGGGCCTGCTAATACTTCTAGCTTGGGATCAACAAATTTATAATTAACACTGATGCCATTGACCTCAATGGGATCATTTATCACGGGTGTGGCCATCATTAAATCGATGGCTTTTAACATGCGCTCATCAAATGAAGTATCTTTATATCCCAGTTCGGCTAATGCTTCGCTAAATAAAGGACTCATTTGCTTATAGGTGCTCAGTAGTTGCTGCTCATTGAGACCGCTAAGAAAGTCTGCATAGATATCGTATCGATGATAACTATCAGGATCGATGTAAGTTTTATTGCTGACATCAGCAACGGTAAACTTTTCTTTAGGCCCTTTAATAGGGCTAGCATTACGAGCGAGCTCTCCTTCAGAGAGGTTATCAACGAAAACCACAAACTGACGAATGATGTTTTTGTCATTGAGAATAGGTTGAATCGTCATACCGTCGGCAATATCGAGTGCTTTTTGATAGGCAAACTGATCACTGGTATTTAATGGCGGTAGGATCTCAGGCTGAATGGGGGTGTGTGGTGTCGTTTCAGCGGTGGTATCACTATTGAGTATCGTTGTGGAGGTTTCGGGTACCTTGGCAACGGTATCTAAAGGTTCATCGGGAGTTGAAACAGGCTGGATGATGTCTGTTTCTGCACTGTTCTCAATCTTGCCATCTTGCTGGCTGAAATAATAATAAGCTCCACCAGCAAGTAAGATAACGATAATGATGAATATAATTGCAGGGTTAGATCCAGAGGAGTTTCCCTTGGGGTTGGCCCTATCTTCTTGGTTGGCTTTCATTTTAATTCCTCTGTTACTCGGTCGAACATTCATGTGTCGATATGGTTCATTGTCAAATTAACAGGCATTGCCTATTGAAGTCATCTTAATTAAAGATGTTTAACTTTTGAACTTTCATTGTATACCTAAACTCGTTGAAGATGCAGAATTCAGCTGGCTTGAGTATTGAAGGTGTACGGTCCATTTTAATTTTTTAAACCTTAATCAGGCTTGTACAAATTGCTCTATTTCTTCACCAAGCCACCTTGCAATAATATTATCAACGTTATCAGGTGATTGATCCATTACATGTTGGGCTAATTTTTGAATATGAGGGATCAAGGCTTGATCGCGTAATAAATCCGCTATTTTCATGTTGGCAATGCCAGTTTGTTTGGTGCCTAATACTTCTCCGGGTCCTCGGATTTCTAAATCTTGTTGGGCAATGACAAACCCATCATTACTTCGCCTCAGCACGCCTAAACGTTTGATGGCGGTAATGGATAAAGGCGCCTTATAAAGTAAGACACAATGGCTCGCGATAGCGCCGCGACCCACACGGCCACGTAATTGATGCAGTTGAGCAAGACCCAAGCGTTCTGGGTTCTCAATAATCATCAGGCTAGCATTGGGGACATCCACGCCGACTTCAATGACCGTCGTGGCGACTAATAAATCTAAATGGCCTTGCTTGAACTCAGCCATAATTAGCTGCTTTTCTGCTGATTTCATCCGTCCATGTATGAGGCCAATGTTAAGTTCGGGGAGCGCGAGTTTGAGCTCTTCAGTTGTGTCTTCAGCAGCTTGGCATTCAAGCACCTCCGATTCCTCAATTAATGTACAGACCCAATAAGTTTGACGTTTATCAGCCAGCGCCGCTTGTTTGACCCGCTCAATGACCTCTGGTCGGCGTTGTTCTGAGATAGCCACTGTGGTGACAGGCGTCCGTCCTGGTGGTAATTCATCGATGATAGAGGTATCTAAGTCGGCATAGGCTGTCATGGCGAGTGTACGAGGGATTGGCGTTGCCGTCATGATTAACTGATGAGGGTGAAAACCTTGGCTGATCCCTTTTTCTCTTAATTCCAGCCTCTGGTGTACGCCAAATCGGTGTTGTTCATCAATGATAATGAGCGCTAATCGTTTAAAGACGACTTGCTCTTGAAAAATAGCGTGAGTGCCTATCACCATGTGGGCCTCACCTGAGGCAATATCAGATAAGGATTGTGCTCTTGCCTTGCCTTTTAGTTTTCCAGCTAACCAGCCTACTTTTAAGCCTAGCGGCTTAAGCCAAGTGGTAAAATTAGCAGCATGTTGCTCGGCTAATAATTCGGTGGGCGCCATCATAGCGACTTGATAGCCACTTTCGATTGCCTGTAGTGCGGCAATGGCGGCGACCAAGGTTTTCCCTGAGCCCACATCCCCTTGGACTAACCGCATCATAGGTTGCTCTTTTATTAGATCTTGTTCTATTTCATGAACCACTCTTTGTTGGGCATTGGTGGGACAAAAAGGCAAAGATTGTAAAAAAGGGCTGATAAGCTGTTTTGTTGCAGGCATGGTGACAGCGTTATCTTTGTGGACGCGCTGGCGCAATCGTAACATGCTTAAATTATGGGCCAGTAGTTCTTCTTGGATCAGTCTTTGCTGCGCAGGGTGTGTGCCTTGTTCTAATTCAAAAATAGAGACATCATTACTGGGGCGATGCATTATCTGTAACGCCTGTTGCAAGCTCATGCTGTTGGGCCTGAGATGGGTTGGCAGCAATTCCGGTAGCCCGCCGTTATTGAGTAAAACAAGTGCTTGTTCGGTGAGTTTAAGCCAGCTGGTTTGTTTTAAGCCTTCTGTGGTCGGATAAACAGGCGTTAAGGTATGACTCTGCGATAATACATCTCCCTCTTGGATCACCTTATATTCTGGATGGATCATTTCAGCTTGATGCTTTCCACGGCGAATTTCGCCATAGGCGCGGATTGTCATGCCTGGAGCCAGTGTATTACGCTGTGCAGCGGAAAAATTAAAAAAGCGTAGCAGTAAGTGGCCTGTTTCGTCGTTAACAAGACACGTCAGCATGCGTTTTCTACCGTGGATGATCTGGCTAGAAATGATATTGGCTTCTACAGTGCCATAGTGACCAGGATACAAAGAGCCAATGGGATAAATTTGTGTACGGTCTTCATAACGCAGGGGTAAATGAAATAACAAATCCTGTATGGTTTTAATTTTGAGTTTGTCTAAGCGTTCAGCCATTTTAGTAGCAACGCCTTTCAGATCTGTAATAGGAGTAAGATCTAATGTATGCAAACGGTAAGCTTTCCAACCACTGTAAATTTATACATATACTATCAGATAAATTGTAGATGGCAATCTTATCGCCAAGCAAAACGAGCCACTCATTTCACTTGAGTCATTAAATTAGGTTTACACGGAGGCGTTACTGACTAAATAACCGACATAGCAAAAGTAACCTAATAGCAATAAAATACCTTCCCTGCGGCCAATTCGATAGCCTGTCCATGCAAAAGGCAAGGTAATGACAGCAAGCATCAACATGACGCTAAAGTCGATGGTTTTCATGCCTGCAGCGCTAATAGGGTGAATAATGGCAGTGACCCCAAGGATCCCTAAAATATTAAAAATATTGGATCCAACAACATTACCGATGGCAATATCACTGTGGCCTTTTCTCGCTGCTACAACGGAAGTGACGAGCTCTGGCATGCTAGTGCCTATGGCCACTATGGTCAAGCCAATTACGATTTGACTGATGCCGAACTGTTTGGCTAAGGTGATGGCACCATCGACAAACAAAATCCCGCCACCAACCAGCATACCGATGCCAACAAAGACGAATAAAAGAGACAGCAAAACATGCTGGCGGCGATGATCGATAAGCTCGCTGTTATCACACTCATTATTGTCTTTACGAGAGCTGATATAGCTATAGCCCAGATAGATACTCAATAATGATGCGAGTAAAGCTCCATCCCAAAGGCTGAGTTCACCATCATGAAGCAGCCACCAAAATAGCATTGAGGCCATAATCATGAGGGGAATATCACGTTTGACCATCTGTGACTTGACTTGGATCGGTTTAATTAGCGCGGTAATGGCCAAAATCAAGCCAATATTGGCGATGTTAGATCCAATGACATTGCCTAATGCTAAGCCGCTATTACCCTCAAGCGCGGCTTTTAGGCTAACAGCAAGCTCAGGCGTACTTGTGCCGAAGGCGACGATGGTTAACCCTATGATTAAAGGCGCAACGCCTAAACGTAATGCAATTGCGCTGGCTCCCCGCACGAGCGCTTCAGCGCCGAGGGTTAAAATAAGAAAGCCACCGAGAAGAGAAAGAGTAATCAGCATGTTCATCGAATTTAAGGTGATAATAAGTAGCAAGAATAAAGGCTTAAAATTTCATAGCAATGGATTTAACTATATATAATATTAATTTTATTTAAGTACTTGGGGGATGTTTTGTTAATTAACTGATTTTAATAAAGAAAAACACGCCAGTCAACGTGTTTTATTTCGTTAATTAGATGTGCTTAAGTGTAACGTTAAAGCTCATTCTCCCAACGTATTTGACCGCCTCGTAAATCTTCGAGTCGATTAATATAGCGAGCTTCAATGACATGGCGCTTAATTTTGAGTGTCGGAGTTAATATGTCATTGTCAACACTCCAAACCTCATCTGTGATGACGATTGCATCAACTTTCTCATGAGATTCTAAATGTGTGTTGACGTTATCTAATGTCTCTTTTAGTGAAGTACGTACTTCTTCTCTGTGTTGTAATTTAGCCCCTTCTGATAATTGTACCAGTGCAATGGGATGAGGGAGCCCTGAACCTATAATACAAATCTGTTCTATGCTTAAGTCTTTGGCTAGCTTGGTTTCAATGGGGACTGGCGCGACATATTTACCTTTTGAAGTTTTAAAGTTGTCTTTAACGCGCCCAGTGATAAAGACATAACCGTCATCATCTATGGTACATAAATCTCCAGTGAGATAATAACCTTCATCCGTAAAACTGACTTGGGTTAACTCTTCATTTTTATAATAGCCTTGCATTAGGCCAGGGCTTTTAACAAGGAGCTCGCCTGTTTCACTTTGTTTGATGCTGCAACCTTCAATGGGTTGACCGACACTACCAATTTTATTGGGGTTGAAGGGGAGATGAACTAATGAAAAAACACTATTCTCAGTCATTCCCCAGCCTTCACAGATGTCAATATCAATGCTGTGATACCAAGCGATGAGTGAAGGTGGGATCGGCGCCGAACCTGAACCAAATTTTTGACAATCACTGAAGCCGAGACCTGCTTTTATTTTGTTTTTTATCAGGGTATTAATGATAGGGATTTTTAATAATAGATTGAGTTTATTCGCACCAATTTTATCGATAATATTTTTCTGGAAAAGGCTCCACAATCGAGGCACAGAAAAGAATAACGTTGGCCGCGCTCTTTTTACATCATCAACGAAAGTACTCATATTCTCGACAAAGGCAACACTGAAACCGGAATAAATTGAGCTGCCTTCTAGTATTACACGTTCGGTGATATGGGCTAAAGGTAAATAAGAAATAATTCTGTCATCAGTACTCAGATTAATTTTTTTAGCTGCCGCTTGTGCGGTCCAAGCATAGTTGGAGAAATGATGCATAACGCCCTTAGGTTTCCCTGTTGACCCTGAAGTGTAAACGATAGTCATCATGGTATCACTTGTCGGAAGAGGGGTATCTTTTAAGGGTTGGCCTAAGGATAATAATTGCTCCCATTGGTATTGAGCTGGCATCGTATCATAGGGCATTGATAAACGAAGAATATCACCATTTACCCCTGTTTCTTGTTCGGGCCAGTTATCAAGCTTACCAACGATAACAGCTTTAGAATCACTGTGTTCTAATGTATAGCGTATGGTATCGGCATTGGCAGTGGGGTAGATGGGAACACTGATGTAGCCTGCATACATTAATGCAAGATCGGTGATAAACCACTCGGCACAGTTCTTCGATAAAATGGCGATTTTATCTCCAGGAACGAGGCCTAGATGACGTAATCCTCCAGCGAGTTGCTGTACTTGGCTGTATACCTCTTTCCAAGTAAATTCTTTGTATTGACCGTTAATGGGCTGCTTTAGGTAGACTTTGTCTCCTTGCGTGGCGACCCAGTGTTCGAGCATTTCAATAGGGCTTTTCATCAGCACTCAACTCCGTTTGCGATTATTTTTTGATTTTTATCCTTAATTAAGTATGGACATTTTTGTTATTTAAGACAAATAGTTTTATGTGTATACAGTTTTAACATATTCATTAGAATAAAAGTGGATAAATAGAAGCAATAAGCAGTCCGGCCATAATGATATTAAATGCTCTTAATCGGGCGGGGTTTGATAACAGTTGACGAGACTTCTGACCCATGAAAGTCCAAAAACTCACTGAAGGTAAATTGACCAAAGCAAAAATACCGGCGCAGAGAACAATCGCGTTGAAGCTGTGTGAGGGCGCATAAACACTTATTGCGGTGAGGGCCATGGTCCATGCTTTAGGGTTAATCCATTGAAAGCTTGCCGCTTGTAGGAAAGAGAGTGGTTTAGTCTGTGCTTTATTTTCTTTTGCATCTTGAGTGGTTGCGATTTTATAGGCTAAATAGACTAAGTAAGCTAGGCTCACGGCCTTTAATATTGAGTAGCTAGTAGGGTAAAAATCAAAAACCTGTATGAGTCCCATACCGACTAGAATCACCATGAAACTAAAACCGAGTCCAATGCCTAGCATATGGGGGATCGTGCGTTGAAAACCAAAATTAGCCCCAGATGAAGCTAGCATGATGTTATTGGGTCCAGGGGTAATGGTGGAAACAAAGGCAAAAGTAATGAAGGCGCCAAGTAGATTGTAATCCATATAATAGGTCTTTTTATAAGTCTGAATGATATTGCAATTATAATTTTTAATAGAAGATGTTATCTTGCTTTATTCGCTTAATAATTAATTAATGTGCAACTTATGACTAAATTTGATCGTATTAATAGAAGAATATTGCAAGAATTAAAATCAGATGGTCGAGTGAGTAACGCTGAACTTGCTATTCGGGTTGGACTCTCTGCATCGGCCTGTTTACGACGAGTACAAGAGCTAGAGCGTTTAGGCGTGATAATGGGTTATCGGGCAGTGTTGGATCAAACTGCATTAGGGATTGGGTGTATAGCCTATATTGCGGTAGGGCTTAGCGATCATAGTAAAGCGGCGCAGCAAGCCTTTGAAGTGGCTATTTCTCGTTCATCTGAGGTGAGAGAATGCCATAATATTACCGGATCTTATGAATACTTATTACGGGTAGAAACTCACGATCTTGCCGCTTATAAAGTCTTTCATACCGAAACGTTAGGGACGTTACCTCAAGTGAATGAAATTACGACTTATGTGGTGATGGACTCACCTAAAGATGAGCGTGCTTGACGTATCGCTTCGCCTCATGAGGGTTAAGAATTACAGGGTTTAAGACATTTCATTTCTCAGATTTTCGCTTCTTTCACTTCTTGAATTATCTGTAAGCTCACCAATGATAAGGTTAGCCAGTGGTCGGTATTTCATCATTCTATGTCTAGATATCTTTTAGTTTATATATTAAAACGAAGATGTTTTAACAGTATCTGAAATGCACCATATAGACTTTTCTTATTAAGCTGTGAGGTTGTTATGTACGCGAATACGACATTAGGTGGGACGAATTATGCTTATCCAGACACCTGTTATACGTTAGTGGGCACCGCTACCTCAGCGATCCCTTACCCTAATACGTCAGAAGGGATCATGTGCGATCCGTCACTGCATCGACTACGGTATTGATTGATGGTGGGCCAACCATTACACAAACATCCAGTATCACCTTGAGTACAGGTGATAGTACTGGTGCACTGGGTGGCGTTGCGTCAGGTGAAATGATGGGCTCAACCAGTTTTACTGTTGGCAGTACTGCGGTCATGGTTGCTGGTATGCCAGTGCAAAGGTTAACCAGCACCACTGCTCAAAATGGCACTTCTCCCTATTGTGTGGGAGTGACGCTGGTGCCATCACAATATAAAGTGATGGTGCTGACTTAAGCACTAATGTTGTCTTGTTGATTAAGGATTAGTGTCGGCATAGTTTGAATGTATCGAGTTACGCCATAATTTATAGTGTTATTGATGTGAATACAGGCTTAAAACCTCACAGAGATCCCAGCGCCACCATAATAACTTGAATCATACTTGACAGTGAAACTAACACGACGGGTTAACCAATAATTTAATCCTACGCCCCAATCGCTATAAGAGTAGGAATCATACTGAAAGTCGGTGGTTAAACTGAGTTTATCTGTGATTTGAAAAGGTTTACTGAGCTGAGTTCGTACATTTCCTCTGTGATCAACCCAGTTTAAACTGCCTATATCGAAGGGTAATAAGTAATAGAAACCGATGAGGCCTCTATTCTCATGTGAAGCAATATCGGTATCGGCATCGACGCCGGCAAATAAAGAAAAGAAGCGATTAAAATAGCGATAGTATCCTGCGGTAATATCGTATTGACTATCCCAATCATATTGCCAATTTAAGGCGACAGTATTACGGGAATTGGTCGTCATTGCTAAACCTTCGGTCATTTGGCTGTAAAAGCCAGCATTAGATCAAGTGTACCAAGGATCTTCGTAGGCTTTATAACGCTGTGCCATAACCTCTGGTGCCACTTCGGTGTCTTCATAATGCACGATCCGCTCCATACCTGACAGCATGTGATATAGGTTATGACAATGGAAGAACCAATCTTTTTCTTCATTAGCGGCAAATTCAATAATGGTGGTTTGCATGGGGGCAACATCAACAGTGTGTTTGAGTGTGGAGTATTCACCTTGCTCGGTGACCACTCTGAAAAAGTGTCCATGTAAATGTAAATGTAAAGGATGGCGCATCATGGTTTTATTAGTCATAACAAAACGCACATTTTCGCCTTTTTTAATGGCGATAAGCGCATCTTCTGCCAAGGTTTTCCCATTAAAGGTCCAGAGATAGCGATCCATATCTCCCGTTAAATCAAGCTTTACCTCTCGCCAAGGGCGATTTTTTGCCAATGTTGTTTTATCAGGAGAGCGTAGTTTCCCGTAAGGCGCGCCTGGGCGTGTCTCGGCGGGGCCACCAGTAAACTCGTTTTTCATCATATTTGACATCGCGGGCATTGTATTTGTTTTTTTATGTCCTTTGGGCATGTTTTTACTGCCTTTTTTCATGGCGATCATCGCATTGGTCATATCGACACTGAGCTGATAGATATCGGGCTGAGGAATATCGGGTGCAGGATACTGAGTACTGTTAAGATCGCCTATCCAAGTAGAAGTAAAACCTGTGCCATCAAAAGAGGTGGCTCGAAATTCATATTGTCCACTTTGAGGGACTGTCACTAAAAAATCATAGCTCTCAGCAGTCGAAATAAGTAATTTATCGAGTTTTGTTGGGGTGATATCGAGTCCATCGGCTGCGATAACTTCCAGCGGCCCACCTGCGTAATTTAAATAAAAATAAGAAGATGTACTGGTATTAACCACTCTTAAACGAAGTCTATCACCGGGTGAGCCATCCACTTGCCAGTGGGTTTTACCATTAGTAATAAAGGCATCGTATCCGACATCGGAAAGATCGGCATCAAGTACGTTATAGAAATTTCGCTTGACTAAATTACCAAAACTTTTGCTTTTAATGGCACCAGCGATGCTCTGCACTTGATTTTTTTCAAGGTAAAGTAAGGACTATTGCGTTTTAAGCTGCGTAAACTGTGACTCGGTACTTCATTATTCCAATCGCCAATACTCAGAACTATGTCTTTGGGGGTATTTTCTTTCATTTTTTTGGGTTTGATCACTATGGTGCCTTTAAGCCCATATTGTTCTTGTAATCCAAAATGAGAGTGATACCAATAAGTACCCGTTTGAATGGGAGGGAATCGATAGATTTCGGTTTTACCGGGTAACGCTGGTAAAGTGGTGACATAAGGTACACCATCGACAGCATTTGGAACCAGTAATCCATGCCAATGAATGGTGGCAGGAACGGGCATGGTGTTGGTGACTTTCATCACCGCAGTGTCACCTTCTGTGAACACTAAAGTTGGTCCAGACATTTGGCCGTTAATGGTAATCGCTTCAATGGTCTCTCCTGTCACATTGACGGGACCCTTTGCGATATTGAGATGATAGATCACTTCTTTTGCGTAAATTTCGGCAGGGAGTATGGATATGAAAAATAGACAAGATAGGAAAATGAAAAGTGAATTGCTAAATTTATGTAAAAAGAGCGTCATTAGTCATTCCTTGAAAATGTTATCGGGTATCAATTAGCATCAATTTATATGGTGTGAAACGAGATAAATGATTTTGATATAAGCATAAGAAGAGATCGAAATTTTCGCGAGTATAGAGACATAAATAAAGTGATAAATGTATTAGAGATTGAAGGGGGAAGTTTTAAAATTTGATTGGAATAATAAAAGTAGTGAGCCAGATAATGATAAGTAATAGTGCAAAAGTCGCACTGATCAAGATAGCTTGTTTTGTAAAAGATATAGAGTCTGCTTTCATATCGTGTGCACGATGAATATTTTTATCATCATGTTCTAGATTATCATGCACCTCATGCTCATGAGCGTGGGTATGCATGTTATGTTCATTGTGAGCATGCTTACTATCACTGGCTTGGGGCCTAGACATCATTCCATGTTTTATATTGTTACGTACCATCCAAGCGTTAATGGGGTAAGCGACGAAAGAGGCAATAATGGTGGCTAAACTCATTCTTCCCCAAAAATAGAGACTGTTAGGGTCAGTGCTTAACGGAAATAGGTGAGCCAAAATAAACATGGTTGGCAACATACCACACATAACAAAGTTCATTGAAATCGTTTCAGCAAAGAGGGTTTTTCGAACGGCTTCCCAATAAGAATCGAACATGGAGCGCATAAACAGAGCTTGAAAAATAAATAGACCAAATAAATAGGCGGCGATATATTCAAGGATCATTTCTAGTCCATTTGCAATGGAGAATAATGTTAAAACAATGGCCATGATGATGATGGCGGCGGTAGCATCACCGGCGACGCAATGTATCAGAGAGCCTAAGGATTGCTTCCAATGAACGTTGATAAATTCATCATGTTTCCCCTCTAAGGGTTGACGGCAAGAAAGAAAATAAAAGAACAGCCCTAAAGGACCCGTGTATAGGATAATAAGAACCCATGCGAAGGTCATTATTCGCATTGAGGGTGTATTGGTGAACTGATCCCATAGAACATAAATCATAGAGAGAAAAGTTAAGCTAAACCATAGTATTAAAGCCCCATATAGTTCGCTCATTCATCCCCCTAAGGTTAGCTGTTTTATCATCGAGTATGATTGAAATTGATGGTTAAGCATAAGAGTAAATGATATTTATTGCGAATAAGTAGTCATATTGTTAAATAGTTAAGGCTGTTGGGGGCGTCATTTTTACATTCTATTTCGATTAAAGGGTAGAAAGACGAAGGTATTGAGTATACGACTTTAGAATATGGACTCTATTTTTTGATAGCTTGAGTTATTTTTGGAAGCTATGTGCTTTAGATTGAATTAAATTTGAGCTCATTAAACTTCACTTAGAATAAAGAAACATAATGACAGGTATACAGCTTGGTGCTGGAGCTATTGCAAATAGCAATTGGGATACAAATTACATTAGTGCTGAAGAGATCTCACATGTTGATAATGTGCGTTTAACTGAGAAGATTTGGGATTGGTTATGTGATGCTTTTTGTGGCACTCATCGAGCTGAGGCGAAAGAATACATTAGACAACTTGATGCGCTTAGCGACGAAAATACGCCGGATATGGTTGGATTAAAGAAAGATATCTTCTCTAAACTCATTAACTTAACATCCAATGATTATACCAAAGTAGATCGAACAAAAGGTTATATAGAGTATCAGATTGGTTATTTTAAAGGTAAGCCCAAAAATCATGAAATAATCAAAGCTTGGACAAGGCCATATTTCAATGAGCATCAGAATACGGCGCAAGTATTACAATCAAAATACTTAAAAGATAGATTAATTCAATCTTTTCAACAGAATATAAACCAAAATACTCAAGCTAAAGCTGGCACCAATAGCTCTGTCGATGAACCAACGATGGTAGCGCGAGACGCATTGAAATCAGTGCCTGTTTATATGGCCCATCGTTATGCTGTCAGTAAATTTTCTCCGCCATTGCATGCCTACATTATGGCTGGAGAACCCGGATCTAAAAATGCGCGGATCTATGGTGAAAAAAATGATATGACTCGCTCGCAAGTCAATATCGATGATGCATTTATTGTTGCATTATCGCAAGCAAAATATGTCAGCAGAAATAGTGATGGCGGGAAAGTGAAATTGCCTTTTGAACCAGCACTGATTAATGCGGTTGAACGTTTAAAAGAGCAAGGGAAGAACTTTGCATTTTTAGATAGCTTTGTTGATGCTGTGAAGTCCGAGCTTAAATTAGGCGGTGCAAAAATGACGTTAACAGAGTCACACCGCATTGGATTAGGTTATATCGCTGCTCAGCAAAATGGTCAGCAAGGGTTCTACAATATGGATCCGCGTAAAGGCTTTACTCATAATGAGGATATGAGCTACTTTGAGCAGCAAAAAGGACCGGTGAAACAACAGCCCATTAAGTTGACAACATTACAAGACATTAGCCGAGAGCAACGAGTTTACCAGGATTATTTAAATGAAAAACTGGGCTTAAATGGATTAGAACAAACGAAAGCGAGTATTCGGACTATAAAGGGAGATGGGATATTGCCTGAGTCTGAGAGAAAAGCATTAAAAGCACGCTCTATGGTGGCTTATACGCCTTTACCTTCAGATAGCCCGTTTGAATCGAATTGTAATCGAACGGCGGCGACCTATATTCAAGCTGCAATGAATCGGGAGCAAGGTTTACCAATCGATACTTATCAAAAGGTTGAGTCAGGTACTAAGTGGGCATTGGGAATTGATACCAGAAGTCATATTCATAATCCTATTCAAAAACAATCAATAGAAGATATTGCACTCAAAAATGGTCAAGATACTGCTTATGAGCGTATACGGTCATTGGCTGGCGTACTATCAAATGTAAAAGCATTTTTTATGAGTAAGAGCTAATTTAATCAAGTCCATACATTAAATTGTGAAGTACACGCCTGCTTTTTGTGGGCGTTGTTATTTTTTTGGAAAAAGTAGCATAATCAAATTGTTACTTATTATGGTAATAAACAAAGAATAACGGGAAATATTTATGTGGCTTCAAAAAGAAATGAGTCTAAAAGTAAAGAAAAGAGGTTTTCATCTCATCACTGATGAAATTTTGCAGCAACTTCCAGAAATTGAACAACTTAAAGTGGGCCTACTCCATCTTTTTATTAAGCACACTTCTGCATCAATTACTCTCAATGAAAATGCCGATCCTACTGTTCGCCAAGACTTGGAGAGACATTTTAATGTTCTCGCGCCAGAAAATGCGCCTTATTATGAACATATTTTTGAAGGGGCTGATGATATGCCTGCCCATATAAAATCGACCTTGATTGGTTCTAATCAGAGTATTCCGGTGACAAATGGGTTGCTTAATATGGGGATTTGGCAAGGCATTTATCTTTGTGAGCATAGAGATTATGCAACGGCTCGAACCTTAGTTGTAACATTAAATGGTGAGTAATTTATTCATTTTCACAGAAGATGCTGTGGAGCAAATCAATGACCTTTATTATGTTCTTATCACTTAATTGATAATATATCGTTTGTGCGTCTCGTCGTGTTGTCACATATTTCTCTCTTCGAAGCCAGGCCAAATGTTGCGATAACGTCGATTGTGCTATTGGGATCTGTTTGTTTAGCGCAGAGACCGATAGCTCACTCTCTTGAAGTAGGCAAAGGATCATGAGTCGATACTTATTGCTTAATGCTTTCATTAGCACTTCAGCTTTAGCCGAATTTTTCTCTAATTCTTCTAATGATATAGTGGAATTCATTAATACTCTTATTTGTTTAATCTTGATAAAAGCATATTAACATATTTGGGAATATTCATTCCAATGAGCATCAGCAATATAAATACGATGATTTTAGGCGAACCTTGAGTCATATTAACCAGTGCCGGTCCTGGACAAATACCTGATATTCCCCAGCCGATGCCAAATATTGACGCGCCAAAAAGGAGCGGGTAATCAATGGTTATTTTACTTGGCAGGCTAAAGGCATTAGTGAAAGTAGGCTTTGGCTTATTTTTGATGATTTTGTGATAAACAGGAATAAAAAGGGTAAGTGCTGAGAACATAACCAAGACCAAACTAGGATCCCAATTACCGGTAATATCTAAAAAGTTAAGCACTTTATTTGGATTAACCATTTGTGAAATAGTTAATCCAATACCAAATGAAATGCCACAAAAAAGCGCAATAAATAATGTCATAAATTAACTCACAAATTTTAAAAGCAAAACGGTGATCATAGCCGTCGTTATAAACATGCTGGTGGCGACAATCGAGCGGAGAGATAAACGGCCAATACCACAGATCCCGTGACCACTGGTACAGCCTGAACCTACTCGAGTGCCTAGACCGACGAGTAACCCACCGGCTGAAATGGCACTCCAGCTCATATCAATCTGATCAGGTAGATTAAAGCCGATTATGGCTGAAAAAAATGGACTAATAATGAGCCCAAGAATAAAGGTAATACGCCAATACTCGATAGAAAAAGTTGTTTGCCATAGGCCATGTAAAATGCCTGATACCCCTGTTATTCTTCCAGTAAAAAAAAGTAAAGTGAGGGCTGAAGCGGCAAGGATAAGCCCGCCAATAACTGAATTCATCAAGGTTAATTGTTCCATTATGCCCCCTTAAAAGGGAGGGGTGAGAAAGTATTGTGATCAATAGGCCATACACCAGATTGAATATTAAAGGGCAAAGCTAGGTATAACAGTTTAGGGGGCATTAAGTTATTATCTCTTGTTTTTCGTAATTGTATAAAATCATCTTTTAAGGTTTTTTGTTGGATATGGATGTTGGTCATTTTACTTTCTTGTACACTTGTTTGGTAACCTAGCGGCCGATTATTGGGTTGGTAATCGTGGCATATCCATAATGTGGTTTGGTCCGGCAGAGAATAAAGACGTTGTATGCTGGTGAATAATGTTTTGGCGCAACCGCCTTGAAAATCACAACGGGCTGAACCACTGTCTGGCATGAAAAGGGTATCGCCAATAAAGGCATTATTCTCTATGAGGTAAGTCATGCTGTCCTGAGTGTGCCCAGGCGTTGCCAGCACAGTGATTTCTGTTTGTCCGATAGTGAGTTGATCATTATTTTGAAGCAGTCGATCAAATTGGTGCTCTATAGCGAGTGAATGCTTATGGAGAGGGAATTGTTGATTGAATTGTGCTTGGGTGTTGATAATCCCTCGACCAATAATTATTTCACCACCTAATTGATTTTTAATATATTGAGCAGCGGTTAAATGATCGGCATGGATATGGGTTTCAGCTATCCATTTTACAGATAGACTATATTGTTGAATGTAATCAATTTGCTTATCTGCAAACCGAGTTTGTATTGCTCTTGATTGTAAATCGAAGTCTAAAGCACTGTCGATAATAATAGCTTCAAGTGATTGTTTATCATGTATTATATAGCTTATTGTATAAGACTCTTGGTGAAAGAATGCATGAATAATGATAGATGACATTGTGATGTTTCCTGATTGCACACTTTGCATCGTACATTCGCAACATACAATATACAATATGCAATGTGTTTTTTGATTTAATTTGATTGAGATTAACTCAATAATTTTTTATCTAGTGATCATGTCGTAAGAAATATAGGATGTAGCTCATTGAACTTTAGCTTATTTTATGTAAGGAATGATAATGTTTACGGAAATAGACATTTTGGGTACTGGGCCCGTTGTTGTTTTGTTACATAGCTCACTGAGTTCAAAAGAACAGTGGAAAGGTTTAGTGAAGCAATTATCGCCAAATTTTACGTGTGCTAATGTTGACTTACAAGGTTATGGGAGCATGCTCAATGCGGACATTGATTACCCCTACACCTTGAAATGTGAGGTTGAACGTATTGCGGCATTATTAAATAATAATCAATTATTCGGCCCTTATTATGTCGTCGGTCATTCTTTTGGTGGTGCGGTTGCACTTCGCTTTGCTGATGAGTTTAAAGAGCAAGTCAAAGCGTTATGTGTTTTTGAACCCGTTGCTTTTCATTTATTAGTTGAAGAGGCTCCGAGCCGAAAGCAAGTTTCTGAACTTGCAGTTAATATGGATAATGTTCCTGCGTATACAGCGGCATCAATATTTACCAATTATTGGAATGGGGAGGGATATTTTGATGCTTTGCCTCAGCGTATACAAAAAAGGTTAATGGCGATGATAGATAAGGTTGCTATGGATTTTGATGCCATTATTAATGAAACGAAAACGCTTCTAGATTATTCAGTAAGTATATCGGCAAATGTGTTATTAATGACGGGAAAGCAGAGTCGAACTGCAGCAAAAGATGTGGTGAATGTCATTGAGACAAATCTACGTCATGTCAGAAAAGTGGAAATCGATGCAGGTCATATGGCACCGCTTGTTCGGTCGGAATTAGTGAACCCTGTGATTGTGGATTATTTACATTCAAATAGCCAAACTACTTAGAACTGACCTCTACAGTGGATTGGGTATTAATATGATAAAAAGGTATGTTTTTTGACTAATTTTTTGAGTGAAAATATGAAGCCAGCAATACTTTGCTGGTGGTCTCAAAGACAAAACGCCCTGATTCAATCTGTTAAAACATTAATCATCATAATATTTACTTGGATAGTGCTTGGTGAATACAATGAGAAGGCTCAAGTATTGGGTACTTTTGTGGCAGGATTTTTATCTCTATTACGTTTTGGGCGAGACGGTAAACAGCAAGGCATGACTATCGTTTTCTCTGCTTTAGGCATGATGATAAGCAGTGGTTTAGCCTTACAATTCTATCAAATGCCATGGTTAAATAACAGTTTATTTGTTGTGCTTGTTTTTATAGCTTTTTATTTAAGGCGTTTCGGTGGTCGGTTTTTTATGCCTCCCTTGTTCGTTCTTATGTTGTACATTGTGGTGCAACTTTTACCTCGTCCTCCCGTATTGAGTTTGTGGCTGGGGATTTTACTTGCCACTGGTATTGTTATTTTTTTTACTTTTATGATCGTTCCTATCGATGATCGTAAGCAATTAAATACCAATATGCAGTTGTTATTTAAGCTCTCGAGTGAGGTGATCACTGCTTTTATCGCTTTTCCAATTAAAACAGAAAATCCAAACGTATCTGAAAACGTTTTATCAAGGAGGGCAGCAGTCAGTGCATTCAAAGTCTGTCATCAAAGGTATATGAAAATGGCGTTGCAGTTGAGGAAGGATAATTCAAGATTAGTGAATGAATACTTGTTCTTAGATAAAGATCCGCAAGTAGAGACGTTTTATGATTTTCATTACCGTATGACTAAGACATTTGGAATGCTGTTTGAAAGTTGTCAGCAGTTGATAGAAAGCGAGGAGCTGAATAGACAAGCTCAAGAGGATATGCTTCGTGTAGCAAAAGAGTTACTCTTGGTATTAGCGCTATCTAAAATCAGCCATATGCAGGTAACGCTGGTTCATATACAACATTTTAAACGTGAGTATGCTTACTTCAGTAGTTATCCCTTCGATATTGATCTCACTAAACCAGAATCTATTCATATTTTTAATTTTTCGCTCAGTATTAAAAGACTCATAGAGACGTTGGCAATATGGGAGAGTGATAATGCATAATGCGACTCGCCAAGCCATTCAAGCCTCTATTGCAGTGATAGTGACTTTATCCATTGCAGATGCTTTTTCATTAGAGCGAGGGATTTGGGCAACACTGACTGCGATTTTATTAGTATCCAGTACCTTTGGTGAAAGCATTAAAAAAGCCAAAGAGCGGGTGAGTATGACCTTAGTGGGTGGACTGATTGGCACGGGAATAGTGCTATATTTACAGCCAGTATTGCCAGAAGAATCCCAAGTGTTACTGGCTACTTTGCTCTTTATTAGTATTGGCTTAATTGTTTATTTTTTGCCTCGCTCTTATGCTTGGGCCAGTTTTTTTATTACTCTTTTTGTTGTTTTTCTTTTTTCTTTATTAACTTATTGGAATTTATCTTTATTATTGGTTAGGGCTTATGAAACGTTAATCGGTGCATTGGTTGCTGTCGTGGTGTCAGGACTCATTTTTCCTAATCGAAGTCATGTGGATGTACAAGCACATTACTTAACCATGCTGGATCAGCTTGATGGCTTCATCGATAATATTTTTTACTCTGTGGCCTCTCCAAACCCCCAATATATGTGTCAACTAATGGATTGGCATCATAAGTTGTATCCCAGCTGGGAAGTGTTAAAAAATAAACAATCCTTTTCTGAGTTCGAATTGACTTTTTCTAGAAGCAAGCGCCAGCAGCTACAAGGCTATCAATTTGGGTTTGATTTACTGTTTCATTATTTAACTAATATTTTAACCTTACTAGAAAAAGAGCCGAGTTACTTATGCGCTGAATTTGAAACGGAATTAGCACAGTTTCAGCAAGTGATAAAAGAGAATACTCAGCTTTTACATGATTTGATGCAGGGGGGATCGATAGCTAAACAAAATAATGATATTCATTCTTTAGATGCGATTAGGTTAAAAATTAGACAGAAAATTGCTCAGCTAAATAAAGATAACCCTTTTCCTGATTATGCTGAAGTTGAGCGTTTTTATAGTTTGATTTACTACTTACGTAAGGTAAATCAATTAATTTTAGATTTAATTAACGTAGCAAAGACGTAAATGATATACCCAAACAACTTGAAAATGTGAGTTTCAGGTTGCTTAGGGATAGACGGTTTAGCAGAGCAGCTAAACCGTTTGATCGGTAGCAGATTTACGTTTTATTTAATAAAGGTTTTAAGAAGCGAGCAGTATGTGACGTTTCGTGTTCAGCCACGGCTTCTGGTGTGCCGCACGCTAAAATAGTACCACCACCATCACCGCCTTCAGGGCCCAAATCGATAATCCAATCTGCCGTTTTAATGACATCGAGATTATGCTCAATCACCACGATGGTATTACCGTGAGATTTCAAACGATGTAATACATCCAATAACATTTGAATATCGGCAAAGTGTAAGCCCGTGGTGGGTTCATCAAGAATGTATAAGGTTTTACCCGTATCGCGTTTAGACAATTCTTTAGCCAGTTTGACTCGTTGTGCTTCACCACCTGATAGGGTGGTCGCACTTTGTCCTAGTCGAATATAGGATAAGCCGACATCCATCAAGGTTTGCAATTTACGCGCAACAGCGGGAATAGCATCAAAGAAAGGGCGGGCTTCTTCGACAGTCATCTGCAGTACTTCGTGAATATTCTTTCCCTTAAATTGCACATCTAAGGTTTCGCGGTTATAGCGTTTACCTTTACAGGTATCACAAGGGACATACACATCGGGCAAGAAATGCATTTCCACTTTAATTAAGCCATCACCTTGGCAAGCTTCGCAGCGGCCACCTTTAACATTGAAAGAAAAACGACCGGGTTGATAACCTCGGGTTCTCGATTCTTGTGTGGCGGCGAAAATTTCGCGAATGGGGGTGAAAATACCAGTATAAGTGGCTGGGTTTGAACGAGGTGTTCGGCCAATGGGGCTTTGATCAATATCGACGACTTTATCGCAATGATCCATGCCGGTAATTTGCTTATAAGGCGCGGGCTCATCAACCGTGGCACCGTTTAATTGAATATGAGCAACTTTGTAAAAAGTGTCATTAATTAAGGTGGATTTACCTGAGCCAGATACGCCGGTAATGCAGGTAAAGAGTCCAACGGGGATCGCGAGATCGACATTTTTAAGGTTGTTGCCAGTTGCCCCAAAAAGCTCAATCAGTTTTTCAGGGTTGTAGGGGATCCTGTCTGAATCGATGTGGATCGTTTTTACACCTGACAAATATTGGCCCGTGACGGATTTCTCACAATTCAGTATATCGGTTAACTTACCTTCACTGATGACTTCTCCGCCATGTACGCCTGCGCCAGGACCAATATCAATAACATGATCGGCCATACGGATGGCATCTTCATCATGCTCAACCACAATGACGGTATTACCTAAGTCGCGTAAATGCAGCAAGGTTTTTAATAATCGCTCATTATCTCGCTGATGTAAGCCTATAGAGGGTTCATCGAGGACATACATGACCCCGACGAGTCCGGCGCCAATTTGGCTTGCGAGCCGTATTCTTTGTGCTTCACCACCTGATAAGGTTTCGGCTGATCGCGAAAGGCTTAGGTAATTCAGACCAACATTCACCAGAAAGCCCAAGCGATCGCGCACTTCTTTTAAGATTTTATCGGCAATTTGAGCGCGTTGGCCTTGGAGTTGGAGTTGACTGAAATAATCCATGGCTTCACCAATGGACCATTTACTCAGCTTGGGTAAGTTTAAATCTTCAATAAAGACATTACGTGCTTCTTCACGTAAACGGGAACCATCACAGCTTTGGCAGGCTTGAGTATTAATGAATTTGTTGAGTTCATCGCGAACAGAATTTGACTCTGTTTCCCGATAACGTCTATCCATATTATTGAGGATCCCCTCAAAGGGGTGGTTACGGACGACCACATCGCCTCTATCATTGATGTACCTGAAGGCGATGCTTTGTTTACCCGATCCATAAAGTATGATTTTTTGAGTATCTTTTTCGAGTTGCTCAAAAGGCTTTTCAATATCAAATTGATAATGTAGTGCTAATGAAGTGAGCATTTGAAAATAATAGAAATTACGTCTATCCCAGCCCCGAATAGCTCCGCCCGCTAAAGATAATTCACTGTTAGTGATAACGCGATCGGGATCAAAAAATTGTTGTACGCCTAAACCGTCACAGGTTTGGCAAGCGCCGGCAGGATTATTAAAAGAAAACACCCTAGGTTCGAGTTCGGTCATCGAATAACCACAGGTGGGGCAGGCGAAATTTGCCGAAAACACATGCTCTTCGTTTGGGGTATTACCTTCAGCAGGATCCATACTGGTGACAACCGCTAGGCCACTCGATAATTCTAATGTGGTTTCAATTGACTCCGCCAGTCGTTGCTGAATATCATCGCGTACCTTAAAGCGATCGACGACCACTTCAATGGTGTGTTTAATATGTAAATCAAGGGGGGGCGGATCGGATAAATCACATACCTCACCGTCAATACGCGCACGAATATAGCCTTGAGCGGCTAGGCTATCGAGTAATTTTACATGCTCGCCTTTACGGTTATTGACCACAGGAGCCAATAACATCTGACGACTGCCTTGGGGCAATGTGAGTATTTTATCAACAATTTGGCTTACGGTTTGTGCAGCCAAAGGTGATCCATGAGTGGGGCAGCGTGGTTCCCCTACTCGGGCAAATAATAACCTAAGGTAATCATAAATTTCAGTAATCGTGCCGACGGTAGATCGTGGATTATGTGAGGTTGATTTTTGCTCAATAGAAATAGCCGGACTTAACCCTTCAATATGATCGACATCAGGTTTTTCCATGAGGCTTAAAAATTGGCGTGCATAAGCCGATAGGGATTCTACATATCGCCTTTGACCCTCAGCATAGAGGGTATCAAATGCCAGAGATGATTTTCCTGATCCTGAAAGTCCCGTTATAACAATGAGTTTGTTTCGTGGTATGGTCAGGTTGATGTTTTTGAGATTGTGAGTGCGAGCCCCACGTACTTCAATATTGTCCATCTATCTCTCTGGCTCCGCCGTAAAAAAGAGACTGATTATGCCATAGTCATGGGTGAGCGCAAAACGCTAACATTAGGTATATCCCCAAACCCGCTGGATCCTGTACCTTTAATTGGTTTGGGTTCTTATACCAATCCGCACAATAGCGGGTCTTTTAGCAGGAATTTAACTAAGCATAGCTAGTTCAAGCTGGATAGCAAGATGAGTATTGGCATGACATAGAGGGCATATTGTCATTGCGAAACGGTGGCTTGATCAATGTTTTGCTGATGATTTAATGAGAATAAAAGTGGACCAATGATAATTTGTAAAATGGGTCCGCTTCCCATATTGCATATATTGATCGATGCTTGAGCGCTCGCGTTGGGGAGGTGAGAGAAAAAATGACCCATTTTAATCTTAATCGGATATGAACTCTGGATGGGGGCTTCGATTTTTTCTGAGATAAGTTTTTTGTGCTATAAAGTGACGGTAAGCACAGATTTTAGTCAAGTTATAGATTAAAGTTTATTCATAAATGCTTAAATTTACTATTGTAATGGCTGTTTTATGGTCTGCTTTAAGGATTGAATATGCATGCCTTATTAAAAGAATTGTATGACTATCATCATGATGCATCTAAGGTGATCGATGAGCTTAGTGTTTTGTTAAATCATTTGAAACAGGCAACATCACCTTTAGTCGATAGTCAGGCTGTATTTCATTTATTATCTGTTTTACATTCAGATGAAGAACGACAGCATCATCAAAATGAAGAATTAATTCGCAAGCAGTTAGTTGCGAGAGAGATCCCTTTACATCCTCGAATACAGGATTTAGAAAATGATCATAACGGTTTTGATCGTATTGCCGATCATCTTAAGTTGCTGGTGGATTCTGAGTTAAGTCATAAAGAAATTTCCGCGATTATCGATGATTATATTCTTAAATATTATGATCATATTGATGGTGAAGAAAATATTTTCTTTCCCATGGCAGATAAGTATTTATCGGATCTCGATTGGCAAGAAATTAAAAATCAGTGGCAAAGCTAATCGCTTTGAGTCACTGATTTTTTAATCTTGTGAAAACCTATCCACAATGTAGAGAGGCTATAGAGCTTATTTAGCAATAAGCTTATTGCTCAGGCTGACTACCCGGAGCAGGCATGTTTTTCTTCATTACTTCATCCAGTTTATCGCTGGTGATGGCCGGATTGGCATTTTGCAAGCAAGTGAGCATAGCGGCTTTGTCTGGCTTAGCGCCAAGTGAGGCGGGCTTACCTTCTTCCATACACATCAGTAGGTGATTAGGTGTGACATCCAACTCTAAACTCATTTTTGCTAAGGGCGGCATTTGTTCATTTGAGGGCTCTGCTATGGCGTGATTGAAAAATAAGAAGCTAATGATGAAAGCCATGATGAAAAAAGCGCTAACAAACAGACTACTAATAACGAGGGTTGATGATCGACTAGTCATAATTCATTCCTTTTAATAATACAATTCCTCCGTTAAGCATAGCTATATTTAAGTCAATATTGCACTTTTTTGATAATCAAAATTATTAACTTGGTAAGTTTATTCCATATCTAATTGTTCAAGGCAGTTTTTATTAAGCGGCGATTGCACTCATCTATGTTGCGAATAGATGGTCCTCATAGGAGGGTGCTAATAGTGTCGTATCAGTTGTAATTATGTATCGTATTGATATAATGGTAATACTTTGAGTTGTTGACTCTCTATATTTAATGTCGAAATGTAATGGATTAATCTTAATTATGATAAAAATGAACACCGCAATATTGGTTTTTTGCGCTCTCTTTAGCGCGTCTACTTTTGCCTCTTTTAACTGTGTCGTAGCATTAGAAAGAATATTAATTTACAAGACAGGTATGGTAAATGTGCTGCATTCAGGTCGCGGTGATTATACGAGTATTTGTAATCTCAAAGAGGAAAAAGGAGGCGTCTCAATAGCCACTTGTGCCATGTGGACCAGCATGCTGCAATCGATAAAAAAAGAGAAGGGGCAAGCCATTTTCTATTATGCGGGTGAAGGCAACTGTGCCACATTACCGACTTATGGCTCAAGCCCCACACCTGAATATATTGGGGTACTTTAGTTTAGAAATGTGATAGTGATATAGTTTCAAACTATTGTTGTCTATGTTACTTTTACTTTGTTTGGTTTATTATTTCAATGTTTACGCTTTAGCAATCGGCGCACGCATGGCTTGCCACCAAGCATCATCAGCTAAAATTTGGCCTGTATTATCAATGGCTGGATAGGGCAGTTTTTTGCGTTTGCACGCTTTTGCGTAAATAGGATGGCCTTGCTCAAATAACTTAGTTTGGCAATAATAGTGATCGAGCTTGCACTCGCCATACATGTTTGCGGCTTGCCTTTGACGTTGGGCTTCATACATGATCAGTGCTGCGGCCACAGAAACATTGAGTGATTGTACCATGCCTTGCATGGGGATAATGATATGTTGATCGGCGCTTGCGATACCTTCAGGGCTAACGCCGTCACGCTCGTTACCTAATAACACTACCGTTGGTTTAGTGTAATCAATTTCGCGAAAATCAATCGCAGAGTCTGAAAAGTTAGTGGCTAATATTTGCATGTCTTTATGGCGAAAAGCGCTGACAGCATCATTAATATGATGGTGTTTAACCGTTTTAACCCATTGCTGGCTACCCGAGGCGGTATTGCCCGAGACGCGCATGTCGAGATCAGGCCAAACCGCATGAATTTCGTGAATACCGATTGCATCGGCGGTGCGAATAACAGCGGCGATATTATTACATTTATGCACTTTATCAAGGCATACGGTGAGATCAGGTTGGCGGTTGTTTAACATGGTATTAATGCGAGAGAAGCGTTCTGGACTCATGAGCTTTGTATTCTTGTGGTGAAAGTGTGGCTACAAAAAGAGCGCCAATGCGCTCTTAATGGTGATGACTTTTAATTGCATTATCATCGTGATGGAACAGTCGTAAAATGAATGGGAATTAAATTTCCATTATTCCATCCATTTCAACCAGTGAATCCTTAGGGAGTTGCTTTACACCAATCGCAGCACGAGCAGGGTAGGGCTGATCAAAATATTGTCCCATGATTTCATTAACGGTGGAAAAATGACTTAGATCGGTTAAAAAGATATTCAATTTAACAATATCACTAAGCTGGCCGCCAGCAGCTTGACATACTGCGGTTAGGTTTTCGAAAACTTGCACGACTTGAAGTGCAAACTCTTCACTGACCATTTGCATGGTGTCAGGAACCAATGGGATCTGTCCAGATAAATATACAGTACTGCCCACTTTCACGGCTTGAGAATAAGTGCCAATTGCTTGAGGAGCTTTATCAGTTGCTATAATGTTTTTTTCTGCCATGACGTTCTCTCTACAGGTTGACTATCGATTTCGGGATGTGCGCAAGACTTCCGGAAGCACTCGGATCCGGCGCATTACATTGGCTAAATGAATACGATCTTTGACCGATACACGTAAATTAATTAAAAAGACGCGGCCATCACGTTCTTCTGTGCTGAGGCTATGGATATTAGACCCTTCAGCAGCCACAATCGAGGTGATTTTAGCTAATGCACCTTGATGGTTAACAATCTCAATACGCAGGTTGGCTTGATACTCTTCGCCATCACCTGTATCCCATTCGACTGCAATATATTTATTAGGTTCATCTTGGTAGCCACGGATGTTGGCGCAACTTTCCATATGAATGACTAAACCTTTGCCTGGGCTGACATGGGCGATGACGGCATCCCCAGGAATTGGGCGGCAACAATTGGCAAAGGTGACCAACATGCCTTCAGCGCCACGAATAGACATGGTGTGAGCATCTTTATCTTTTGCATCGTCAATATGTGCGCCTATAAGACGTTGGGCAATGACGATGCTCATGGCATTGCCTAAGCCGATATCGGCGAGTAACTCATCTAAAGACCCATGTTTAGTATCGGTCAGTACCTGATCGATCTGTTCTTGAGGAATGCAATCGAGACGGTGTTCACCCAGTGCATGGTTGAGTAAACGTTTACCCAGTATAATCGCATCATCTGCTTTTAGGTTTTTTAGAAGATGACGTATTTTCGCCCGTGCTTTACCCGTCACCACAAAGTTGAGCCAAGCCGCATTGGGTCTGACACCTTTCGCGGTAATAATTTCCACGGTTTGACCTGAAATTAATGGCTGGCTGAGTGGATAAGCTTGACGATTCACTTTTGCGCCGACGCAAGTATTGCCCACATCGGTATGTACTTCATAGGCAAAATCAACCGCAGTAGCACCGACAGGCAGCTCCAAAATACGGCCTTCTGGCGTGAAGACATAAATTTCTTCTGGGAATAATTCGGTTTTAACATTTTCAACAAATTCAAAAGAGGTACTGGCACTTTGCTGAAGTTCTAATAGACTCTGCATCCATTTTCGGGCGCGTAATTGAGTCGTTGTGCCTTGTTCTTGCGAGCTACCTTTCTTATATAACCAGTGAGCGGCCACCCCTTTATCTGCCATTTGATCCATATCTTCAGTACGGATCTGTACTTCAACAGGAACGCCTAATGGGCCAAAAAGGGAGGTGTGCAATGATTGATAGCCATTGGCTTTCGGGATGGCGATGTAGTCTTTAAAGCGGCCGGGGCGAGGTTTGTATAAACCATGCATAGCGCCCATAACGCGATAACAAGTATCAATGGTATCAACAATAATCCGAAAAGCATAAATATCCATGACTTCTTGAAATTGAAGTTCTTTGCTTTTCATTTTGTTATAAATGGAATAAAGGTTTTTTTCTCGTCCTTTGACCGTTCCGATCAGTTGGGTATCTTCTAGACGCGTACCGATAGCGCCTTCAATACTGGCAATGAGCTCATTACGATTTCCCCTTGCGGCTTTCACCACTTCTCTTAATACGCGGTGACGCATGGGGTAATAGGCTTGAAAGCCTAAATCTTCCAGTTCTGTCTTAATATTGTGAATACCGAGACGATTGGCGATAGGCGCATAAATTTCGAGCGTTTCACGGGCGATACGACGGCGTTTGTCGGGACGTAGTGCCCCTAAGGTCCGCATGTTGTGGGTTCGATCAGCCAGTTTGATGAGTATGACACGAATATCTTGCGTCATGGCCATCATCATTTTACGAAAGTTTTCTGCTTGAGCTTCTTTCTTATCGCGAAATTTAAGCTTATCGAGTTTAGATACGCCTTCGACTAATTCAGCGACAGCATCGCCAAACAATTCGGAGAGTTCTTCTCGAGTGACAGGGGTATCTTCAATAGTATCATGAAGTAAAGCAGCCATCAGCGTCTCATGATCGAGACGCATTTCAGCCAGTATACGGGCAACCGCAACGGGATGGGTAATATAAGGTTCGCCACTAGTGCGCATCTGACCTTCATGGGCAGCATGTGCTACCTTGTAGGCCTTTATGAGTAATTCTAGCTGCTCTCGCTCTAAATAAGCTGAAGCAGACTCCCTAAGACCTTCAAACAGATACAAGTGGCGCTACTCCCTATAATATATGGCTACGACCTTCAGCAATTGCTGCAACAGCAGCAATTTCAGCAGCTTCACGTTCACGAACGGTTTGACGTTCAGCAGCATCTAATGTATCTGCTGTGACTAAACCTAATTCGATTTCACGCAAAGCGATAACAGTTGGCTTATCGTTCTCTTCATCAACCATAGGGTCTTTACCCTGAACAGCGATTTGGCGAGCACGACGCGCTGCAACTAGGATCATGTCAAAACGGTTGCCGATTTGTTCTACGGCGTCTTCTACAGTTACGCGAGCCATGTAATGAAACTCCAATGTGTTATCGAACGAAAAATATGACGCAAAATTGTACACTATGCTGGCTACTCTGCCAACAGATCTTTAAGCATACCATCATGCGCATGAATTTGGCTAGTCGCGGTGAGTCTTTGACTGTGAATAATGGCTAATAAATCTTGTTGTGCGGTAATAAAATTGTCATTAATAATGACATAATCATATTCATGGTAATGTGACATTTCTGAAACCGCTTGGGCCATGCGACTGTTAATGACTTTAGTACTGTCTTGCCCACGTCCTGTTAAGCGGCGTTCAAGTTCGGCTTTTGACGGCGGTAAAATGAAAACGCCAATGGCTTCAGGCATGATTTTTTTAACTTGCTGCGCACCTTGCCAGTCGATATCCAAAAAAACATCAATACCTTGACTTAAGGTTTTTTCGATGACGATCCGCGAGGTGCCATAAAAATTACCAAAAACTTCGGCCCATTCGAAGAAAGCCTTTTCTTTGATGAGAGATTTAAACGTATCAGGTGTGACAAAATGATAATGCTGAGCATCAACTTCACCTTGACGTGGTTGTCGTGTCGTGTGTGAAACCGAGACTTGCATGTCTGCAGGTTGATTTTCGAGTAAAGCCGAAATGAGTGAGGATTTACCTGCGCCACTGGGGGCTGATACGATAAATAAATTTCCGTGAGCAGTCATTGGGGGTACCTGATAATGAAAATCTGAAGATGATCGGAGCAGTATAATATGAGTGATCCTTGGATGCTATTTAAAATACAACTCGATTTAGGTGTTTTTTGCTGTTTAAGTCACGGGAATATTTTGAATGGAAATTGTCTTAAAAATGTTATCGGGGTAGCGAGAAGATCCAAAGAGGAGAACAGATCATAAAACTTCAATTAAACGAGATATATTTTCTGTTAAAAAGAACAATCATCCCTGACTTTCTTTGTTTAATTCGCTAGGCTAATTCCAACGGAACCGATTTTTATCGTGTCTATACTCAATCCTCATTTTTAGGTGGCTTGAGTATAATAATTAAAAAACCTATTTTTTAGAGTGAGTGAAGAACATTATGCAGTTTATCTCTCTTTGGTGTGTGAAAGGTTGTGATAATGGTTTAAGAAGCGCTGTGATCACGGGTGTCATCTATTTTATCGTGCTGCTAATCAGTTTTTTATTGGGTCCTACAGCATGGTTGTATTTTGTTGGCCTGTTGCTGGCCCCCATTTTATTGTTTTCTAATCGTCGACGTTTACGTGATGCTGATCACCCCGGTCAATGGAGCTGGTTATCTTTATTACCTTTTGTTGGTGTTATTGCGACTTTGGTCAATATTAGCAATGAAGTGTTATTGCTTATTTTTGTTATGTTAGCAGTTTGTATTGCAGTATATTTTTCTTCATTGAAAGCAGATAGGAAGCGCGTGTATCTTCAAGGCTATAATGGTCCAGAAATAAAAATGCAAAGAGGGAATAGCGGATTGAGTCAAAATAATAACGGCAAAACAAGAGTTGAACCCACGCTCTCTGCTGATCTTCACAGCAGTGCTCAGACAGAGGAGGTTATACAAAGTGAGTTAACCTCTGAAAGTGTTGCTGAAACAGAAACGTCCATAACTGCGAACGATAAACGATTAGATGAACACGTTGCCGTTTCCTCTAAAGACAGTGATTTAGAGAGCGGTGAAGCATTAGCGGCGTCAACTAGAGAGCATGAGTCCGTTTTACAAGTGCTGCATGCAAGAGAGCCGCATATAAGAGAATCTTATATCAGTACTCAAGAAAAAGAGTCTGACAAGACTGCCTTTCAAGCGGGTAATAAACGCTTTAGTGCTGATGGGTCAATGGCCAAAACGCTGACTGTAGTCATCGATAAAATGATGAAGATCAGCATAAAGGCCGTTAAGCTAATAAAGCAGCGAGTTCAGCATAGGGATCGGAAAGTCTTAATTGGAGGGGGGATCGGTGTTATCACCTTTGTCTTGCTCGTCATTTTTCAGTTTACTGGCCATTCAGATAACATTGCGCCGTCCACGGCAACGGTGCTACCTGAGCAACCGATTGTGCGACATGAAGCTAAATTACCCGATGGTTTTAGTTTGGTTTTTGAAGATTCGATTCTTATTATGCGTTGGTTAGGAGAAACCCAAGCTCCACAGACGTTATGGTCACTGGCGTCTGCCAAGGGGGACCAGAGCTGCTCGGTATTGACCTTTAATAATGGGGCTAAATATCGTCCTTTAAGTGTTGCGGTACTTGCTGATACCGCAATCGAAGCCCGTTTTTCTCCCTTAGATAATGCGGGTATTATTACGGATGTTGCTAAGCGAGGCAGTGTGAGTCTTTGTGGGTATAAATTCAGCTTAAAAGGCAGTTTAGCCGTGTTGGGCAAGAACCCTGTTTTCGGTGATTACTTATAATACTGGTTGAGAGAGTGAGTCTTTGTGACGCTCAATGGTGGATGAAGACATTCAGCTTAAAAGGCAGTTTAGCCGTGTTAGGCGGGAACCCTGTTTTCGGTGATTACTTATAATATTGGTTGAGAGTGTGAGTTTATGTGACGCTCAAGGGTGAATGTAAGACATTCAGCTTATTAAAGGCAGTTTCGCCGTGTTAGGCAAGCACGCTTTTGAAGAACTTTGTGTTGATGATTATTGATCGTTAAGATTTATTCTGTGGACACAGAGCGGGATTTTATTGGAGGATGATTGGTAAGATGGATGCGAGATTAACGGATTTTATTAAACAGCATGTGCTTGTTCATTTTGATCTCAACTGGCTAGAGTTGGGCGATAGCCTACAGCTTTCTCCTTTGGGGAAGGGTCATATTAATCAAACCTTTTTGGTGCAATGGCCTCAAGGGGCGATGGTTTTACAACGGATTAATACCCACGTATTTTCTTGCCCTAAAAGTTTGATGGATAACCTGCATCGAGTTTATCAATGTTTAATGGGCAGCCATTTAGACAAGCAAGATCCTTTAACAAGATATCAATTAGCGATCCCTCGGCCTTTGATGACAAATAAGCATCAATCTATGTTAGATCTGGGCGAGCAGGGCGTATGGCGAGGAATGGAGTACCTTGAAAGTAGTCATTGTATCGAACAGGTAGACACCTCTGCACAAGCAGAGACTGCGGCGCGTGCTTTTGCTCACTTCAGCCGTCATCTTATGGCTATTGAGCCAGATAAAATGCAGGATGTTATTCCTGATTTCCATGATTTATCGCAGCGGATAAAATCGTTAACCCAGACGGTAAAAGAGGATCCACGGCAAAGGCTCGAGGGCTGTCAACATTGGGTTGATTTTGCTGTAAATCAAACTAATTTTATCGAGGAAGTGAATCATACGCTTTCATTGTTACCACGGCGAATTTGCCATAATGACACTAAAATCAATAATTTACTTTTTAAAATGCACGATATGACAGCCATGGCTGTGATTGATCTTGATACCTGTATGTCGGGTTATTTGTTGTATGATTTTGGCGATATGGTAAGGACTTTTTGTTCCACAGTAGAAGAAGACTCACATAAATTGGAACAACTGGGTGTACGTGAAACGATATTTGCTGCAATTTGTAAAGGTTACCTGTCTGAATTAGGGGATGTGATAAGCTTGGCCGAAAAGCAAAGTCTATGGCTGGGAGCTAGGCTAATGTGCTTTATGCTTGGGGTCCGTTTTTTAATCGACCACCTTGCAGGCGATCATTATTTTAAAATCCAGTATCCCGGACACAATTTGGTTCGAGCCGCGAACCAGTTTACCTTATATCAACGTTTACTGGAGCAAGAGGCGGATTTAGTGGCGTACATTTATTAAAACTATGTTTTTAATAATAAAATTATAATCTTTCAAGCCTCATAAAGTAGAACGTAGATAATAGTAGAGAATAGAGACGTGATTGTGAAACATTTATTAATATTAGCCATGGGTGCACTGTTGCTAGCAGGTTGTGCTGCTGATCCATCAGAATCAGAGCCAAGTGAAGCGAGTCAACATCTTGGCTCTGATGCCGACTTTATGCAAATGGCCTGTATTGATTTTACCACCCAAGATAAAGCCAAAATCGAAGCGGATCTTAAGCAGTATCAAGACTGGACGAAGATCTATGAGGTGGATGATGTCACGCTAAATAGCGATACCCCTCAGGGGATCGTCTGCTTTGAAAAGCCAACTGAATGATGGATTTAATGCTTTTAATCTACAATCTGTTTTACCGATACCGTATGTTATATTCACAAACTATTGAGCTGGAACGTTGGGTAAAGTTTAATCTCTTAAACCAACAACCAGTTATTTTGTGTATAAACAGTTTGCATATTCATGCATAGTTTCGCAATGATCCATTGTTGTTTACTTCGCGATTAAATTCTTGAGTCGCGCATTGGGTGACTCCTTTCAATATATTTTGTAGATGATGGTTTGCTTCAGTTGTCCAGTGACCATCTATATCTCCTTCTGCGGGAAAATCAGTGAATAATACTTCCTGCAAACTTGTCGTTAAAGTGGTTATATGTGCAGCAATTTTCATTTGTTCGGCAACCCATTTTTGGGCTAAAACAGGATCATCAGACATTTTAACTAATGTCTCTTTTTCAAGTAAATGAAGATTTAATCGAGTTTGATTAAAAGGAACAACACCTTGCATTTCAACATCGTTTTGATTTCGAGAGACTATACAGGGTTGTTTTGGTTGATAAGATACAGATTTAAGTGTTTGGTCTAATCCGTGTTCTGCAACTGATTTTTTATCAAGAAAATCGACGTCATTGTTCAGCGGTAATTGACGTATTGTTGCTAATTCCATATTTGGCTCACCAAATCGGAAAGTGTTCTTCAAAATTGAATGGTTGTCTTTATTCATGAGATTGAAATTAAAACTGTGAGAGCCATCTAAATTCGAGCTGAAAGGTTGGCTTTATATGTATCAGATAAGCTGTTTTTTAATGTCGTAAAACTTTTCATTTTACTGATTGCGCTGGAGGTATCCAATGTATCTTTTGGATTATGGGTTAATTCATATAGTGCTGTGAGAGCCTCTGCTTTATGGGTACCTAAAATCATATCTTTCAATTTATCGAAAATACCCATATGAGTAGCATCTTTTTCACTCACAGCATTTTGAATTTTGTCTAATCGGCTATCGCTGATGCTCAATTTATAATCAGAAAAGCGTCCAGTATTGAAATCTAGGGCCATAACTTTTCATCTTAGTGTAACCGTCCGAGCAAGTACATCTTCAACCGTGTTCATCGATCCCTTATGTTAACCCCTGACTATGATATCAGGAGTTAATATGACTAAGCGTTCTCATGAAGAGTGGGT
>NZ_JAKIKS010000028.1 GCF_023284005.1 Shewanella surugensis
AACCCACTCTTCATGAGAACGCTTAGTCATATTAACTCCTGATATCATAGTCAGGGGTTAACATAAGGGATCGATGAACACGGTTGAAGATGTACTTGCTCGGACGGTTACCGTTCTCTGCATAAATATAAATGATTTTATTGACATGATAAGTGCAGATAAATTTCAATGAATAGGGGAAGTCTACTGTATAAACAAAGACATTGAGACATTATTTAACTAGTATATGAAGGGGAACAGACAAGAATTTTTTTAACACTCTTTTCTGAGTTATCTGCAGCCCACAAAAGATAGAAAGACGAACGTACCAACTGGTATCAGTCCGTGTTATTACAAACGATAGATAAAAGTTATTACCGCAGTCTCTATGGCCTATTAACCCTTATCCCTGAATAGTCTGTGACTGTAAAAAGTGATACAGTTCATCAATACTATCACTTTCAAAAATAATCTCACTATCTTCATAATGAAACACATCTGGATACTCTTCTACATACCCATCTTCCCCTGCGGGGTATTCTCCAAGATGATTAACGCTCAGTACTGAATATTGAGAGGTAACCATTTCATCATCCATGGAACCTGCATAATCCACCCTTAAGACAAAATAGGCATTCTCGGTACAAAAAGTATAATGAGAACAAATACCGTCACCCATTTTTTCATCATTCACTAAGGGGAAAGATGAAAAATCTAAAGCTATTTTCTGCTCATTTCTACCTTGATATTGAAGCATGATAAAACCTCCTTTTTATATTAACACTCAATAAATGTCATATTTCATCGTAATTAACGACTTTCATTTCCTCATTCACGTTATCTATACCTTTGATTTCATATTTTCCAGCACCTGAAACGGCACCAAAAAACGAAAAAGTCCTTCTACTGATTCACTCTCAAATACAACTTCCGTCGTTTCATCGTGCACGATGTCAGGTAAATTATCTGTTCCTATGTTTCTAGCAGTACGCACTAAATAACGAGGGTAATCATTTGAACGCTCTTCAGGCTTAGCGTAATTAACCCACAAAACTAAATATTCTCCAGATTTTATTCGACTTTCACAGTGAAATAAAAAACTCGGACAATCATCATCATTCCAGCTTTTATCATGTAAAAAAGGAAAGTCTGAGAGATCAAATCCTAAATCAAAATCTTTCCCGAATTCATCCTGAAATTGATACATAAAAACCTCAACTCTGAATGTTAGAAAATCAATCTACAACCTCCATGTCTTATATGACAATCTTAAAGGGCTACAAAAAAATAGAATAAATAACCTAGATATAATTCTACTCTCCATTAATAGTAATTACGCCCACTCTATTAGATTAATTAATCTTCCCCAAATAACCTCAGGTTATGAGCAATCTTTTTATCATCAACAAAAAAACAACCCCAAAATTATTCAAAGGTCAATAAAAACAATAAAAATCAACATATAAAGATAAAATATAATTCTATAATCAATATATTTAGCATCTAGCTCACTTTAAGAGCATCCAACATTTGAAAAGGAGCTAAGAATCGGTAAAGCGCCTTAACATCTTCACTAGCAAAAAGGATCTTACTATTTTCATCATGTACAATTTCAGGAGCCGCTACCGTACCAAAGTTTGTCGCCGTTAACACTGAATAACGAGGAAAATCGCAACCTATCATTGAGATATCTTTGTTCTCTACCCACAGTAATAGATACTTTTTATCGTTCGGAGGCAAACTATGAAAAACAAAACTAGGACATTCATCAAGATGAAAACTCAAATTATCTAAAAAAGAAAAAGTTTTTAAATCAAAGCCTAAGTTAAAGTTTTTGCCAAACTCCCGTTGATATATATGCATAACATTCTCCCTACAAACCGCCTGTCTAAATCTCCCTATATGTCTAATGACGATAAAATCATATTAATAAAGCTATAGTGTTTTAAGAAACAAACACCACTAAAATACCTTGTTACAAAATTCATAATACTATGCATCTGGTTAAAATTCGCCCTACTGTTAGAATGAATCAATAATTAAAAGGAATATATAAATCAAAGGAATATATAAATTTAAACTTATTTATTAAGCAGTTAGATGTAAAAACACCTATAAGTAACAACAAAATAGTGTAAAAATACATTTAATCGACTATTTCGATTTTTAGACAAATATTGATCCTGTAACTAGCTTTAAAGGTTGAGTCAATATGTGATAGTCGATTTCTCATTGTTCAAATTTAAGAAAAGACACTAATTCAACTTCAGCGTAAAAAACATCATTACTGGAATTCCATTAAGTAACGACAAAGCTCATTACTCGACTCACTTTCAAATAACAAGGGGCTCCCTTCCACCTGAGTAAAGTCAACACCCATTAAATCAGACACTCTCGCTTCTAATACCGTATAACGAATATGATGCTGTAAACGTAATGATGTATCTAAATAATCGACCCACAACACTTGGTAGCATCACTGGCCAGAACGATCTAAATGACCAAAAATAAAACTTGGGCATCTATCTTCATGTCTACTTTTATCGTTTAAAAATGGACAAATAGCTAAATCAAAACCAAGATCAAAATTTTCACCAAACGCTTTCTGATATCGATACATAACAAACCTCTATCTGACATCAAATATATCACTTTCATTCTACGCTAAGCACCCCAGTCAAAAAAGCAGCAATCCAATCATTACTTAGATTGAATAGCAGTCAATAAATCACTATTAGAAAGATGTGTTATTAAAGAACGGCCACCAACTTAAGTAAACGAAATCACTAAGGGACGTGGATTTTTTCGGATTATTTCTGCAGCAGGTTGCGGGTTATTAATACAAGGTAGAGCTCGTGTGGTATCGTTGTTCTCGACTTTTATTCGAACGTCGTTCTACCTTCCCATCTATGGGTCGTACATCAATAAGTGATACGCAGTAGGAAAACAGCCACACACGCTATTTGACTAAATGTATTTAATCTTGTTCTGAATACTCACTATAAGAAACATTCTCAACTCAGCCTAATGCTTTTCTCTTATATACTAAACCATACCCCCCTAAAAAATGGAATCATCATGCTCGATAAAAGTCGCTTATCTGCAAAAATAGACACTCAAAATGAAATTGAAAAGTTTAATAAATTAGCAAAAGAATGGCGAGATCCCAAGGGTAAGTTTAAGCATGTTAAAACCTTTAATCAAACAAGATTTAAAAACATTAGATCGGCCATCAACAAGCACTTTGATCGCGATCTAAATCAAGATCACCCCTTTCGAGCGATCGATTTACTCGATATTGGTTGTGGCGCAGGGCTATTATCAGAACCCTTAGCCGATCTGGGGGCAAACGTCACAGGGATCGATGCTAGTGCGATGAATATTTCCATCGCTAAAGAGCATGCACAAAGTAAAAAAATCAAGGTAAACTATCAACATTGTTTAGCGGAAGAACTTCTCACGAATAACATAGCGGGTGTAGACAAAAAGTTAATATTAAAAGGATATGATGTGATATTGAATACTGAAGTCATTGAGCATGTTAATGATAAATCAAAGCTTATCCATACTTGCTGCCAATTATTACGACCAAATGGATTATTAATAATGGCAACATTAAATCGCACCATTAAATCATATCTAATTGCGATAATAGGGGCTGAATATATTATGCGATACCTACCCATTGGTACTCATCAGTGGAAACACTTTGTCAAACCAAGCGAAATAATCACACAATTACACACTCATCAAGTTAATGTGCTTTATAGTCAGGGCATGAGCTTGAATCCTTTCACTCATCGATGGTATACACACAAAAATACCGATGTTAATTACCTTCTTTACGCCACAAAACCTAAACTGATTAAAACATAAATTTCACTCTAGATTGCTAAAGCTATTTCACTTATCATCCCTTCAAATTAGCCGTATAAAGACAGGAATAATTGTGTCAAAGATTGATATCATCGTTGGAACAACCTTAGGTAATGCCGAATATGTTGCCGATGAAATCGCCTCTGAACTCACCGCATTAGGGCATGAGATCCAGTTGCATTTAACCCCGAATCGAACAGAATTAACGCAAGATTCACTCTGGTTTATCGTATCATCGACTCATGGAGCAGGCGATCTACCCGATAATATTCAACCTTTTTTTAATGAGATCGAACAAAACCAACCCGATCTAAGTCACAAGAAGTTCATTATTTGTGCGATTGGAGATTCTAGCTACGATACGTTTTGTCACGGCCCAACCAAGCTAGAATGCCTACTTGAACACTGCTCGGCTAAAGCCTGTGTGGATAAGATTGAAATAGATGTTCAGCGCGATCCCATACCTGAGAAGGCCGCATTATCTTGGATCCTTAAAAGGCAAGATCGACTTTAAGATCGAAAACACCAGATCGCATCTAGATCCACTCACAAGTTAGATCGTGTTTATCCACATATTGTCGTCTTATTGTATAAAAGTGTGGGTAAGCTATTATTTACCCCCAGTAGAACTCTGTATTATTCAACACACGATCATGGTCAAGAACTACCCTGTGGATAAAGCAGCGATCTATCCCCACGTTATATCCAGTTTGATCCCGATCTGATCACAGGAATATACTCTCATTAAACATTGATTATAATAAAGAATATAGGTTACCCACAGAAAAGTGCGATCTTAATAGTAATAACAATAATAGATCTATATAAAGATCTTAAGATCTATTAAGCGATCGCACTGGATCAAAACAAGTGAAAATGATCGTTCACCTTCTGTCGATCAAATGCTAAAATGCCCTGCTTGAAATAAATTATGTCTTTTACCAATCGAAGGTTATTTAATGCTTTTTCATGAACGCTTTGATGTGATCGTTGTGGGTGGTGGTCATGCTGGCACAGAAGCGGCTTTAGCTGCAGCTAGAATGGGATCAAAAACTCTACTTCTCACCCATAATATTGATACATTAGGACAAATGTCCTGTAACCCAGCCATAGGCGGAATTGGTAAAGGACATTTAGTCAAAGAAATTGATGCCTTAGGTGGAGCAATGGCAACAGCCACTGATTTTGCAGGTATCCAATTTAGAACATTAAATTCCAGTAAAGGCCCAGCCGTTAGAGCAACACGGGCTCAAGCTGATAGAAATTTATACAGACAAAAAATACAAAATATTTTACAAAATCAAACCAATTTACGTATTTTTCAACAAGCAGTAGATGATTTAGTTGTTGAAAATGAAAAAGTTACTGGTGTTGTAACACAAATGGGCTTGGCTTTTGAAGCACCGACTGTGGTATTAACTGCAGGTACATTTTTAGGGGGTAAAATTCATATTGGACTTGAAAATTACAGTGGTGGCCGTGCTGGCGATCCTCCTGCAATTGCGCTTGCGCACCGATTACGTGAATTACCTATTCGAGTCGGTCGTTTAAAAACCGGAACACCACCAAGAATTGACGCCAATAGCATCGATTTTACCCAGATGTCAGAGCAAAAAGGAGATGATCCTCTCCCCGTAATGTCATTCTTAGGTCATGTAGGACAGCATCCAAAACAAGTCTCGTGTCATATTACTCACACTAACGAACAAACTCATGAGATTATTCGAGGTGGTTTAAATCGAAGTCCTATGTATTCTGGTGTTATTGAAGGCATTGGGCCACGCTATTGTCCTTCAATTGAAGATAAAGTACATCGCTTTGCAGATAAAAATTCTCACCAGATCTTTATTGAACCAGAAGGATTAAATACTAATGAGATCTATCCCAATGGGATCTCAACAAGTTTACCCTTTGATGTTCAACTGAATTTAGTGCGATCGATCAAAGGGATGGCACACGCTCAGATCATAAGGCCAGGTTATGCGATCGAATATGATTATTTTGATCCACGGGATCTTAAAAATTCATTAGAAACAAAAACCATCAGTGGGTTATTTTTCGCGGGGCAGATCAATGGCACAACAGGTTATGAAGAAGCGGGAGCTCAAGGTTTACTCGCTGGCATGAATGCAGCTTTACAGGTTCAAGGAAAAGAAGCTTGGTGCCCACGACGTGATGAAGCCTATTTAGGTGTACTCGTTGATGATTTATCGACGCTAGGAACGAAAGAACCTTACCGTATGTTTACCAGTCGAGCGGAGTACCGTTTATTATTACGTGAAGATAATGCTGATTTACGTTTAACAGATAAAGGGCATAAATTAGGGTTAGTTGATGATCATCGCTGGGCTATATTTAATGAGAAAAAAGAAGCAATTGAATTAGAATTACAACGTCTTCGTAGTCAATGGGTTCATCCTAATTCACCACTAATTGATGTATTAAATCCAGCATTAAATTCTCCTATCGCGAGAGAAGCGTCTTTTGAAGAGTTATTAAGACGCCCTGAAATGGATTATCCGAAACTAATGGCGCTAGAAGGATTTGGCCCAGGACTTGAAAATAAACAAGCGGCTGAGCAAGTGCAAATTCAAGTGAAATATTCAGGTTATATTCAGCGTCAGCAAGATGAAATCGATAAAGCCATTCGTCATGAAACGACAGGATTACCGTTAGATTTAGATTACCAAGAAGTCCCTGGATTATCGAATGAAGTGATTGCTAAGATGAATGAACATAAGCCAGAAAGTATAGGTCAAGCTTCTCGGATTTCAGGTATGACACCCGCTGCAATCTCTATTTTATTAGTGCATTTGAAGAAACGGGGTTTATTAAGAAAAAAAGCTTAATAAAAAAGCACTGAGAAACCAATGGCTTCTCTTTATATTTGCGTAATAATGATAGTAAACTTATCACCTTAAACGGATTAATTAGCTTGTTCTTCGAGGATGTATTCTGTGTTATCAGCACAATTAAATGATTATCTGGCTACCATGGGCCTAACTGCGACAATGCAGCAAAAGCAACAATTACTTGATTTTGTTAGCATGCTACATAAATGGAATAAAGCTTATAATTTAACGGCTATTCGCGATCCCGAGCAGATGTTGATCAAACATATTATGGATAGTTTAGCGGTATCTGAACATTTACAAGGTCAACGTTTTATTGATGTCGGTACGGGTCCCGGTTTACCTGGGATCCCACTTGCCATTTTAAATCCGGATAAAGAATTTGTATTACTCGATAGTTTAGGTAAGCGGATCCGTTTTCAAAAACAGGTTAAGTTTGATTTAGGCATTAGCAATATTAGCTCAGTAGAAAGTCGCGTAGAGGCATACCATCCTGAACAAAAATTTGATGGTGTACTGAGTCGAGCTTTTGCCTCTATTCAAGATATGTTGCATTGGTGTGTGCATTTACCGAACGAGACAGGTTGTTTTTACGCCTTAAAAGGGCAGTTGTCCGCAGAAGAAATGAAAAATTTACCTAACGGGTTTGAAATCACCGATGTGATTGAATTAATAATACCTAAATTGGATGAGCAGCGGCATTTATTGCGAGTCGTAAAGCAAAATACATCATTAGTGTAATTGAGTAGTTGCATTCTGCTGTAGCTTCAAGCAATTTGTATTGATTGCTGTGCAAAATTCATGCAGAAGTGATAGTCAGCAAATGAAGTGGAAGTTTTTTAAGTCGACATGACCGATAGGATGATATTTTGGGAAAAGTGATTGCCGTAGCCAACCAGAAAGGCGGTGTTGGAAAAACAACAACATGCGTTAATTTATCGGCCTCATTAGCAGCGACGAAACGTCGGGTTTTATTGATTGATCTCGATCCTCAAGGTAACGCCACCATGGGCAGTGGTATCGATAAGTATACGGTTGAGCATACTGCTTATGATTTGCTTGTAGAAGAAAAGCCTTTTTTTGAGGTTGTGTGTCGTGATACCAGTGGAAAATATGATCTCATTGCAGGGAATGCCGATGTAACGGCTGCCGAAGTCAAGTTGATGAACTTTTTCGCTCGAGAAGTTCGTTTGCGTAATGCGTTAGCACCGATTAAAGATGAATACGATTTTATCTTTATCGATTGCCCACCGTCACTCAATATGCTTACGGTTAATGCCATGTCAGCAGCTGATTCTGTCATTGTGCCTATGCAATGTGAATATTATGCTTTAGAAGGGTTAACCGCATTAATGGATACAATTAGTCAATTGAGTTCAATGATTAATAATGGCCTGCATATTGAAGGCATTTTACGTACCATGTACGATCCTCGTAATCGTCTTTCTACCGATGTGTCTGATCAATTAAAACAGCATTTTGGTGAAAAAGTTTATCGTACTGTTATTCCTCGTAATGTTCGTTTAGCTGAAGCGCCTAGTTTTGGTACTCCTGCCATGTATTATGAAAAATCCAGTGCCGGAGCTAAAGCTTATCTTGCTTTAGCGGGGGAAATTATTCGCCGTGAAGATGAGAACGCGAGCAATAAGCAAGCACAAGCTTAAGGGAATACTATGACACAAAAGAAAAGAGGCTTAGGTAAAGGGTTGGATGCATTATTAAGTACCAGTCAAGCCGTCCAACAGCGAGAAGCAGTATTCACGGGCAGTGCAGACATAGAAACATTGTTAGATGTGAATAAAAAAGACCAAGCACATGAATTACTGATTAATCTCGATGTGGATTTATTAAGGCCGGGTCAATATCAACCTCGAAAAGATATGTCAGCTGATGCATTGGATGAATTGGCAAAATCGATAGCCAGTCAGGGCATTATTCAACCCATTGTGGTGAGAAAAGTATCAGCAACGGGTTATGAAATTATTGCAGGTGAAAGGCGCTGGCGCGCGGCCCAATTGGCTGAATTATCGAGTATCCCTTGTATTGTCAAACAAGTGGCCGATGAAGCGGCGATGTCCATTGCCCTAATTGAAAATATTCAACGAGAAGATCTTAATGCCATGGAAGAGGCGATTGCACTGCATCGGTTATTGCATGAGTTTGAATTGACCCATCAACAAATTGCCGATTCAGTCGGTAAATCGCGAGCAACAGTGTCTAATCTACTACGGTTAAATAGCTTAAATGATGCCGTTAAAAAAATGTTGGAATATGGTGATCTTGATATGGGGCATGCTCGGGCTTTACTCGCTATTGAAGGTGATGAGCAAACTATTTTGGCAAGATTAGTTGTTTCTAAAGAACTCACCGTACGAGAAACAGAACGATTAGTGAGTAAAACCCTTTCTCCGCCTCAAAACGTCGATAAGCCCGAGAAAGATCATGATGTTTACCGTCTAGAGAACCAATTAGTGGAGCGATTAGGTGCAAAAGTATCAATTACTCATAATAAAAAAGGCAAAGGAAAATTGGTAATAAATTACCAAGATTTAGCTGAACTCGATGGAATTATCGAGAAAATTGGCTAAAAAGACCAAGTTAAAGCAATATTATGTAAATTTGTAACAATTGTTAATCTTATCATTTAGGACTTTTGACATAAATCACGTTAAAAGTCTCCAATTTTATTCAGTTAAACTTGCTTTGAAGTGCCGAAACGGTATACTTTCGCAAGCTTTTTGTCCCTCGACTTTCATACGAATGTTCAACATTCGGTTATCGATAACAAAAAGTACTAATGCGGAGGAGATAAGTTGAGTAAGATTTTAGCTCGTCGTGGCCGGCGATCAGCCTATAAGTTAGTGATGATGCAGGCGGCGGTAGCTGTGACTGCTTCAATTTTCTTTTTCGCGATGTGGGGAGCCCAGTTTGGTTATTCTGCTTTAGCAGGTGCTGCCATTGCTGTGCTTCCTAATTTTGTATTCGCAACCCTCGCTTTTTCCCATACGGGAGCAAGTGCGTCAGCAAAGGTCATTAAGACTTTTTACTGGGGGGAAGCGGTAAAGATGCTGTTAACGATTGTAATGTTTTCGTTGGTGTTTATTTATATAAAGGTGGTTTTTATGCCACTTTTTGTTTGTTACACATTAGCGTTGACAGTGCATTGGGCAGCTCCTTTATATTTCAAGCAAAGTTAAGTGGGATGAATCATGTCTGCATCTGCAACCGGTGATGTAACACCGCAGGGCTATATCCAGCATCATTTGACTAACCTATCGGTTGGTGAAGGGTTCTGGACATGGCATATTGATTCGTTGCTCTTTTCGGTTGGTCTTGGCGTTTTGTTTTTATGGATATTTCGTAGCGTTGGAAAAAAAGCGACAACAGGCGTTCCCGGTAAACTTCAATGTTTTATTGAGATGATTGTTGAGTTCGTTGACAGCAGCGTGAAAGAAACTTTCCATGGTCGCAATCCTGTTATAGCACCGCTAGCGTTAACAATTTTTGTGTGGATTTTCTTAATGAATCTCATGGATATGGTACCTGTGGATTGGATACCAGCCTTGGCCGCAGCAGCGGGCATTCCATACATGAAAATAGTGCCTAGCACTGACGTAAACATTACTTTCAGCTTAGGCTTGGGTGTGTTTGTGCTGGTTATTTATTACAGCATTAAAGTCAAAGGTGTGACAGGTTTTGTAAAAGAGCTGACGTTACAGCCCTTTAACCATTGGGCAATGATACCTGTCAACTTGTTACTTGAGTCAGTTACTTTAATTGCGAAGCCTATTTCATTGGCATTGCGTTTATTTGGTAACTTGTACGCAGGTGAGTTGATTTTCATCCTTATTGCGCTTATGTATAGTGCCAATTGGGCGATAGCTTCACTAGGTGTAAGTCTACAACTAGCGTGGTTAATCTTCCATATTTTGGTGGTTACATTGCAAGCGTTTATCTTCATGATGTTGACCATTGTTTACTTAAGCATGGCACATGAAGATCACTAAGGGTAGTTGAAGATTTTATTAAACTAAATCAATTAACTAAATAAAGATTTAGAATACTGGAGATAGAGATGGAAACTGTATTAGGCATGACAGCTATTGCTGTTGCTCTGTTGATTGGTATGGGTGCATTAGGTACTGCTATCGGTTTCGGCCTTTTAGGTGGCAAGTTCTTAGAAGGCGCTGCGCGTCAACCAGAAATGGCGCCTATGCTGCAAGTTAAAATGTTCATCGTCGCGGGTCTATTGGATGCCGTAACGATGATCGGTGTGGGTATTGCACTGTATATGTTATTTACTAACCCATTGGGTGCAATGCTGTAATAAACGCTTCTGTCTTTAATCTAAATAGGAGGCTGTTGTGAATTTCAACGCTACCTTAATCGGTCAGACGGTCGCCTTTATTATCTTCGTGTGGTTTTGCATGAAGTTTGTTTGGCCCCCTTTGATGAATACCATCGAAGAGCGTCAAAAAAGGATTGCTGGCGGTTTAGCTGATGCTGACCGTGCAGCAAAAGACCTAGAGTTGGCACAGGCGAAAGCCACTGATCAACTAAAAGAAGCCAAAGCTAAGGCAAATGAGATAATTGAGCAAGCGAACAAACGCAAAGCTCAAATTGTTGATGAAGCCAAAGTGGAAGCAGACGCTGAGCGCGCTAATATTATCGCTCAGGGTAAAGCAGAAATTGAAGCTGAACGTAATCGCGTGAAAGAGGATCTGCGTAAGCAGGTTGCTTCTCTAGTCATCACTGGCGCAGAGCAAATTCTTGAGCGTTCGATTGATGAAGCCGCCCATAGCGACATAGTTAATAAACTAGTCGCTGAAATTTGATAAGGGAGTTGAGTTATGGCTGAATTAACCACCATTGCTCGTCCTTACGCAAAGGCTGCGTTTGACTTTGCTATTGAGCAAAATGCCGTGGATAGTTGGGCAGAAATGCTTAACTTTGTGTCTTTGGTAAGTGAAAACGAAACCATACACCCATTGCTTACTGGCGTATTGTCCAGTAGTAAGCTTGCAGAACTCTTTGTCGGAGTTTGTGGTGAGCAACTCAATGAGCATGGTCAAAACCTAGTTAGGGTAATGGCTGAAAACGGTCGTTTAGAAGTACTACCTGCTGTATATCAACTTTATGTTGAGTTTCGTAATGAATGGGCGAAGGAAATAGAAGCGAATGTCGTTTCTGCAGTCGAGCTAAGTTCAGAGCAAATACAGGAGATTAGTGTTTCTTTAGAGAAACGTCTCGCACGCAAAGTTAAGCTGAATTGCAGCATAGACACCACGCTTATCGCGGGTGTGATCATTCATGCAGGAGACCTCGTCATTGATGGCTCGGTCCGCGGTAAAATATCGCGTCTGTCTGATAAGCTGCAGTCGTAATTGGGAGTTTGAGCATGCAACTGAATTCCACTGAAATCAGCGATCTGATTAAACAGCGGATCGAGCAGTTTGAAGTCGTTAGTGAAGCTCGCAACGAAGGTACTATCGTTGCAGTAAGTGACGGCATTATCCGCATCAACGGCCTAGCCGATGTGATGCAGGGTGAGATGATCGAACTGCCTGGTAACCGTTTTGCTATCGCGTTGAACTTAGAACGCGACAGTGTCGGTGCCGTCGTAATGGGCCCTTATGCCACATTGGCAGAGGGTGACAAAGTTAAAACCACGGGGCGTATTCTTGAAGTCCCCGTTGGTCGTGGTCTACTGGGCCGCGTCGTTAATACGTTAGGTGCACCTATCGATGGAAAAGGACCTGTTGAACATGACGGTTTCTCTCCTGTTGAAGTGATAGCCCCAGGTGTTATTGAACGTAAATCAGTATCACAACCTGTTCAAACAGGCTATAAAACCGTTGATTCCATGATCCCAATTGGTCGTGGTCAACGTGAATTAATCATCGGTGACCGTCAGACGGGTAAGTCTGCCTTGGCGATCGATGCCATCATTAACCAGAAAGATTCTGGCATTAAGTGTGTCTATGTCGCGATTGGGCAAAAAGCCTCTACCATCGCTAACGTAGTTCGCAAGCTAGAAGAGCACGGCGCATTGGCGAATACCATTGTGGTTGTGGCAACGGCGTCTGAAGCAGCTGCATTGCAGTTCTTAGCACCGTATTCTGGTTGCTCAATGGGTGAATACTTCCGCGATCGCGGTGAAGATGCGTTAATCGTATTTGATGATTTGTCTAAGCAAGCCGTTGCTTATCGTCAAATTTCATTACTATTGAAGCGTCCTCCTGGACGTGAAGCCTATCCTGGTGATGTTTTCTATCTACATTCTCGTTTACTTGAGCGTGCATCACGCGTCAATGAAGCGTATGTAGAGAAGTTCACTAAGGGTGAAGTAAAAGGTAAAACCGGTTCTTTGACCGCGCTACCGATTATTGAAACCCAAGGCGGTGATGTTTCGGCATTCGTACCGACCAACGTAATTTCGATTACCGATGGTCAAATCTTCCTTGAAACAGATTTGTTTAACTCAGGCCTACGTCCTGCTGTTAACCCAGGAATCTCTGTTTCACGTGTAGGTGGTGCGGCGCAGAGTAAGATCATTAAGAAATTGTCTGGTGGTATTCGTACTGCACTAGCACAGTATCGAGAGCTTGCAGCCTTCTCACAGTTCGCATCTGATCTTGATGATGCAACACGTGCTCAACTAGAGCATGGTGAGCGTGTTACCGAATTAATGAAACAAAAGCAATATGCACCAATGAGTGTAGCCTGTCAGGCTGTGGCGATTTTCGCTGCCGAGAAAGGTTACCTACAAAGTGTTGAGCTGAATAAAGTCGGTGATTTCGAAGCATCTTTGCTCTCGTTCATGAACAGCGAGCATGCTGACCTAATGAAGAACATCAACGAAACAGGCAGCTATAATGCCGACATCGAAGGTGAACTGAAGGCTGGCCTCGACACGTTCGTAGCAACCCAAACCTGGTAATGACAAATGAGGTGTCTTAAGGCACCTCTGGTCCAGATTGGAGAGTAAAGATGGCCGGCGCTAAAGAGATTAAAAGTAAGATCGCGAGTGTTCAAAACACTCAGAAGATCACTTCCGCCATGGAAATGGTGGCAGCTAGCAAGATGCGCAAAGCGCAAGATCGCATGGCTGCAAGTCGTCCATATGCGGAAACGATGCGTAAGGTGATTGGTCACGTGGCGCAAGGTTCTCTCGAATATAAACACCCCTATTTAGAGGTGAGAGATGCTAAGCGGGTGGGCTACATTGTAGTGTCTACCGACCGTGGTCTTTGTGGTGGTCTGAACGTTAACCTGTTTAAAAAGGTTATGACAGACATGAAAAATTGGCAAGAGCAACAGGTAGAATTTGATTTCTGCCCTATTGGTGCTCGTAGTGTCCTATTTTTCAAAAGCTTTGGCGGTAACGTACCAGCACAAGCTTCAGGTTTAGGTGATGCACCTAAACTCGAGGATTTGATTGGTTCGGTACGCGTGATGCTAGAAGCTTACAATGAAGGCAAGCTGGATCGTTTGTATATTGTGTATAACAAATTCGTTAACACCATGTCGCAAGCGCCTGTGATCGAGCAACTGCTACCTTTGCCGAAGTCAGATCATGATGAGCGTGCTCATCATTGGGATTACATTTACGAACCGGATCCAAAAGCACTTTTGGATACCTTATTAGTGCGCTATGTGGAATCTCAAGTTTATCAAGGTGTTGTCGAAAATATTGCGTCTGAACAGGCTGCCCGTATGGTAGCAATGAAGTCTGCAACCGATAATGCGGGTGATATGATTAATGACTTGCAACTGGTTTATAACAAGGCTCGACAAGCAGCGATTACGCAAGAATTGTCGGAAATTGTTTCAGGTGCATCAGCGGTTTAGGCTAGGTAACGAATACAAGTTTTAGAGGATTAATCATGAGCACAGGTACTGTTGTCCAAGTGATTGGCGCGGTTGTGGACGTTGAGTTTCCACAAGATGCCGTACCTCAGGTATACGACGCTCTAAAAATTATTGGTGAAAGCTCTTGTAAAGGCTTGGTGCTGGAAGTTCAGCAACAGCTTGGTGGTGGCGTAGTCCGTACCATCGCTATGGGTACATCCGATGGTTTGAGTCGAGGTATCGAGGTAGAAAACTCAGGTTCACCAATTTCAGTTCCGGTTGGAGATGCGACGTTAGGTCGTATTATGAACGTATTGGGTGAGCCTATTGATGAAGCGGGTCCAATCGGTGAAAAAGAGCGTTATGTTATTCACCGTGATGCGCCTTCATATGAAGATCAATCAAGCAGCACTGAGCTTTTAGAAACGGGTATCAAGGTTATCGATCTTGTGTGTCCGTTTGCTAAAGGTGGTAAAGTCGGTTTGTTTGGTGGTGCGGGTGTTGGTAAAACAGTTAACATGATGGAACTGATTAACAACATCGCTAAAGCCCACTCAGGTTTATCTGTCTTCGCAGGTGTAGGTGAGCGTACTCGTGAGGGTAACGATTTCTACTACGAGATGGAAGATTCAGGTGTACTCGATAAAGTGGCCATGGTTTATGGTCAGATGAACGAGCCTCCAGGAAACCGTCTGCGTGTGGCCTTGTCTGGTTTGACCATTGCTGAGAAGTTCCGTGACGAAGGTCGTGACGTATTATTATTTGTTGATAATATTTATCGTTACACTCTTGCGGGTACGGAAGTATCAGCGCTGCTAGGGCGTATGCCTTCAGCGGTAGGTTATCAGCCAACATTGGCTGAAGAGATGGGTGTGCTTCAAGAGCGTATTACATCGACTAAAACAGGGTCTATTACCTCTGTTCAAGCGGTTTATGTTCCTGCAGATGATTTAACCGATCCATCACCAGCAACCACATTCGCTCACTTAGATGCGACTGTAGTATTGTCACGTCAAATTGCTTCTTTGGGTATTTACCCAGCGGTTGACCCACTGGATTCGACGTCACGTCAACTTGATCCTTTGGTTGTTGGTCAAGAGCACTATGACATTGCAAACGGTGTTCAAACCGTACTACAACGTTATAAAGAACTAAAAGACATCATCGCCATTCTGGGTATGGATGAATTATCTGATGAAGATAAAACAACCGTAGCACGTGCCCGTAAGATTGAGCGTTTCTTGTCTCAGCCATTCTTTGTTGCTGAAATATTTACTGGTTCTCCAGGTAAGTACGTTTCACTTAAAGATACTATCCGTGGCTTTAAGGGACTATTGGAAGGTGAGTTTGATCACATTCCTGAGCAAGCGTTCTACATGGTTGGCTCTATCGACGAAGCTGTCGAAAAAGCGAATAAAAAGTAACTCGCCTTGGGCCAGTTTAATAGCAGACAGGGTGATGGCATGACAATACGTCTTGATGTTGTGAGTGCAGAAAGCAGCATCTTCGGAGATCAGGTACTGAGTTTACAAGTAACTGGTGGCGAAGGTGAACTAGGTATTAAGCTAGGTCATGCGCCTTTGCTGACAAGCATTAGACCTGGCATGGTACGTATCGCTAAGCTCGATAGTAAAGAAGAAGTGTTTTATCTTTCAGGCGGCTTGCTTGAAGTTCAACCAACTTCTGTTGCTATCATGGCAGATGTGGTCATGCGTGCTGATGATATTGATGAAAAAGCCGCTGAAGAAGCCAAGCGTCATGCAGAGGCCAGTATGGCTAATGCTGGAGCTGACTTCAATTATGCCGCTGCGGCAACCGAGTTAGCGCAAGCTATTGCTCAATTGCGCGTCGTTGATACCATCAAGAAAAGCCTAGGTAGATAAGGTTATTCTTCACTGACAATGTTTGATATAGCAGTGTGATTTACCTGCTTAATAAAAAAGGCGCCTGATGGCGCCTTTTTTGTGTTCTATATTTCTTATTATTTCCTTATTCGTATAAAAAAGGAGTGTTGTTTATAACGGCTCTTTTTGTTATTGGCTTACGTGATGATTATCTTGTAGTATTTGTGATTGTCAGTCGTCTTTGAGGGAGCAGTAGTGCAAGTTGAATGCAATTGGGTGCAGTTAGGTGATTTCAAACTCGATATACAGCAACATATTTTATATTGTAATGACACTGAGCTTTCCGTTGAGCCTAAGGTCCTCCAACTCTTATTATATCTTTATCAGCAACAGCCGCGTTATGTCACTCTGCAAGAGCTGCATGATAATGTGTGGTCCGATAGAGTCGTCTCTGATACTGCGGTCCGCAGCGCCATTAAAAAGCTCCGTACGCTGTTTAATGATACCGATCTTAATACCCCTCAATATATTAAATCGGTGCCTAAAAGAGGCTATAAACTTGTCTGTCATATCGAAGTGCATCCTAGTGATAATCAAGAACAAGCTATGCCCGTTAAAAGTGAGGCTGAGTCGAAAGCGTTCCATACAATAGCGGTTAATCGGACAGGCTTAAGGCAGTGGACACCTTGGTATTATATCGCGTTGGCGGTAGTTATATTGATGATCACATTGTCTATTTTCAGCGCTAAGCAGCTTATTTCAAAAGCAATACCGTCTGAGAATATCATTGGTTTGACGTCAGTATCACCATTTCCAGGAGAGAAGTTCACGCTTGAAGTGAGTAGTGATGATAAGTTGATTGCGTTTACGGGCAAGCTTGCAAGTGAACAAGATAATCAAGTTTACCTACTCGATAAACAAAGCGGTCAGGTTAGTCAGCTGACCTATGATGCCAGTAATGCCACCTTTTTATCCTTTGCAAAAAATAATAGCCAGATTATTTATACCGATCTTATTGCGGGTGCCTGCTCACTCAAAAGGGTGTATTTGGATGGACAAAAGTCTGAGTTAACCCCATTATTGACCTCGTTTCATTTTATTGGTGATGTGCATATAGGGCAGGCTGAAGATGAAGTCATCGTATTATTGGCAAAAACACTCACTGATACGCCTATGTATTATCGTTTAAACCTCGATTCCTTAGCATTAAGTTTACTGTTATCGACCAGTAATACAGGCGAAAACTTTTTGATGGCTAAACTCTCTCCTGATAAGCAGAAAATTGCCGCGATAAAAGAATTGAATAACAAGCAAATTGAGTTAAGTGTGATTGATTTAACCTCTAAGCGGCAGCTTTTAAACAAAGTATTACCTCATTCAACACCACGATTAGATTGGAAGAGTGATACCGAGCTATTGCTGTTATATCCCAATAAATTAGTGTTGTTGGATCTCACTTCTCAGACAGAAGAGACACTATTAGTCGACGCTGAGAGTCGATTTTCTTGGCTAAGTGCAAGTAAAAACAAATTAACCCTATTGCAGCAAGACTTGTCACGTAAAACGCAATTTTATGTAGAAGAAAGCCTAGAACCCGCACAAACTTGTGCCCTAGATATGTGCTATCAACATGATTTCTTAAATATTGAGGGGGGGGTGAGTTCGGTTTTTTATGCCGATGCACAGTACAAGTGGATCACCACCAAGTTTGGGGAAACCAATGAGTTGGCTTTATATGATGAAGCCGCACATACCAAGCAGGCCTTTTTTATTGGGAGTGATGAGATTGAGATCCTGCAATATTCAGTGGAACAATCTGCTCTACTCGTCAAACTAGCTAACCGATTAGCAATATTAAGATTGAATGCCGCTGCTGGACAGGATATAGAGGGACAACGTGAACAACAGCAAGCAACACTGACTTATTTAACGGCGCGACATCAAGTGGTCAGCGATGCCATTTTTGTCGTAGCGGAAGAGGGGGGCTATGTTTTTTATGGTGAGCGGATCGGCGGGCATTGGCAAATACAAAAGCTTGATTTAACCAATATGCAAACAGACGTGTTTATACAAGATTATCGATCCATTCGTTCCACCCGTGATGGGTATGTGTTAGCGAATGAGTCGGGTTGGCTATTTACCATGGCTAATCATCAAAAAACCATTATGCCACTTAATAAGCAAATTAATTTTACTGACATCACTCGTTGGTATGTCAGAGGAACCATGGTGCTTTGGAGTGATTTTGATTATCGCTTTAGCTATATACATGAGTTTAATTTACTGAGTAAGCAGCACCAAATACGCAAGGCTCGCTTCTATCACCTCTTTCCTCGTATCGCATTATCTCCCGTAGATAATAAGTTACTTTATCGTTCAAATACAATTGAACATAATGAAATTAAAGAACTTATATTTGATACCAATTTGGATAAATAAATAAATATGTATTCAGCGAGAATTCAAAGCACGGTGGATAAGGCGGATACTTGAAGCTAATAGTTGTTCTATATCAAGAGTAGCCAACGCAGTATAACGTGCTTTGAAACTCGCACAAAGTGAGTCTCTCAGCCATTCCACTTCTACGTTTCATGAACTCACAAGGGAACAACCATTCTGTCATTCATGGGCCTTGAATTGAAATACCTGAGAGTCTCTGAATTGAATGTTTACTTATTCAAGTTGGTATTAGTTTCTTATTCTCCATGTTAAAGAATCGCTTTGGTTATAGTTTAGTTATAGCCTAAAAAGTGGAATATCTTCATAGTGCAATGGCTCAGAACATTGGGCTAAGTACACTATCAGTGTGCTTTATTATTTTAAGCACTTGTAGGAATAATCGATGAGATGGATAACGCAAAAAACCGTTTTTAGTGGTTTAATATTGACGTCTGCAATGCTAATTATTGCTGGCTGGCTATTAGGCTTTTCCGGTAATAAGGATTATATCGCTGCCAATAGTATTAATATTAGTCAAGTTCAGAGTGGCGACTTTGCTCAAGAGGTGACTGGCTATGGGACATTGCAATCTTTATATCAACGCTCTATTACTGCAACGACTACCGCAGTGGTCGACAGCATACATTTAAAACCCGGCGCTGTCGTTGAAGCTAATACCTTAATCATCACGCTTAAAAATACGCAATTAGAAGTCGCGCTGCAACAAGCCTTAGGTGAGCTTAAAAACAGTAAAACCCAAAAGCGTAAACTCATTCTAGAACAGCAACGTGAAGTATTAGCGCAGCAATCTGAATTATCAGAATATCAAGCCAATGCCGAGATGGCGAGCTTGCAAGCCGAGGCAGAAGCCCCCTTGGCAAAGCTCGGGGTAATTTCAGCGGTGGAGGCCAAAAAAGGCCGCTTACAAGCCAAACAACTTCAGCAAAAACTGGTCTTCGAATTGCAAAAACTCGATAAACTCAAACAAGCCCATAAAGAATATTTATCGATTCAAGATGAAGTGATTTTGCAAGCACAGGCCAGTTTTAACAATGCCAAATATCAACTCGATCAACTCGTGGTCAAGGCGGGCATTAAAGGGGTATTGCAAAGCTTGCCTGTGAGCTTAGGCCAAAGTGTCAACTTAGGCGATAAGTTGGCTCATGTCGGCAGCTTGTCAGCATTAATCGCTGAAATCAGTGTGCCGCAAATGTTGGCCAATTTAGTGCAATTAAATGGCTTGGCTGAAATTGATACTCGTCACGGTTTGGTGGAAGGTAAAATTATTCGTATCGCGCCAGTGGTGGAAAATGGCGCAGTACGAGTCGATATTCAATTACCGGAAGACTTAAGCAGTGATATTCGTCCACTGCAAATGGTGGATGCGGTTATTTTCGGTCAATCTCGGTTACAAGTAAGCTTTATTGATACTCCACAAGGGGTCAATGAGAACAGTGTGCAATCCATCTTCAAACTGGTGAGCGAAGATGAAGGGGTGTTGACTGAGGTTAAATTTGGCCAAATATCCGGTAAGCGTATCGAAGTGATTTCAGGGTTAATACCCGGCGATAAAGTGGTGGTTGCAGGTATTGATCCATCTGATGCCACCCAAATCCAATTAACTTATTAAGCTCAGCATGAAGAATAAGAACAGGAGTATAAAGATGAAAAAGGAAGTATTACGTATTCAAGGGATCCAAAAAAGCTTTGACTCACAAGCGAAAGCGACGCAGGTCTTAAAAGGAATAAACTTTAACGTACATGAGGGAGAATATGTCGCCATTTCAGGGCCATCGGGCTGCGGAAAATCCACCTTATTGAATATATTAGGCTTATTGGATACCCCTGATACTGGAGAATACCATATCGATGGGTCACTGGTATCGGGTATGAATGGCGATCAGCGCGCCGAGATCCGCAGCCGTCGTATTGGTTTTGTGTTTCAGGCTTTTAATTTACTCGATGATGAAACCGTTGTTGATAATGTTGCCCTGCCGCTGAAATATCGCGGCGATAACAAATTGCAGCGACAAGCGCGAGCAAACGAATGTCTGGAGATGGTCGGCTTAGCCGATAAAGCGGGCTTGTTCCCTAATCAGCTATCCGGTGGCCAGCAGCAGCGAGTGTCAATTGCACGGGCCTTGGCGGCGGATTCTGGCATTATGCTGGTCGATGAGCCGACGGGTAACCTCGATTCTAAAAACGGTGATGCTGTGATGGCGTTACTCGATAAGCTCAATAAGCAAGGCACCACCATCATTCTCGTGACCCACGATCCTCGCTATGCGCAAATGGCGCATAGGCAAATTCAGCTGCTCGATGGCAAGGTGTTATCTGATGTGAAAAAAGGGGATGCTTCTGTTGAAAATGTTTTTAAAGGCGCTGTAGAAAAGAGTGAAGAGGAGCATGCCTGATGTTCAATTCGACCTTAGTGCGTAATCTATTAAAGGCCAAACAATATTACGCGACAGTGGTATTGAGTCTAACCTTGACGCTCACCATAGTGTTTGTGGTGTTCAGTATTGTCGATACCGTATTGCTTAAAGCCTTGCCCTATGGGGATAGTAAAAATCTATATGTTTATCAAGGTTATATGCTATTTAACGGTCAGCATGAGTCAGGCACCAACAGTAAAAACTTACTCGATGTCAAAGAAACAAGTCAAGGTATCGCTGATATTGGTATGTACTTTTCATGGTCGGATTATAAGCTACTTGAATTGCCATCCCGCCCCGATGTGCCGGTATTTTTTGGCAGCAGTAATTTATTTGAAGTACTCAAGGTTAAACCTGTTTTAGGACGTTTCTTTGATGAGCGTGAACAGCTTGGCAATAAGCAGCCTTCTGCCATACTCAGTTTCGGGGCGTGGCAGCAGCATTTTGCTGGTGATGACAATATTATCGGCAAATCAATTCAGCTGAATGAACGTCGTTTTACGGTGATTGGTGTGACGTCTGATCATTGGAGCTTACCGGATGACGATGAGGTGTCAGAAGGTATTTGGTTACCATTGGATATGGATGAACAATTCAACCCTATTGAAACGGGGAGTATAACTTCTAATGTTCGAGGAGTGATGCGTTTGGCTGATGGACAAAATCTTAAATTTGTTACAGAAGCATTAATTGAGAAAATGCAGGCTGCCGCGGTAATCAATATGCCACGAGCGGCGAAAATGTATGAACTGAATGCACAAGTTGAACCCTTTATTCAGGCCTTACGGGGCGATAGTGTGCGCTTAGTGTGGATGTTAATCACTGGCGCATCCTTGTTAACCTTAATGGCCCTGATTAATTTGGGTAATGTGCAAGTCGCGCGCGGTATGAGCCGAGTGAAATATTTGGCCGTCAGTTATGCCTTTGGGGCCAAGCGTAAACAGCTATTTAAAGAAAGTTTAAAACATAATTTTATCTTGCTCAGTGTCCCGGTGTTATTGGCGTTATTTTTTACCATTTTAAGCTTTGAGTTAGTCCAAAGTATCGGCAGTAATGTACTGCCTAGACTCGGCAGTTTAAGCATGAGTCTCAATATTGTGTTGTTTGCTGTTTTGATGTGTGCTGGTATTGCCTTGTTGTTTAGTTGGATTGAACTGAGTCTCGTCAATGAAGCCAGTTTGTTATCCAGTTTACAAAGCAGTGGTAAAGGCACGGGCAAGCAATTGAGCCGTGGTGTGAGCCATAGCTTAATCGGCCTGCAGTTGCTATTTTCAGTGTTAACTTTGGTGGCCACTAGCCAAGTACTAATGGGCACGTTAACGGAAACACTCAGACCGACACATATCAATACGCATAATTTATGGTCACTGGAGGTTAATTACGCCCTGATTGACAATAAAGAGGAGCGTAAAAATCTGCAAAGGGCGATTAGTCAACATTTTATGGCTCAAGAAAATGTTAAAGCGGTGAGTCGCGCTAGTGATACTCGTGTTCCTTTTATTATGAATCACCAGCCATTATTTAATGAAAAAGACTTTAAAATTAGTAATGTTAGAGCGGCTTTTATTGATGATAAGCAATTAAGTTTATTTGATATGCAGTTGCAAGGCCTTGCTTTTACTCAAGATGATATGCTGTCTAATTTTCCGCCTGTGATTATTAGTCAACGATTGGCCGATCAATTCAGTGGCAGTCCAATAGGGAAAAAAGTAAAGTTATACGCGATAGATAATTTTATGACCATTGTGGGGATTGTGAGTAATACCGATTATCCGGGGCAGTCGAGATATGAGGTGGCTGAAATTTTTATTCCCAGTGTATTTAAGGGGGGTCGAACTGACGTATTGTTAATGCAAGTGAGTGATGAGCATGAAGGTTTTAGCTTAAGTGATGTCTATAATCAATTGACCCAAATTGACCCTAGGCTCGATATTGCGCGTTTATCAAGTATCGAAGATGACTTTAATGAGATCAGTCAAGATCAGCGCTTTGGGGCGATATTAGCGGGTGGACTGTCTTTTATTTCCTTACTCATGGTAATAGCAGGCATCGCAGGTATGGTCAGTTACATGGTGAATATGCGCCGTTATGATTTAGGGGTGCGCTTAGCCATGGGTGCGAATAATAAACGCTTACTGCGCAGTCAATTATGGCAGTTAGCTCAACCTCTAATGGTAAGTTTCTTATTTGCCTTTGCACTCGCTTATTTTGCTTTGGGTTATAGTCGTACTATCCCTCAGTGGCATTTTGCCATCTATTGGACTGAGATGTTTTTGGGATTAGTGCTATTAAGTGTTTTCGTCGCACTCGCTTGCTTTATGCCCATCGCCAAAGTCTTACGCACCGATCCGATTAAAGCCCTCAGAAATGAATAAAGAGTCATGAGTAAAGCGTGAAATGAATCTCACTGGGTAAATAACATAAAAGTGCACCAGAGCTGATGATCCAAGTCACTGCTTCTAAAAAAGGCGGTTATCTTTTGCGGTGACGCCACTGCCAGTTGTTTTTCTAGGAAGTTGTGAATGCATTTTGCCATTGAATACCGCTGATTATTTTACGGGTTATATTGTTTTAATATAAATAATTTAATCAGTTGGTTACGGTTGACTTTCAATGCTCGCTAGATTATATAAACGATCTCAGCTAGTGGGGTTTGCTCTTTAGGGTCAGTGATTATATAGCAATCTGCTGCTGAATTGTTAACATCAGCATCGAGTTTATCATGTCGGAAATTTATGTCATTAGCTCCAGCTAATCTCTTTAGTGTATCAAAAGCAGTTTTAACTTCTGTAGCTGAAAAAGAAAAGGATTGGTTTCGGCTTTTTTCTATATCATTTTCATATGGCTTAAGCTCGTTACTCATTGTTATTAATGTGTTCAAAGCTGCTTTTGCTTCTGCTTTGTCTGTACCGCAGAACCAATCTTTTATGCTGTCCCATGTTTTTTCAAGGCAACCATAGCCTGCACCATTGTGTAAATTTTGGATCTCTGCTTGGCTAATTTCGCTGGTGTTTGAAAAATAACCTGGATTTAATGCTATTCCTGTCATGAATTATTTCTTCTTAATGTACGGTATGGAGATGTTGTTAACATATTATGAGAATATATTTAGTCAGGGGATATCAAAAAAACTTATAATTATCAAAAATATTAATCGATTAAGTTGTTTTTGGATTAATGTCTAGCGTGAAGTTCTATTTTCATTTTCAGCTTTCATTAAAACGCCATCATCTTTTATTACTAAGATTAGGTGAAAAGTGAGCGGTTAAAAATAGGATAATTTTTCAATCTCGTAGCGGTTAGGTTACCATAACCCTCTAATCGAAAATTTGAATTCGTCATTCGCTTTAATCAAAAAATAACAAGGACTTCTTTCATGTCATTAAATGTTGTCATTCTTGCCGCAGGCAAGGGCACTCGTATGCGCTCTGACTTACCTAAGGTGTTACACCCGATAGCTCATAAGAGTATGGTTCAGCATGTTATTGATACTGCCAATTCACTGAGCAGTGATGCGATTCAATTAGTGTATGGTTATGGCGCAGAACAATTACAACAGGCATTAGCTGAGCAGCCGCTCAATTGGGTATTGCAAGCTGAGCAGCTCGGAACAGGACATGCGGTCGCCCAAGCCAATAATCATATCGATGATAGTGATACGGTGTTGATTTTATATGGTGATGTGCCGCTTATTCAAGAGTCGACGCTAACGGCATTATTAAAAGCCAAGTCAGAGAGTGGCTTAGCCATTTTAACGGTTAATTTACCTAATCCCACAGGTTATGGCCGTATCGTGCGAGAAGGTGGCAAAGTGGTGGGCATTATTGAGCAAAAAGATGCAAATGCCGAGCAATTACTGATCCAAGAGGTGAATACAGGCATTATGGCGGTGCCGGGCAAGCAGTTGAAACACTGGCTGAGTCTATTATCCAGTGATAATGCCCAAGGCGAATACTACTTAACAGACATCATTGCCATGGCCAGTCGTGATGGTGTCGATATTGCCACTGCGCAGCCACAATCTGCTGTTGAGGTCGAAGGGGCTAATAACAGGGTGCAATTGGCCCAGCTTGAACGGGCTTATCAAGTGAGAGAAGCCGAAAAATTGATGCTTGCAGGGGCCAATTTACGCGATCCGAGTCGTATTGATATTCGTGGTGATGTCACAGTGGGTATGGATGTGATGATTGATGTGAATGTCATTTTTGAGGGACAAGTCACTATTGGCAACAATGTCACTATTGGCGCAGGTGCGATTTTAATCGATTGTGACATTAATGATAATGCGATCGTTAAGCCTTATTCTATTATTGAAAATGCCAAGTTAGGCAATAAAGCCAGTGCGGGCCCTTTTGCTCGTTTACGTCCTGGTAGCGAACTGAAAACTGGTGCGCATATCGGTAACTTTGTTGAAATGAAAAAAGCAGTCCTTGGTGAAGGGTCAAAAGCGGGGCATTTGGCTTATATTGGTGATGCTAAGATCGGCGCTGGAGTGAACATAGGTGCAGGCACCATTACCTGTAACTATGATGGCGCGAATAAACATTTAACCGTTATCGAAGATGGGGTGTTTGTCGGCAGTGATACTCAATTGGTCGCACCGGTGACCATTGGTAAAAATGCCACCTTAGGCGCAGGCTCGACTATCACCAAAGATGTCGCCGAGAATGAGTTAGTGATCACTCGGGTGAAGCAGCGTCATATAAGCGGTTGGGAACGTCCGGTAAAGCACGCTAAATAACCTAATTTCAGCTGAAGTGATCTGGTTTTTACTTTATTGCTGAGTTAGGCATAAGTGAGTTTTAATCAACTCACTTATGTTTGCCTTATGAGTACTAAGCTTGCTCAGGTGCTAGGAATGTTAAACAAAATGCCCTGTCACCAGCTTCAATGACGTATTGATTAGTTTGAGTATCACTATCATGATCGAGTGTAAAGCGCTCGCCATAACCTCCAGCGAGTAATTTAAGTGCATCGAAAGCATGTTTAACATCTTGTGTTGAGGTAGAGTAGTTTTTTTCTTCTACTAACGGGGAATAATATTGATGATATTCTGTACTCGCTTGAACTAAAGTGAGCAGCGCAGCTTCGGCTTTCGCTTTGTCTGTATCACAGAACCAGTTCTTGGTGGTTTCCCAAGCGTTATCAAAGCTCGCATAGCGCTCTGTTTTAAATAGTTTATCGACTTCTGCCTGACTCATCCCTGTGGTTATTCTTTGTCCTGAAAATTGACCTGAAGTTAATGCCATTCCAGTCATAATAAATTCTCCGGTTAATATAAATTCAGCGATATTTTCGATGTTTTGACTGTGTCAATAATAGAAAGGTATAAAGTGGCTGGATATCAAAAAAATAATTTTTTGTCATAAAATGAACAATTAAGTTGTTTTATATACAGATATAAGATTTCTAAACCTGCTCAAGTCGTCAGGTTGTGGATTAAAATATGGCGGCCAGCTTATAAAAACGAAGCCACTGCTATCATTTAAAGCAGTGATTATTATTGTCGGGCTGTGCGCGTATGTAGGCTCTGATTTAATAACCTTTTTACACATCATTACGTTTTCAGAGTCAGATTAAGCATATTATTGGCACTGAATATTTATTAACTGTGATGTTATTCAATGAGTGTAAAATGTGTTGCAGCGAGTTTATTAAAAGCATCCTCCACTTATTTTTTGGGGGAGGGAAGTTGCTAAGGTGTTTGGCAACGTCATATCGATTATCGACTTGGAACGAGATAAGTCGCACTTCTTTGGCTTTCTCTTTGTGTATCGAAGAGGTGGTCTTTTATGCAGCCGCATGTATTTTGACATAAAAAGTATCATTTTCCATGCTAAAAACTTAAACGATTAAGTTAATTTTAATTAATAATTGTTTTCAATATGAGTATTGGTCATTATCAATTGCAGCGATTTATGCCGGTGAGCCCCTTTTTATAATACTCAGTTATCTTTTGATTATATTTAAATAATATTTAATTTTATGCCATTTTAAATGCTTTTTTTTGAGTTAATCGGTTAAGTGCGAGCTACCCATAAAGTCGAGGCTAAATCCATAAAGAATAGCGATTAATGTAAACAAATATTAAACTTAATTAATGTTTGTTTTTGTGAAAAAATAATAATTTCAGTTGTTTATGGAAGTTAATCTGGGCCCATCTATGTATATTTTTCTATTTTACAAAATATCCAATATTTGGGAGGAAAATAATGACAGATATTACACTTGGTGGGGCTAGTTCAGCAGGTTTCATGAATTCAAATATCATTTCTGAAATAGAAGTGAACAATATTAAGAATAGTAATGAATCATTTATCAATAAGGTGTTTGATTTTCTGTCTGATAAGTTTCTAGGCACTCATCGGGATGAAGCCAAACAAGCCATTCGTGATCTCGTTGGGATGAATGGTAAAGAGGTGACATATAATGATCTTATGGATGTATTTACAAAATTAATAGACTGTACTAGTTCGTCTGATGACCAGATCTCTAATTTTGCTACAGATGTGGAGGGAAATCTTTATATCGGTAAGTTAGCGTTTGATGAACACCTTCTAGATACTGATAACAGTGAGATTTTGTTAAAACTGACATATCAGCATCTTGAGGATAATAAGGTCCGCGTTTCTTTAATGGATGGAAATAAATTATCCAATCAAACTGTTGCAGCTGAGCCTATAAGAGCAAAATCCGTTGAGGTTGAAGTCTTAACGGCACCGACGAGTGTTAATAGCAATAAGAGCAGTGTCAGCGACATTGAAACTGATATCGAAGACAATGAGGTGACACCAGGTGGTCCTTTATCATCTTCATCTTCATCTTCATCTTCATCTTCATCTTCATCTTCAGTATTTTTACCTCAAAGCAGTTTACAACGCGTCCTTAGTCAGCAACCAGTAGAGACTGATGAGCGAGATGGTCAAATAATAGGTACACAGGTAGATATTAATTTTATTGATAATCATAGAGTTAGCGGCAGTAATTCAGTTGATGATGATGGATATGAATCAGAGGATGATGTTCCACAACAACCTGGATATAAAGGCTAATTTAGTCTATTTAGATAAGTCGATTCTCACTTATTTTTCATAATCGATGGCTGGGAGCTTCAAGCTCCTAGCTGAAGTGGTCAACTAATTTTGGCCACGGACTTGGAGCCTGTTTATGGCGTTTTATTCTGCATTTGAGTGAATGGGTTTTGCTTCACATCTTATAAAAAGGCTTTGTTTATCTATATCACAAAATGGATATGTGAAAGTAAGTATATTTATAAATAACTGTATTAAAAAGGAAAGTGTTTTTATGTTGTTTGGTAGTAGTTTGAGTGCGTTGAGTTCAACAGCGTCATCGATATGGTCATCAGTAACAAGTAGTGTATTTGGTAGTGCCTCTAACCATGAGGCGAGTGGAGTGACACAAGAGGCACCATCTCCCTTGGCTCCCTCCAATAATTCTCATTCAGGGTTTGATATTAACTCTTCTGTACCGTTATCCGTTGCATCTGTATTGACGCAGCAAACTGAAAGTGAAGAGCAAGCTGTTAATAGTCGTGTTTTTTTAGCTAATTCTCAATTGCAGCAAATGGCGCAACAACAGCCAGTAATGGATATATCAGTTATGACATTGGCTGAGATTAAAGGAGGGACTTCCAGCTCTGTTGCTCGGTTAATGGATACGATGTTGCCGCAGCAATGTGGCACACAGTTTTCTGCTTGGTGCATTGAGGAAGAGTTTGATAATGAACTTTTGTATGAAGGGCTGAGTGATGGCTCTGGAGATTATGAGCAGTTTGATGATATTGCGAAGCAAATGGGGATTAGCTCCCAACGTTTAGCACTTTGTTACATGAGGCTGCTTGCATCTGTATCGACATCTAATACTGAATTGATGGTGAATAATCTTAAGGCTAATGATGCTCCCTCCGTTGCTGAAATAATCGATAAAATGTTACCCTCAGAGTGTGGTTCTCTATTTTCACAGTGGTGCGAAGAAGAAGAATTTGATAATGAAGCTTTGTATAATACGTTTACTGATGGTTCAGGTGATTATGATGATTTTGATGAGATCGCCGAAAAAATAGGGGTTAGTACTGAACGTTTAGCGCAATGTTATTCGACATTACTGACATTAGCGAAAAAAACGGAATTGTCAGAACAAGAAGTGAGCCGATTCAACGCGCGTATGGCACCGAGCGGCATGTTAATGTCGACAAGAAGACCAAGTTCAATAGGTAATAGTGGCTTAGAAGGATATCGTGACTTTTTAACTTCCCAAAAGATTGATACGCTTATTTCTATTGGGGCAAATAGCAGTGCAACATTACCAGATATTTTAGCAAGGGCTGGGATTACGCATATAGATGATGAAGCATTTCATATTACGGACTTCTTTAAAGAAAATGCACTCCCAGTTGAGACATTAAAAGCAGTCACTGAAAAACTTGCGATTCTTGAAGCTCAAGGGCTGAAAGTGGCTATTCATTGCGGGGCTGGAGATGGTCGATCTGGAATAGTCAAAGCTGCTTATGAATTAAGCCAATTAACTCAAGAAGAGCTGCTTGCTGTCAATAATAAAGCCACCGCCATTATACATGTCGGTGGGGTTGATGATGACGATGATGAAGATGAAGACGTGTCTGAAGCTCCTCAGGATGTTCGAGCGTTTAAAGCTGTTTGCAATGCGATTAATGGCGTTAGAGCCGAAGGTCATAGCGCTGCGATTGAACGTGAAACGGATATAAAAGCGCTTGATGCATTCTATTTGCATTTGTGCGTTCAAGCTGAAGCCGCACAAGAAAAATAACGGATATATTATTTAGTTAGAGCGGCATGAATAAAACGCGGTTCAATTAAGTGGAACCGCATTTTTTATGTTATTGGTTTTTAAATGAAGAATCTAAATGAACAGGAACGATCACCATTTTCATTTTTAATTTCATATCGTTGCAGGTTATTTTCTTCATCTTGAGTAATGCTAAATAGCCCGTTACGGGCCCCAGCGAGCTGCTGGAGTGTTTCAAAAGCTGTTTTTACTTCATTTTTTGTTAATTCGTGAGTATGGCTGGTATAACCAGAATCGGTATAATAATCAACATAATCGCTTTTAATGGCAAAATATTGTGCATCTGCTCTGTATAAGGTGAGTAGCGCTTCTTTAGCCTCAACTTTATGAGTATTGCAAAACCAGTCTTTTATACTGTCCCATGCTTTTTCAAAGCCATCATAACTATCCTTATTGCCTAACCTATTTAGTTCAGCACCACTGATTTTTACGGTAATTTCTTGGCCTAAAAATTGACCTGATGTTATTCCAATCATAGTAAGTTTGTCTTTATATTATTAGTTATTGATCTAACTATCATAAATGTTTTGATTATGGGCTAATATCAAGAAAAACGTTTTCTATAACAACATGAGTTAGACCTAAGTCGATTTTTATATTTTGTTCATTATGGCTCAAATACTTCACTGAATAATTGGCAATCAAGTTTCGTTTCACTATAATGCATCTTTCGAATCGAAACTTAAGTGAAACTTATAGTGAGCAAGAGCAATGAACAAACGTAATACTCAACAGAGACGACATAGCATTATTAACTTGCTCAATGAGCAAGGTGAGGTCAGTGTTGAGGCGTTATCGGCTTGTTTTGAAACCTCTGAGGTCACTATTCGAAAAGATTTGGCCACGCTAGAAAAAAGTGGTTTATTGCTGAGACGTTATGGTGGCGCTGTGGCCGTACCCAATGAAGTGTCTTCGCCTTTTACGGCGAAGTTATCGGCCAATAAGCTATCCATTGCTAAGGCCGCCGCGTCGTTAATACAAGATCATCATCGCATTTTGATTGACAGTGGCACCACCACAGCAGGCTTAATTCCGTTATTAAATGATAAACGGGGTTTATTGGTGATGACCAACTCTTTGCAATTGGCGAATGCTATCCGTGAATTAGAGAATGAGCCGACGTTATTAATGACGGGAGGCACTTGGGATCCTCACTCAGAGTCGTTTCAAGGGCAAGTGGCTGAGCAAGTGTTGCGCTCTTATAACTTCGACCAGTTATTTATTGGTGCCGATGGCATTAGTTTGGAGCGAGGCACGACCACCTTTAATGAACTCACCGGATTAAGCCAAGTGATGGCGGAAGTCTCCCGTGAAGTGATTGTCATGCTCGAATCTGACAAACTGGGGCGGCGCATTCCCAATGTCGAATTATCGTGGGACAAAATAGATGTGTTTGTTACTGATGACAACATTGATGCAGCAGTGGTTGAGACCATCAGCAAGCATGGCGTAAGGGTGTTGTTGGCCCCTTATGTGACTGAATAACGCATTAGGACGGATCAGAATAAATAGCTGTCCATCTTAATCAATTTTAAATGATGCTTAAATGAGCTAGGAAAATATTATGTGTGGAATTGTTGGCGCGGTAGCGCAAAGGGATGTGGCTGAAATTTTAGTTGAAGGATTAAAACGTCTAGAATATCGCGGTTATGACTCTGCAGGTGTTGCTGTACTGCAAGATGGAGAGCTAAAACGTACTCGCCGTTTAGGTAAAGTACAAGAATTATCAGCGGCACTGGATATTGACCCCTTAACGGGGGGAACGGGTATCGCGCATACTCGCTGGGCGACGCATGGTGAGCCCAGTGAGCGAAATGCGCATCCTCATCAGAGTGAAGGTGACATTGCCGTGGTACATAACGGTATCATTGAAAATCATAATAAACTGCGTGAAATGCTGAAAGGTGAAGGTTATGAGTTCAGCTCCGATACCGATACCGAAGTGATCTGTCATTTAGTTAATCACGAGCTTAAGAGTCATGATACCTTGCTTAGTGCTGTTCAAGCCAGTGTTAAGCAGCTTGAAGGTGCTTATGGCACTGTGGTTATCGATCGCCGCGATGCAAGCCGTATGGTGGTGGCACGTTCTGGCAGTCCATTGGTGATAGGTTTCGGTTTAGGGGAAAATTTTGTCGCTTCCGATCAGCTGGCATTGTTACCTGTGACCCGTTCATTCGCCTTCTTAGAAGAAGGGGATGTGGCTGAGGTGACGCGCCGCGAAGTGATGATTTTTGATCTTGACGGTAACTTTGTCGAGCGTGAAATTAAAGAATCTGAAGTGACGCATGATGCGGGCGATAAAGGCGAATATCGTCATTATATGCTCAAAGAGATCTACGAGCAGCCACGTGCCATCGCGCATACATTAGAAGGGCGTATTGCTGGCGGTCAGGTATTGGACTCGGCGTTCGGTAAAAATGCCGCTGAATTCTTAAAAGATATCCAACATGTACAAATTATTGCCTGTGGAACCAGTTACCATGCTGGCATGGCGGCGCGTTATTGGTTAGAAGATTGGGCGGGCGTGTCATGTAACGTCGAAATAGCCTCTGAGTTCAGATATCGCAAGTCACATTTATTCCCCAACAGTCTGCTTATCACCATTTCACAGTCGGGTGAAACCGCCGATACGTTAGCAGCGCTGCGTCTGGCAAAAGACATGGGCTATAAAGCGACATTGACCATTTGTAATTCGCCGGGCTCATCACTGGTGCGTGAGTCCGATATGGCGTATATGATGAAAGCGGGCGCTGAAATTGGTGTCGCATCGACTAAAGCCTTCACGGTGCAATTAGCCGGGTTGCTGATGCTAACCGCCGCTATTGGTCGCTATAATGGCATGTCTGAGACGATGCAAACGCAGATCACTCAAAGCTTATTATCCATGCCAGCGAAAGTGGAACAAGCATTAGGATTAGATGAGGCGATTGCCGAACTGGCGGAAGATTTTGCCGATAAGCAACATGCCTTATTTTTAGGTCGTGGCGATCAATATCCGATTGCGATGGAAGGGGCGCTTAAGTTGAAAGAGATCTCCTACATCCACGCAGAAGCTTATGCGTCTGGTGAACTAAAACATGGCCCGTTAGCGCTGATCGATGCTGATATGCCTGTGATCGTCGTCGCGCCCAATAATGAATTACTAGAAAAACTCAAATCGAATGTTGAAGAAGTGCGCGCCCGAGGCGGCCTTATGTATGTGTTTGCCGATGTCAATGCTGAATTTGAGTCTGATGACACCATGAAGGTGATCCCTATTCCTCATTGCGATGAGTTTATGGCGCCGCTCATTTACACCATCCCCTTGCAATTATTGTCATATCATGTGGCACTCATTAAAGGTACCGATGTGGATCAGCCTAGAAACTTGGCTAAGTCGGTGACAGTGGAGTAGGAATATCTATTTGTATTTATCAAATTGTGGGTTAACAATAAAATTGTTACCTACACAATATAGTTGTTAACTTTACAATTTAGTTGTTAATTATTGCCATCTGAGCTACTTTTAAAATAAGTCAGTTTAGATGGCATTTTACTATGGGTAAGAAACAGTACTGGAACTCTGAGGTTAAAAATCGACGTTGGATTAAAGAAGGTCGAGGTCAAGGCACCGGAGCAGACTATAAACCATGGCTTACCGTTCGAGATGTAGCTTCAGAAGGACGGTCTCATCGTGTTTTTGGACACATTTCTCAACGAACCCATCATCTACTATCTGATCTAGAGCTTGCAACATTTCTTCTGCTTCAATGGCGTTCAACTACTATAGATATTCGAGAACAATTCCCCCTCGATCGTGCAGTGACGCTGGATATCAGTAAACGATTAGGAATAGAACATCCAAACCATCACGGGGTGGAGCAATATATGAGTAGTGATTTTGTTGTCGATACTGAAGAAAAAGATAGGCGGCGATTTGCCATTCAGGTTAAAGCGACTGAAGCCTTTAGTGACTCTAGAACAATTGAAAAGCTTGAGATTGAAAGTCAATATTGGCGTGAGAAAGGAGTACCTTTTTTTTGGGTCACTGAAAATCAGATTCCTCCAATTGTATTTGAGAATATCAACCTTCTTTATAATCATATTGACGATGACACCGGTCAGAATAATCTCTTAGTTCAATTAGACGTTTTTAGTAAACATATACGACAGAGTGAAAACCTGAGGGTTAAAGAGTTATGTATGAAACTCGACGCTTCCTATGATCATGAACCTGGTGAGGCTTTATATCAAATTAAACGATTGCTTGCACATCGCTATTTTCATTTTGATATAACTAAACCATTTACAGAGCTAAGGTGTTCTGACATAACAGCTGAAACTTTCAATGCTTTGCAGGAGGGTTGGCGTGTTTCAAGTTAACGAGGTTATCAAGCTAGAAGACAAGCTTTATAGAGTGCTTGTAACTACAAATACGCATGCTGTATGGATTTCCCTTGAAGATCAAAAGGCATTCCCAGATCTTGTTGAGCTTTCACAACTCGAAGATCTTTTATTAGAAGAAAAGCTAACTCGCGTTGACGATCCATTTGAATATATAGTAAACCTCTTGCCTGAACCTGACTCCAAAGAAGCAACAATTAGAAATAGAAATTATCAAATCATAAAACCGCTTGTAGAAGATCCTAATTTTTATATAAAAAAAGTTCGAGCAAAACATGTAGCGACTATTCTCGAATCTGGTGAAATATCAAGGCCATACCTTTATAAGTTGATTCGTCGTTATTGGCAAAGAGGACAGGTTTCCAATACCTTATTGCCTGATTACAGGAATTCTGGAGCGAAAGGTCAGAAACGGGTTGCTAATGACAAAAAGCTCGGCCGTCCAAGAAAAATTATGGAGGGAACTGGTGCCTTGGTAGATGAGCCAACTGAAAAACTATTTCGAATAATTATTGATAAATATATTTTCAATAAACAATTCTCTATTGCTCGTGCACATCGTAAATTCAAAGGTCTTTATGACAACATATTTCCTGGTGTACCTGAATCAGAAAAACCAACAAAACGCCAATTAAGCTACTTCTTAGATCGTGAATACAAGAGTGTAGATAAAATCAAGGCTGGTGTATCGGATATTATTTATAAAAAAGATGTCCGCCCTTTGCATAGTACTGCAACAATTCAAGCTTTAGGGCCTGGTTCTCGTTATGAGATAGATGCCACCATTGCAGACGTAATATTAGTATCAGATCATGATAGAAATCAGCCTGTCGGGCGACCTACTGTATATATTGTAATTGATGTTTTTTCTAGGCTAATTGTTGGCTGGTACATCGGTTTTGAAAACCCGTCTTACGTAGCTGCAATACAATCACTTTATTTGGCATTAAATGACAAAAAGCATTTATTTAAAGATTTGGAGATTGAAACTGATAATTTTTCTTGGCCTACCCCTGGTTTACCAGAAGCCATACTTGCTGATAGAGGCGAACTTATCGGTCATCAAATTGAAGGTTTAGAATCAAGTTACAGAGTTCGAATCGAAAATACGCCCCCGTATAGAGGAGATGCAAAAGGAATTGTCGAACAAAGGTTTAGAACGCTACAGGCAGAATTCAAAAAATTTACGCCTGGAGAAGTAATTGGCCCAACAGTAAGAAAGAGGGGCGGTAAGAACTATTGGCTTGATGGGAAGTTAACTATTTCAGAGTTTACCGAAATCATAGTTTCATCTATTGTGATGAGAAATTTTGTAGATCCTATGTCAAAGTATGATCGAGCAAAAGATATGCCTGCGGATTTACCTTCAATACCTATTCATCTTTGGAACTGGGGCCTTCAAAATAGGACCGGACGGTTACGTAAAGCTAATGCGGAATCGGTGCGTATTGCATTATTGCCCAGAGATCAAGCTAGTGTGTCAGCGCAAGGTATATGTATATTTGGGGTTTATTACTCCGGACCTGAAATTGTTGAACTTGGCTGGATGCATCGTTCGGACAAATCAACCAGGCCTAAAAAAGTTGAGGTAGCTTTCGACCCAAACTTTGCTGATGAGATTTATTTATTTCATACCGTAGGAAGTCGAGATCACTGGGTATGTCGCATTACTGATTTATCGCGGGAGTTTAGAGGGCAAACATTTTGGGAAGTTTGGCGAAAACAGAAACAGATCAAGATGCAGGGATCGAAAGATCAGCTACACGCTGACAAACTTCGAAAGCATCATGAAACTCGTGTAGAAGACATTATTTCGTCGGCAATTAAGCAAACCCCGAAACAGACTGCTACAAATGTAGATCGTATGAAAGGAGTTAGTCATGCTAGGTCTGATCAGCTTGCTAAAGAACGGGAATTGCGCCGACCGAAAAGACCAGAACGCCAGCAAACAGGAAAGATAGTTCATATAACTACGCCTGAAGATAGTGATGAATACCCTGATTTTGAAGATGAGTTGTTTGATGGTGGAGACTCTTGATGGAACAACCCAATCACTTTGTTATAGCATCTTACCAGTCTACGGGCATTAAGCGTTACGATGGTAATCCATTTATTGAAGCGCTTCCTCCTATATTGTCTGTTGCTCAAGCAGGCAACAGTATCAAGGGAAAGGTAGATTTCCATCCTTCCGATCGGCTATCCAGTCCAAAATCCAGAATGCACATGGTCGTTTCGCTGTTGGATGATTATTTCCAGCCACTCTCACAACATGTACTGTTGCAAGAGAAAATCGACATGATGTTACGTATGGGGTATGTCGGTCGAAATATCAGCGACGGTTCACTAAACAGGAAACTTCAAGAAGGCTATGATCTGATCAAGTCAGGCGGAGAAATTACTGCAAATTTTAGTGTTGAAAAAACAACAGCTAGAAGCATGTCTTTAGTGGGTATTTCTGGCAGCGGTAAAACCAGTTCTTTAGTACGGGTGCTGGAAACTTATCCGCAAGTTATCTACCACGAACAACAAAACTTTTTTCAAGTGACTTATTTAAAAATTGAATGCCCTAGTAACGGCGATCTCGAGAGTCTTTGTCTGAATTTCTTCAGTGCTGTTGATGGTGTACTGGGCACTGATTATGAACGCCGTTATGCAAAACAACGTCTTTCTGTTCCTAAAATGCTGGCTCTGATGCGTCAAACTGCTAACAATCGTGCAATTGGAATTTTGGTTATCGACGAAATTCAACGCTTAAGCCAGGTGCGCTCTGGCGGCAAGGAGCAAATGTTGGAATTCTTTGTCGAGCTAGTGAATACGGTCGGCATCCCTATTGTTTTAGTTGGCACACCCAAGGCCCGACCAATTTTCGAGTTGGAATTACAGTCTGGAAGGCGGAGTGCAGGCCTTGGTTCAATATATTGGGAAACCATACAACAAAATGTAGCTAAAAGTAACGGAAAGGAACCAAACCTAAATTGGATTCGATTCTCTGATAACCTTTGGAAGTATCAATGGTTAAAACACGGAGATGATCCACTCACTGATGAGATTAGAGATTGTTGGTATGATCTATCACAAGGGGTACTAGACATTGTTGTAAAGCTTTTTGTGCTAGCTCAACTTCGTGCAATAGCTAATAAGAAAGAGCGCATCACTGTAGGTATATTAAAATCGGTATACAAGCAGGAATTGAAACCAGTTCATCCAATGCTTGATGCTTTGCGCTCAGGTGATGCAGATAAAATTGTGAAGTATTCTGATATGCGTGTCGTTGACCTTGATAAACGTCTCATCCAACTTGGCTCTGAAATTATGGCGGTCGTTCAAAAACAAGAGGAACGACTTTTTGGCGGCAATCAGGAAGCCTTACGCTTGTACAATGTGATTTTGCAAATAGAGCAAAACTTTGACGAGCAGATCGTCGTCAAACTCGTTGAAAGGATTTTTGAAGAACATTCTGGACAAAGCATTCATGAAATGATTCCTATTTTGGTTAATTGGTATCAATCGTATGAAGAACCTGTTCGGAAAGAAAAAACAAAAACTAAAGTTAAGCAGAAAGACTGGCACGATTTAGATGTTAGTGACTTAAGGTATCAATATGCCTATTGCAAAGAAGAAAGACTATCACTGGTAGAGAGGCTTGAGCAAAACGGCCAGATGTTTGATCTTGATGGCTGGGCGGCTGGCTTCTAATGCTTGGATTTCCGATACCTTATTCTGAGGAGCTACTTTATAGCACAATAGCAAGATCTGGTGTTCATGATGGTGATGTATCACCTAAGCAGTTATTGGAAAAGGTGTTTAATAACCGTAGGGTGATTGCAACAGTCGATTTGCCTAGTCATGTGCAAGCCGTAGCAAATCAGTACCCTGATTCGCTAGGGATAGATGCTAAAACTTTAATATATCGCCATACACTTTGGCCCATTTATGCACCTTTTTTACCATCTGATCGAAGTGATAAGGTAATAAAATGGATGAGCGGAAGTTCCCAGGGGGCTGCGCATTTAGCAAGTGGTAATGTAGCTTCGAGAGTAAAGGCAAAGGGCAGACTTTATGTCTGCGTCGAGTGTTTAAAAGAACAAAGAATAAAATACGGTGAATGTTTTTGGGAACGTTTTTGGCAAATTCCTATAGTAAACACATGCCCAAAACATGGACCTTTGAATAAGACTACTATCGTCATCGATGGTGAACACCGGCATACCTTCACTGTAATAGAGGACGCTGAAGTACTAGGTAAAGTTAACGCAACTAATGTCGACAAGTTATTTTCGCATCAAGTCTCTCAGTTAATGCAGGTTATCAGTCAAGGAATAAGCCCCGCTCAATGGACAGTATTTTATGAGCAATTTGCATCAAACCTAGGTTACTTAAATGGTCTAAGGATTGATCATTCTAGGATTTATGATTCCGTAATAAGGTTTTGGGGTAAAGGTTGGCTTCAGAAAGCCGGTATTCTACCTTCTTATATTGAAACTTCTTGGCTTAAAGCGTTGTTTCGTAAACACAGAAAAAGCTTTAGTTTTGCTGAGCATATAGTGGTAATCACAGCTCTTTCAAATGGAAGGTTCAGTATCTGTGAGGCAATTGATAAAGCCTCGAGTATAGTAATAAAAAGCGAAAACAATATTCCCCCCAAAAAGCGGGATCTAAACACTTTAAACGTGCTTAGCCCAGACCAAATAGATTGGAAGGTGCTAATTGAAGCTGTACCACCAAAGGCTGCCCGCCTGCTAAATAAAGCGCTCTACGCAAGGCTTTATCGAAACTACTACGATTGGCTAATGCACATCAATAGTTTATTTCATGCTGAAAAAGTAGTGGTCAATAACCGCGTCGACTGGCCACAACGAGATAGACAAATTGCTCAAAATCTTCGTCGTGTTTGTAAAAATCTATCTGAAGATTTAAAAGCACCACACCTGAGCAGAACATTCCTAATTCACCAACTTGAAAATAGAGCAACGGTCGAAAAAAATTTGCATCGGCTACCTCGTAGCAGCCATTTACTGGCTCTTTATTCTGAAAGTACGGATGAATATCAAGCAAGAAGACTTACTCGTACCTACCTCGATATGCTGAAAAATAAGAAACATATTAAACGATGGTCGCTATTGCGTGCAGCAGGTTTAAGTGATGAGCGGATGACAGATATTGTGAGTAAGCTTTTAGAGGAGATTTTGAATGAGTAAGAGTGAAGTAAAATTCCAAAAATTAAACGATGATGCAAAAATATTGGGCATTGGTGCGTTGTTTCGAAGTGTCGGTAACAAGTCTTGGGCCATTAACCTGGATTTTAATGGCAATACGTCACAAAGCCTGCAATTCAGTAATATTCCAGTGCTAGCCCGTAAACGGGTGTTAAATGCTACAAAACCTTATGATCGAGCAGGGTTACCATCTTCGTTTACCATTTTAAATGCTCAACAGTGGAGTGTTGCAAACGCGGCCGATTGCCCTGCTTATCAGGCTCATAGGCATGGAAAAGACTCAAATCAACTTTGTTTTGTCGTTCAATTAAGCGATGTTCGAGTTTATATTCCACAACTTGAAATGGCGCGGGTATTATTCTATCACGATCCATTTTTAGCTCGTTTAAGTTTGCAGCACAATGCGCTTATGGAAGATTTCTTTCTTAGTAAAAATGACAACGGTCAACCCGTTGTGACAGTTCGTGAAGGCGCTGAATATCCTATTACATATTTTAACCAAGATGATAATAGACGATTCTTAACTTGGGTCCTGCTAGATAGCGCTGCCAGAGCATCATTTGAAAGTATCAGTACTAACTTAATAAAAAATCAGTATCAGAAAAATAAATATCAATATTGGAATTTTCAATTCACTCCACCACCTCTTGATGGTGTAGATATTGGAGTACGGGGTTGGGAAGATAGGGGGGCAAAAAGCTTCTTTGTTTGGGAAATCATATGGTTAAGCTGGTTGCCTTCTGAAGTTACTGGTGAAGTTGACTTTTTTCATCCAGGTTATGAGCGTCAAGTTGGTGGCAAACCAACAAAGGGTGATGGAAAGCAAGCTCAAGCACCGGATCAATATGAACTCGATGATCATGAATTGTCGGATACCGACAAAGCAACAATGGGATTAGCATCAGAGCGTGTAACCATTTCATTTAGGACTCCATTCATAACCAATCGCGTAAGTAGGAAAATAAAGTCTGTAAACAATGTATTTGGGGTGGATGAAACAGAAGTTTTAGACCCAAGGCTTAGTACCAATGAGAAAGAAGACTCAGCTGAACTTCCGGGTGGAGCTTGGAATAATATCGATGACGAAACAGATGATGCTCATCTTTATCTTGGTAAGTTCCAGTCATTTATTAATATGCTTGATGTACTTGAATTGGTACACGGTTATGAAATACTAAAAACAGAGATTATCAAGTTGCCGAGAGTTGGTGAGGGCAAAAAACACTGGCTATCCGATACACAAAACCCTAGGTGTATGGCTGTTGTAAATCTAAGACATACCAACCAAAACATAACTCTATTTGAGATTGATACTTCAGATAACGCTGCAAAATTATCCACAATGATGATAAAGGGCGCTAATAAGGAGGTATGGATTAGCCAAAATTTAAATCAAGTTATGGTAGAGATAATGAGAAAGTCGTTAGGTTGGCCAACTGCTCTTTTTAAAACAGCATTCACGAAAGATGGATTTTCAGGTATCCCTCACCCTAAATCTAAAAATCCTGGCTCGTTACCCCCTGAAGAAATCGGCCCATGGGCACAGCGTTTTGTTAATTGGGCAAGTCGCTCATAAACACGCAAATAAACTTGACAAAACTTGACGCGAGAATATACTTTGCACATGCAAAAAACACTCAATACTAAAAAAGCCAATTTGGCAATGGAACGAGCTGGACTGACACAAACCGCAGTGGCAGAGAGCCTTACTGTCTCAAAAGAAGCTGTCTCACAATGGCTAAGCTCTAAATCTTTTCCACGTCCAAATAAACTTCTACAGCTGGGCAAGTTGTTGGGGCTCCCTTTTGATGAGCTTGTTATCAAAGAAGATCCATTTGCTCCTAAAGTTGCTTTTCGTAAGAAAGCTGGAACAAAGACAAAAGATCACCATATTGAAAAAGCTCAGGAAATGGGCCGTTTTTTGCGCCACCTAGTTGCTTACCTGCCTTTTGATACTTTGGAGATGCCACCAGTACTTAAGTCACCTAGTTGTGACTATGATTATCTTTGTAAAGCAACGGCAAAAGTTAGGGACGACATTAATGTTGGAACTGCTGAGTGTATTGACTTTTCACACCTTATTCGACGCTTCTCTGAGTTACAGGCAGTTGTTGTCCCTGTAATGTGGGGAACAAAACAACGCCATGAAAATGCTGTTCACATACATTTACCTGATTCACAAAGTACTTGGGTTTATCTAAATCTTGATACTAATATTCATGATTTCAAATTTTGGATGGCGCATGAGCTAGGGCATTGTTTATCTCCAAGCTTAGAAGGCGACACTGCTGAAGATTTTGCTGATGCTTTTGCTGCAACTTTATTGTATCCACATGAGTTGGCAGAGAAAGCGTATACCTCTATCAATGCACAGCTATCTCCAGCTGCCAAAATTGCACACGTTGTAGACTTAGCAGATCAATTTACCATTTCACCTTATACGGTGCTTGGCCAAGCAAATAAGTATGCACTTTCAACTGGGCGGAATGAAATTAAGCTAAGTAAATCATTTCATGGTGCTGTAACTAATTTTAATAAGCGCTATAAAAACTTAAGTGATGCTTTGTTTGGTGATGCTGAGCTTGATGAACACGGAAAACCAAGTGCTAAAGAGTATATAGATAAAGCTGAAACAGCATTTGATACGCCATTTTTTGAACTACTCAGAAAGTACCTCAAAGAACACGATAAAGGCCCTGGTTTTGTTCAAACTGTACTGGATATGCCACTTCTTGATGCGCGAAGTATCCATACAGAGCTAACCTAATGCCTCAATCGAAAATACTGGTCGATACTAATACCTACTTAAGATTGGCAAAAACAATAAAACCATTATTGTTTATGCCTTTTGGCGTTAATGAATATTGCTTGTATATTTTGCCTGAATTGAATAAAGAGCTTGGTAATAGAAAACTGCAAAGTAAATTTCCATGGGTAGAGGAAGAAGAATTTTCAGAAAACCGTAAACACTTTCCGAGTATTGGCAGAAAACAAAAAAAATCAATTGAGCAAGCCTTTGAATATATATGGAATCATGTTCAAACTGAACTGCCAGGGCCATCTAAAGTTGATGCTTTGTATGTTGCCTATGCGTTGGAGCTAGGTGTTCCACTGATTACAGATGATCAAGATATGGCTGAATTAGCCAAAGTTTTTGACGTGCAAGTCATGTCTACACTTGAGCTTCTTAAAATCATGTTGGATTGTGGCCATACCGATATGAAAACGATTGATGGTTTATGTGAATACTGGCGTTACATATCAGATATGCCAGCGCGATTTCATTCTGATTACAAACGTTTATTTGGTGCCAAGTAGCTAAAAATATTACATTCTTTCTTGTACTCCTTTCCATATACGATATATTGACAGTCTTGTACTTTCTCGACACTGGTGAGACTTTTCGTCATGAGCACTCCCATACTGACCATCAAAGATGTGGCTAATTACCTAAAGGTCAATGAACGGACTATTTATCGACTTGCCGCTAACGGTGAACTGCCGGGTTTTAAGGTGGGCAATTCGTGGAGCTTTAAACAAAGTGAGTTAGATCATTACATCGCTTCTCAACATAACCGCGCGAATACCATCGAAACAATCAAATCACCAAAAAGTAAATCAAGTGATAATTAGGAATTAGGCCCCATGGCACAACTAGAAAATATTGAAGCAATTGAAAAACGCCTTTGGAAATCGGCTGATACCTTACGCGCCAACTCAGAGCTGGCTAGCAATGAATACTTTTTACCGGTAATGGGACTGATTTTTTTACGTCACGCTTACAGCCGCTATTTATCGGTAAAAGATGACATCATCACAACTTTGCCCAGCCGTGGTGGTAAAACGCGCGAACTCACTAAAGAAGACTTCTCGAAAAAAAGCGCTATCTTCTTAAAACCAGATGCTCAGTTTGATGCGCTTATCGCCTTAACTGATGCCGATAATCGCGCCGAAGCCATCATAAATGCGATGGACTCTATCGAGGCAGACTATACCAATTTGCGTAATCAGCTACCCAAGCAGGAATATAACAATATTCCTAATGATGTTTTGGGTATGTTGTTACGTACGTTAAACCCAGAAGAATTAAAAAAAGCCACTGGCGATATATTTGGCCGTATCTACGAATACTTCCTCACTCAGTTTGCTGATCAAGGTGCGCACGATGGCGGTGAATTCTTTACCCCCGTATCGCTAGTGCAGTTATTGGTTAATGTGATTGAGCCCGACCATGGCAAAATTTTTGATCCAGCTTGTGGTTCTGGCGGTATGTTTGTGCAAAGCGCCCATTTTATGGCGCGTCACGCTCAAGACCCACACGAACTCACCTTCTATGGCCATGAGAAAAATCGAGTCACAACACGCTTAGCGAAGATGAATCTTGCTGTACATGGCTTAGAAGGTAATGTAGAAGGCGGTGAGAGTGCGATTACCTACTACAACGACCCACATGAAGGTTTGTTTGGCACAGTCGATTACGTGATGGCTAACCCGCCGTTTAACGTGGATGAAGTCGATGCAGACAAAATCAAAGGTGATAAACAACGCTTACCGTTTGGTTTGCCCGGTGTTAACAAAAATAAAAAGGTCAGTAATGGTAACTATCTTTGGATCCAGTATTTTTACAGTTATCTGAACGATACCGGTCGTGCCGGTTTTGTTATGTCATCTCAAGCATCCAGTGCCGGTCGGGATGAAGCCAAGGTGCGTGAGCAGTTAGTAAAAACCGGCGATGTTGACATTATGGTCGATATTCGCAGTAACTTTTTTTACACTCGAACAGTGCCTTGCCAGTTGTGGTTTTTAAATAAAAACAAACCAGCGCACTTAAAAGATAAGGTGCTGATGTTGGATGCTCGCAACGTCTACCGCAAAGTGACTCGTAAGATTTTTGATTTCAGCCCCGAACAGCAACAAAACCTGACTGCTGTGGTCTGGCTCTATCGTGGAGAGGCAGAACGATTTATTGAGTTGGTTCAGAGTTATATCGACAAGGCCATATTTGAAGCACGTTATTGTGAGTTCTCAGAAGAGCTCATGTGCAATCCTGTTCCCGATTTTGTTGAGCAGCTGGATAAACTCAGCAATGCCTTCCAACCTTTCATGGATAAGCTAGAACAAGACGGCACTTCTGTTGAACCCTATGCGGACTTCCTCAACGCTAAAGGGGCGGTTGAAGGCGGTTGGTCAAGGTTTCAAATCCTAACTAACGATCTGCAAACGTGGTGGAATCAAAACCAATATAACGATGCCGCTAACCTGTTGGACTTTATCGGCAAAGATGTCTGCTTAAAAGATTTAGCCGAACAAAGCCGTAACCTGATTAAAGAAATCGATCTAGCCTATAAGTTGACGACCCGTGTGATTGAATTGGCTGAAAGCAATGATGCTAAAGACAGTAAGCTGTGGGACAACATTCAACTTAATGGCCGTAGCCGCAGCAATTTAAAAAAGAGTGCCGAAGAAACCCGCAAGCTGGCTGTCGAGCAACTAAAACAGGTTCGTTACTTCTACAAGCAAGCACACTGGCTGTTAAGCCGTTTCCCGGAAGGAAAACTTAGGGATGTAGAAGGGCTAGTCAAGCTGGTAGATATTAAAGCTATTGAAGCAGCCGATTGGAGCTTGACGCCTGGACGTTATGTGGGTGTTGCACCGGAAGAAGTGGATGAGGATTTCGACTTTGAAGAAGCTCTGCATGATATTCATATTGAACTGCAAGGCTTAAATATTGAGTCGATTGAATTGGCTGAAAAAATTGCTCGTAACTTTGAGGAGTTGGGGGTATGAGTTGGTCTGAAAAATCATTAGATGAACTTGGTTTTGTATCCAGAGGTCGTTCGCGGAATCGTCCTAGAGATGCTGCTCATCTTTATGGTGGTCCCTATCCATTTGTGCAAACGGGAGATGTTAAGCATTCAGGTTTGTACTTAACTGAATACTCCCAAACATACAGTGAAGAGGGTCTTGCGCAAAGTAAGCTATGGCCTGTGGGTACGCTTTGCATAACGATTGCAGCCAACATCGCGGACACTTCAATTTTGGGGATAGAAGCTTGTTTTCCAGATAGTGTAATAGGCTTTATACCAACACAAGGAAAAGCTGATGCTCGCTTTATTAAGTACCTCTTTGATGCGGTCTTAAAACTTAGGTATCGCCAATATACGCAAGGTGCAGCTCAGGATAATCTTAGCCAAGGCAAGTTGTTGGCACTGAAATTTTTAGTTCCAGATGATGTAAAAGAGCAAAAACGAATTGCAGATTTCATTGCTAGTTACGATGAACTTATCGAAAACAACCGCCGCCGTATTCAGTTGCAGGAAGAATCTGCTCGCCTACTGTATCAGGAATGGTTTGTTCACTTGCGTTTCCCCGGCCATGAGCTGGTTAAGATTACTGATGGTGTTCCTGAGGGGTGGGAAAAGAAACCAATTAAGCAAATCGCAACACTCAATTATGGCAAAGCTCTGAAAGCCGAAGTGCGTGTGCCTGGACCATTTCCTGTTTATGGATCAAGTGGTGAAGTTGGAAGCCACGAAAAAGCCTTGGTAAAAGGGCCTGGCATTGTCGTTGGAAGAAAAGGCAATGTGGGGAGCATCTTTTGGGTCAACACGGACTTTTACCCTATTTATTTTATTTCCTCTGAAGAAAGCAGTTTGTTCCTATATCACGCGCTGAAAAATGTTCAGTTTATTAATACTGATGTTGCTGTTCCGGGGTTAAATCGCAATATGGCTTACAGTCGAGAAATTCTTATCCCTAACCACAAAAACTATCAGCGTTTTTTATCAGAGGCTCAACCAATACAAAAACAAATTAATAACTTACAGGACTACAACAATAAGCTTGCTCAAGCTCGTGACTTGTTACTACCTAAACTAATGAGCGGCGAACTGACCGTGTAATCAAAGGACTGATGAAATGAATAGAGATCAAGCTAAGCTCCACCTGCAAACTGCTTTGGCAAATGCTGCCGCCGATTTCCGTGATGGCCAATGGGAAGCGATTGATGCTCTAGTCAATCATCGACAGAAATTGTTAGTGGTACAGCGTACAGGTTGGGGGAAAAGCTCGGTTTATTTCATCAGCACCAAAATTTTTCGTGATCGCGACATGGGGCCAACCATTATCGTTTCGCCTTTGCTGGCGTTGATGCGCAATCAGATTGAATCTGCTACGCGTTTAGGTATTGTGGCTGAAACTATGAACTCCACTAATACCGATGAGTGGCGATCTGTCACCCAACGTATTCTTAATAATCAAATTGATTGCTTGCTGATTTCTCCAGAGCGGCTGGCCAACGACAATTTCATTGAAACAGTCTTACAGCCTATTGCCGACCGTATCGCCCTGATGGTGATCGATGAGGCTCACTGTATATCCGATTGGGGCCACGACTTCCGCCCAGACTATCGCCGTATAGTAAATATCCTGCGCCAGCTACCCCCTAATACACCAGTATTAGGCACCACTGCAACCGCGAACAATCGCGTTGTAGCCGATATTCAAGAGCAGATTGGTGATATTCAAATTCATCGTGGTCCACTGACTCGTGAAAGCCTTGCCCTGCAAACCATGGTGTTACCCGATCAGGCGTCTCGCTTGGCCTGGTTGGCTCAAGTCATTCCAACTTTACCAGGCACTGGCATTGTTTACACTTTAACGGTGCGCGATGCAGAGCAGGTCGCCAACTGGCTCACTAATAATGGTATTGATGCTAAGGCTTATCATGGCAGCGTTGAGGCTGAAGGGTTTGAGAATAGCAATACGTATCGCCAACACTTGGAAGAGTTGTTACTCAACAATCGGTTAAAGGTGTTAGTCGCAACCTCGGCTTTGGGCATGGGCTATGACAAGCCGGATTTAAGTTTTGTTATCCACTACCAAGCGCCGGGCTCTATCGTTGGTTATTATCAGCAGGTAGGTCGAGCAGGGCGTGGCATTGACCATGCTGTTGGCGTATTGATGTCGGGTGTGGAAGATCAGGATATTCACGAGTTTTTCCGCGAGTCGGCGTTCCCATCTGAGGCGCAGGTGAATGAAATTTTACACGTACTGGAACAAAGCGATGGTTTGTCATTGCGCAGTATTGAAGAGCAAACCAACCTGCGTCATGGTCAAATTGAAAAAGTTCTTAAATTATTGAGTGTGGAAAATCCGGCTCCTGTAATCAAAGACGGCAGCCGTTGGGCAAGAACCCCTGTGCGCTATCAAATGGATCATGCCCGAATCGCTCATTTAACTGGCCAGCGTGTTCAGGAATGGCAAGAAGTTCAGGCATACCTTGCAGATACTGATTGTAAGATGACCTTCCTTCGCCGAGCGCTTGACGATCTTGATCCAACGCCCTGCGGTAAGTGCGCATCTTGTGTTGGTCGGCTCGTTATCAATATTCCGGTTGATCCTAGTTTGGTGCACCGTGCGGGTACCTTTCTTAAACACGCCGAAATGGTGATTAGTCCAAAAGCACAGGTCGCAGCCAATGCGTTTTTAGAGTACGGCTTTCGTGGTAACCTCCCACTTAACCTTCGCGCACAAGAAGGGCGTGTTTTATCGCGCTGGGGCGATGCCGGTTGGGGGCACATGGTAGCGGACAACAAGCATGCTGGACGGTTCATTGATGAATTAGTCGAAGCCATGGTTGAAATGGTTCAACAGCGCTGGCAGCTTAATCCTGCACCTGAGTGGATATGCTGCGTACCTTCTCGGAACCATCCAGAACTGGTGCCAGATTTTGCTCGCAGGCTAGCAGTTCGTTTAGGCCTACCTTTTGTTGATGCTGTAAGTAAAGTAAAAGACAATCAACAGCAAAAAGGGCAGCAAAATCGGTTCCATCAATGCCGCAACTTAGATGGTGCATTTGCAGTTAATCAAGATATTCCAACTACACCAGTTTTACTTGTTGATGACATAGTTGATTCTGGTTGGACGCTGACCGCTATATCAGCATTATTACAACAAGCAGGTAGCGGTGTCGTGTATCCCGTGGCACTAGCTTCCTCTTCGGTGAAAGACTCATGAATTTATCGCCAACGGCTCAGGCTACATTACTACTTACTTGCTATTTTTCCAAAGCGAGTAGCGAGAATGCTAAACCCCTTACAAATGCTGAATGGGGGCGCTTTGCGTTATGGCTAAAAGAAAAATCTACAAGCCCGGCTGATTTGTTAGGAGCAGATCCTCACGTTTTACTTAACGGTTGGTATGATGAGCGCATTAGTGCAGAACGGATTATGCAATTGCTCAATCGCGGCCACAGTCTCGCCTTAGCAGTAGAAAAATGGCAGAGGGCTGGTCTCTGGGTGGTTACACGTTCTGATCCTGAATATCCAAAACGCTTAAAACAACGCTTGAAGACTGCTTCCCCTCCTGTACTGTTTGGTTGTGGTAATAAGGCATTACTGAATGAGGGTGGTTTGGCCGTAATTGGTTCTCGAAATGCCAGCGATGACGATTTGTTTTTTACTCAGCAAGTTGGTGCTAAAGCTGCGAGTGAAGGTGTCGCGATTGTTTCTGGTGGCGCTCGTGGGGTTGATGAAACGGCTATGCTAGGAGCAATGCAGCAAGGTGGATTTGTAATAGGTATTATGGCAGACAGCTTATTGAAAGCGGCGACGAGTGCTAAGTGGCGCAAAGGCTTAATGGATAATAATGCTGTGCTGATTTCGCCATTTTATCCGGAAGCCGGATTTAATGCAGGTAATGCCATGGCGCGCAATAAATATATTTACTGCTTAGCTGACAGCGCCCTTGTTATTCATTCTGGTAAAAAAGGTGGAACACTTAACGGAGCAGAAGAAAACCTGAAAAAGGCATGGGTACTGCTGTGGATTAAACCAACCACGGATAAGGACGCGGCCAATGCTGATTTGGTGGTTAAAGGGGGCCAATGGTTAGAGACCGATCTTCAAAGTTTGGTTGTTGCTGATTTGATGAAAAATGAAGGCAACCAGATGAGCCCTCCTAAGGAAATGCAGGCCGATTTATTTTCAATGCCGGCAGAGTCCGGATTGTTTACTGAGCCTGAGCCAGAAAAAGTTACTTCTTATACTGAACTCGATAATGCACCAGCTGAACAACAAGCAGGTAAAGAGAGTATCTCTGCACACATTGTTGAAATAGAACCTGCGTCAAACCCTATCGATTTTTACCAATTGTTCATTGCTGAGCTTAATCGGCTTGCTAAAGATGCTGTCTCTGTCGATGAACTAATTGAAGGCACAGGGCTGCACAAGTCGCAGTTGAATGAGTGGTTGAAACGCGCTGAGGAAGACGGTTTAGTGAATAAGCTTAATCGCCCCGTTCGTTATCAATTCGAAAACAAAAAATAAAAGGATTTAGCCATGGCGATGACAGAAGATACTCTGGTTCAACAAGTAACAGCCGATTACTTATTGAATGAATTACAGTGGGATGCCTCTGTCATGGGCATGTATGAGCGTTTAGGCAAGGAGGGAGACTTTGGGCGAGAGTCAGAGAAGGACATTATTCTTACCCGATACTTAGGTGAGAAGCTGATAGCGTTGAACCCCAGTTTGCCAGAAGTTGTCTACCAAGAGGCACTTCGTCTTGTCTGCGAAATGCCGTCTTCAACCAATATTCTTGCTGTTAATAAAGAAAAATATTCGTTGCACAAAAATGGGGTGGAAGTCAGCTACCTTAATGATAAAGGTGATCGGGTAAAGAAACGTCTACGTCTTTTCGATTTTGACAATTATGAAAACAATCACTTTTTATTAGTACGTGAGTTTTGGGTAAAGGGTGACATTTATCGTCGCAGAGCTGATTTGGTTGGATTTGTGAATGGAATTCCTCTGCTGTTTATGGAAGTGAAAAACGTCCACAAGGATATTAGGGCTGCCTACGAACAAAACCTCGCCGATTACAAAGACACTATTCCGCATCTGTTTTATCACAATGCTTTTATCATTTTGGGAAATGGCATTGATGCCAAGATTGGCTCAGTCTCCAGTAAATTCGAGCATTTTAATGATTGGAAACGTTTAAAAGAGAATGAGCCTGGTGTTGTGGATATGGAAACCTTGCTGAAAGGTACCTGCTCCAAAACGAGCCTAATGGATATCTTTGAAAATTTTACCTTGTTTGACCAAAGTTCTGGACGGCTAGTGAAAATTGTCGCCCGCAATCACCAATATCTGGGTGTCAGTCGAGCCATAGATGCGGTTATTAATCATGGTGAACGCTTGGGTAAATTGGGTGTTTTTTGGCATACCCAAGGTTCAGGGAAATCTTATTCAATTGTTTTTTTTGCGCAGATGGTGCATCGAAAGTTGGGGGGGAATTATACCTTTGTAGTACTGACTGATCGGGAGGATCTCGATACGCAGATTTATAAAACTTTCGCAGGAAGTGGAGTTGTCGACAATGATAAAGACCCATGCCGTGCCGATAGTGGTAAAACCCTTAAAGAACTAATAGGCCAGCAGAAAGCATTTGTTTTCACCTTGATTCAAAAATTTAATGAAAAGGTAGATCCTCTAAAACCTTACTCTAAACGCGATGATATTATTGTTATTACCGACGAGGCTCACCGCACACAGTACGGAACTTTGTCTCTAAACATGCGTAATGCTCTGCCTAATGCTAGCTTTATCGGTTTTACAGGCACTCCATTATTCAAAGATGACGAGATAACTAAGAAGGTATTTGGTGATTATGTTTCCACTTATGATTTTCAACGCGCAGTTGAAGATAAAGCAACGGTACCTTTGTACTACGATGCTCGTGGTGAAGAATTAATATTTACTGATGAGGATGGTAACGAGCATACAGTCGCTGACCCCAAAGGAATTAATGAGCGAATAGCAGAAAAACTTGAAGAGCTAGAAATTGATGATGTAGATGTACAACAACGGTTAGAGCGTGAGCTTAAACGCGACTACCACATCATTACTTCAACCAGTAGGCTTGATCAGATTGCTCAAGATTTTGTTGCCCATTATGCCAATGGCTGGGAAACGGGCAAGGCCATGTTTGTTTGCCTTGATAAAATCACCTGTGTGCGAATGCACAAACTGATCGATTTTTATTGGCTGCAAGAAATTAAAGCAAAAGAGAGAGAGCTTTCATCGGTCGCAGATGAGCAAGATTTAGCTTGGCGAGAGCGACAATTGGCGTGGATGAAAGAAACGCTGATGGCCGTTGTGGTTAGTGAGGAACAGGGTGAGGTTGCGAAGTTTGAAAAATGGGATTTGGATATAAGACCGCATCGCCTGCTAATTAAAACAGGTTTTGAGTTAAAGGATGGCTCGCGTTTGGATATGGAAGAGGCGTTCAAGACTAACGAACACCCTTTCAGGGTAGCGATTGTCTGTGCCATGTGGTTAACGGGCTTTGATGTACCAACACTCTCCACTCTGTATTTAGACAAACCCCTTAAGGCGCATACTTTAATGCAGGCCATTGCTAGGGCAAATCGTGTGGCGGAAGGCAAAAATAATGGACTGATTGTCGATTACAGCGGCATACTCAAAAATCTACGTAAAGCGCTGGCAACATTTGCTGGTGCGGGTGACGAAGGCCATGGTGGTGAGGAAGGTGAAAATGAACCAGCCAAACCCAATGAGGAACTTTTACAAAGCCTAAATGAGTCGATTAGTTTTGCCGCTGAGTTTTTACGGAAGCATGATTTTGAATTGAGTCGAATAATCACCGAAACTGGATTTGTTAAGAATGCGGCGATTGCACAGGCCAAAGAAGTCATCAATATAAATGATGAAACCAGAAAACGATTTGAAGTGATTGCCAGAGAGGTATTCAACAAGTTCAAGGCTTGTATCAACGTGCCGGGTATTAATGATTATCGTGATCTGCGTGATGCTATTAATGTTCTTTATAAGAGTTTACAGGCAGATAAAGAGAAAGCTGATATCTCAGATATCATGAAAGAGCTTTATAAAATCGTTGACGGTAGCATAGATACTACATATAAAATCAAAGAGCCAAAATCGGATAGCGAGCGAATTTACGATATCAGCAAGATCGATTTTGAACGTTTGCGCCAGGAGTTTGCAAAATCAGAGCGAAAAAATACAACCGTGCAATCTCTGAAGCATGCTGTTGAGAATAAACTTGCTCGCTTAATGATGCAAAATCCGTTACGCACTGATTATCAAGAGCACTACGAAAAACTTGTTAGAGAATACAATCAGGAAAAAGATCGCGTTGTAATTGAGAAGACATTTGAGGCGCTCATAAAGTTCAATGAAGAACTTTCGCATGAAGAAAAACGTGCGCTTAGGGAAGGGGTGGACGAAGAGTCCCTAGTGTTGTTTGACTTACTGAGCAAGCCAAATTTGAAACCTCGAGAGATAGCGAAGATTAAACAAGTAGCGACGGCTTTATTGTCGACACTTAAGGCTGAGCGACTTAAAGTTGCGAACTGGCAGCAGAAAGAATCATCGCGGGATGCGGTAAAGCAGCAGATTTATGATTTTCTTTATGACGAGAGAACGGGACTGCCTATTGATCAGTACGAAGAAGATGAAATTTCCGATATTACTGAAAGAGTCTTTCTTCACATATACAGGGCATATCCGGAATTACCATCTCCCATATATAGTGCGCAACATTAGTTTGTTAACAACTTTATTGTGACACTTTTTTGAGTTGATTACTTATACCTTAAAAAGTTAACAACTTTATTTATATTACCAATAATTACGTTTATTTAAAAACAATGAGTTACCGATCTATTTGTTAATAACTTTATTGTTGACCAACACAAATAGATATTGAGTAAAGACTAGGGGGCGTTGACAATTGGCCATGATTAGCTGATTAAGATACAATTTTTCTCTTTGAAATTCATATGTCTCGTAAAATGATTAGCGATAAGCAGTGGCGACGAATTCAT
>NZ_JAKIKS010000029.1 GCF_023284005.1 Shewanella surugensis
ATATTGGTTTTTCATTTGAGAACCTTGGCCGATTTTGTGAGAGATTGAAGCTTATAGGCAGCTAACCCTCTTTTCTATACCAAAGTGTGTCGGTTATTATGGCAATCTAAGTTCTATTTCAAATAGTCTTATGACTTCAATTTTTATTACATAAAAACGAAGCGTTGATATATCTATACCCAAGCTAGTTGAAGATACAGGATTTAGCTGGAATTAAAAGCCTTGTAGGCAAGGCTTATTTTCAGTAACGCAGTATAAAAGACTTCTAAACCAGTCCGTTGGGACTCTGAAAACATGCATCTTCAAGTAGATTGGGGATATAATAAATTAAATCTTACTGAGACGTACATGATAATCACGAATAATATGCTGCATGATTTCTTGTACTGAAGCATTTTTTGTGGCTTTATCTATGTGTATTTTCACAGTGACTAAAGTATGGAAATCCTCTTTAAATCGATCACTTTGCAACGAAAAATACGCACCTTCTTGTTCAGACTCTCGCACCGTAAAGCCTTCATATTCAAAAACACGTGTACCTGAATGATTGTGCCACTTTGTGATCCTATCCAAGGAAATTTCACAAGAGTGATTGATTTCAATATGGTTTAACCAGCTAGTTGGATGTGAGGGATCTTTTATATGAGGGCATCGAACTGTATAGTTGTAAACATGAGAGATGGCTGTCATAAATTACCTACCTATTCGCTTGACTTGACTCATAATAAACATGATTTTTTTTATTGGTCAATCTTTTATTATGACTCTCACGTAGTTTGTGATTGATGTCATTATTCATTCACTTTTGCGATAAAAAAAAACCAGCAAGGCAAACACAATGAAGCCTTTGCCGTGCATTTATCCCCCATTAAGCCGTTGTGTTAGCAACCTGCTTAAGCATTTCAGCCATTTTTTGTTGTATGAGATGTACCGCCTTTAATGGCCTGAGCATGACTTTAAACTCAACGATTTGGCCGGCGTCATTCCATTTAATCATATCGACACCGTTAATATTAAGGCCATCAATTTCAACCTCAAACTCCAATATCGCATCATTTCCATCGACCACTTCTCTGACATAACGGAAAGGGGCATTAAAAAAAATATGAAAGGCCGCACTCAAATAATGTTGTGTGACCACTTTGCCCACTTGTGGTGTGTGCAATACTGGTGAGTAAAAAACAACCTCTTCACTCAACAGATCTGACAGACCGCGAGGATCTCTTTTTTTAACCAATTGATGCCAGACTTCTAGGGTATTAATAGACATTCATTGCTTCCTTGTATCGAATCTATGCTTTAAGTCAATACTCATTAACTTAAGCACGTTATGGGCTATCTCCTAACTGGCTAAAAAAACTGAATTCAGCTAGCTTAGGTGTATAAGAACATACGTCATTGGATCTTATTGAGCAATGGCTAGCTTTATTTCTAAGCTTAAAGCCCCACCCCGTTAAAGCGCTTCCAAGGCTTGATTCAATTTACCGACGCCGATAATTTCCATTCCTGAAGGGATTTTCTTAGGCACATTAGCCAACGGTACTATCGCCCTTTTAAAACCATGTTTAGCCGCTTCCATTATTCTTTCTTGGCCATTAGGCACAGGCCTTATTTCCCCCGATAAGCCCACTTCCCCAAAGACCACTAGATCTCGGGCCAACACATCGCCTCTAAAGCTTGAAACCATGGCTAACAACAATGTTAAATCAGCACTCGTATCAGTCACCTTAACGCCACCCACAACGTTAACAAACACATCTTGATCGGCCATCATTAATCCCCCATGGCGATGCATTACTGCTAACAACATGGCTAATCGATTAGCATCCATACCCACTGCAACCCGTCTAGGGTTTGGCATAGCGGAACTATCGACCAAGACTTGTAACTCCACGAGCAATGGTCGTGTACCTTCCCAAACAACCATCACCACGGAGCCTGATGCATCTTCATCAGCACGCGATAAAAAAATCGCCGATGGATTGGCCACCTCCTTTAAGCCTCTCTCCGTCATGGCAAACACACCTAGCTCGTTAATGGCCCCGAAACGATTTTTATGAGACCGTAAAGTCCGATAGCGACTGTCGCTGTCGCCTTCAAACATCACCGAACAATCAATACAATGTTCCAACACTTTAGGACCGGCTAGGCTGCCATCTTTTGTGACATGGCCTACCATGATAACCGCGATACCATTTTGTTTTGCAAAACGCGTTAAGTATGATGCCGACTCCCTTACCTGAGAGACACTACCAGGGGAAGACTGGACCTCACTGATATGCATCACTTGAATCGAATCAACAACAATAACTTTAGGCTTCTCTTGCATGGCAATTTGGCAGATTTGTTCGACACTGGTCTCTGACAACATTTTTAAATTCGCCATCGGTAATCCCAGTCGGTTCGCCCGCATAGCCACCTGCTGTAATGATTCTTCTCCCGTCACATAAAGAGCAGGCATAGACTCAGCTAACTGACATAAAGTTTGCAGTAATAACGTACTTTTACCCGCTCCAGGATGCCCACCTATCAAAATAGCTGAACCCGGTACAATTCCCCCTCCCAATACCCTATCTAATTCTTTAAAAGAACTCGCAATACGGGGCAGCGCATCCAGATCGATTTGATTTAAGGTTTTGACTTCATTAGAGCCTTGTCCTGCATAACCACTAAAAGAGCTGGCTTTTCCTGCTATAGGGGGACCTAAGCGCACCTCAGTGATGGTATTCCATTCTTGACATGCACTGCACTGTCCCTGCCACCGTGGAAAATCTTGACCACACTCATTACATACATATGCTGTTTTATTCTTTGCCATAAGTTATTTTATATCAATTTATTACATCCAAGCTCGAAAAAGATGACACAAAAAGAGTTTTGAATATATAGGTTAAAAAATATCATTATTTTTCAGCTTACACTGAACAAAATGACAGACTGTCTCTACTAACACGTTATGGAGGATAATAAACGAAATGGCGCTTGTTTTCGATTTAATACGCCAATGAATCTTAGGTAAGGAAAGATCCCCACCAAGATCATCACCGATGATATTGGTGGAACTGGATGACAAAAAACTTTATCAAATTATTCGGATACATAAAAACAGTCTCACTTTTCATCTAATGACACTATCAAATGAAACCGATCACAAAAAGAAACAACTCAAAGCGCAATTATGGCGTATTATAGGAGTGGGTGAAATAATTGATATCACAGAAGAAGTCATATTAAGCTACCCTGAATTGCAGGACGATAAATGAAGACGCCTTTATCAATAACGCCTTTTTATCGGGTCAATATCACACTCAGCCGTATATTTTCAAAAGAGGTTCCCTGACGGGCTCAAACATGGAACAAATTTTACCGATTATCATCGCCGGTGGCGTTGGCTCACGTTTATGGCCATTATCACGTCAGCTTTATCCTAAACAATGTTTATCGTTATTAGGTGATTCTAGCTTATTACAAACCACCCTTGAACGCTTAAGTGATCTCCCCCACCAAGCCGCTATTGTCATTTGTAATGAAAACCATCGTTTCTTAATTGCTGAGCAATTACGAGAAAAAAACATCCCAAACAATGGCATTATTCTTGAGCCAACAAGCCGAAACACGGCCCCCGCAATCGCCCTCGGCGCCTTACATGCCTTACAGCTAGCAACTCTTCATCCCGATAAAAACACAGTAAAAGATCCTCTATTACTGGTGCTTCCTGCCGATCACCATATTCAAGATCCTAAGGCATTTTGTTTATCCATACAAAAAGCGAGCCCATTGGCTCATGAGGGCAATATTGTCACTTTTGGGATCTTACCCACGAGGGCAGAAACGGGTTACGGCTATATCAAAGCAGGAGCCGCCTTAAAAAAAGGATTGGGGTTCAACGTTGATGGCTTTACCGAAAAACCCGAATTGAGCACCGCAGAGGCTTATTTAAACAGCAAACGCTATTATTGGAATAGCGGCATATTTCTTGTCAAAGCCAGCGTCTACCTTGAAGAATTAAAGCATCATCAAGCCGATATGTTAACCGCTTGTCAACAAGCCATGAACAATGCCCAAACTGATTTAGACTTTATTCGAGTCAAGCCCAGCGCATTTGAGGCTTGCCCTAATAATTCTATTGATTATGCCATCATGGAAAAAACGACAAAGGCAGTGGTAATGCCAATCCATAATACTTGGAGTGATATCGGCAATTGGTCGACTTTATGGGAAATAGCCGATAAAGATACAGCTGGAAACAGTCTTCATGGCGATGTCATCAATCTCAATAGCCATGATACCTTCGTCCATGCGGAGAATAAACTGGTGACCATCATTGGATTAAACGACTTGGTGGTCGTCGAAACCAAGGATGCCGTATTAATTTCCAAAAAAGATCATGTCCAACAAGTTAAAGATATTGTGCAACAGCTTGAAGATAATAATCGCCCTGAATATCGCCAACATCGAGAAGTCTTTCGCCCTTGGGGCAAGTACGATTTACTCGATCACGGTGCGCATTTTCAAGTCAAACGTCTCAGTGTAAAACCCGGCGGCAAGCTCTCCACCCAAATGCATCATCATAGAGCTGAACATTGGGTAGTGGTATCGGGTACGGCGAAAATCACCAATGGTAATCAACAATTATTACTCACTGAAAACCAGTCAACTTATATTCCTATTGGAACCATTCATTCTCTTGAGAACCCAGGAAAAATTCCGCTTGAAATGATTGAAGTGCAATCCGGTACCTATCTTGAAGAAGACGATATTATTCGTTTCAGTGATGAATATGGTCGAAAATAAGGTCAATTCATTGAGCCACAAGCCAATTCTCATCTCAAATGAGCTCACTTGCTTTAAATCCTATGATATTAGAGGCAAGCTCGATACAGAAGTAACCCCTGATATTGCATACCGTATTGGCAGAGCATTTGCCGAAATCATCAATCCTAAAACGGTAGTGCTCGGTGGGGATGCACGTCTTAGTTCAGAGCCTCTTAAACAAGCGTTAGCAAAAGGCTTAATGGATGTCGGTGTCAATGTGCTTGATTTAGGCATGACTGGCACGGAAGAAATCTATTTTGCGACTTTTCATCTTAGACTCGATGCGGGTATTCAAGTGACTGCCAGTCATAACCCCATCGATTATAACGGCATGAAATTAGTCGGCAAAGAGGCCAAGCCTATCGGCCCCAACAATGGACTTTTAAAAATCAGAGCCTTAGCTGAAAGTCAGGCCTTTTTGCCCAAAGCGACTCTTATCGGCACCTATAAACGTCTCAATTTAATGACGGACTACGTGATCCATTTAATGTCATATATCCACCCACAAAATATCAAGCCGATTAAAATAGTGGTGAATGCAGGCAATGGCCCCGCAGGGCAAGTTATCGACGCACTTGAAAGCCAATTTAAGTCCTTAAACGTCCCCATCGCATTCATCAAAATTCATCATCAAATCGATGGTCACTTCCCTAACGGCATTCCCAATCCATTGCTGCCAGAAAATAGACAAGCGACCCATCAGGCTGTACTTGAATATGGTGCCGATTTGGGTATTGCTTGGGATGGAGACTTCGACCGCTGCTTTTTCTTTGATGAGCACGGGCAATTTATAGAAAGTTATTACATTGTTGGTTTGTTAGCTGAGGCTTTTTTACAAAAAGATCCCACCGCAAAAATCATTCATGATCCCCGTTTAATTTGGAATACACTCGATATTAGTCAGAAATTCAAAGGCACTGCCCTACAATGTAAAACAGGGCATGTTTTTATTAAACAGAGAATGCGCCAAGAAGAAGCCACCTATGGCGGCGAAATGAGTGCGCATCACTACTTTCGTGATTTTGCCTATTGTGACAGCGGTATGATCCCTTGGTTGCTGATCTCTGAGCTACTGAGTATTAGACAAATCCCGCTCTCCAAAATAATCGCCAGCGCGATTCAAGCTTTTCCCACATCCGGTGAAATCAATATCGCCATCAATAATCCCACTGAAGCAATTAACAGAGTAAAAACCCATTACCAAGCTCAAGCGAGCAAAATAGATACTTGCGATGGGATCAGCCTTGAGTTTACTGGCGATCAAAAAGAATGGCGCTTTAACTTACGCCACTCGAATACCGAACCTTTAGTCAGACTCAATGTTGAATCGAAGGGAGATCCACAACTGCTTAAACAAAAAACCAATGAAGTAATGGCATTACTCATTAAATACAAGTCAGACTAATTTTGATTTCACGTCATGATTTTCATTAAGATCTAATAATAACTGCTCGATAAAAGCTGTAATCTCTGCATTTGGAACAGTATTGATATCCTCAGCCACTTCAGAAACCAACACTTTTGTCGTGTTAACGAGAGGGTCACACATAGCCCTCCATAACTGATCTTCCCTTAAAATCAAGGTCGGTTTTTTAAAAGCACTGCTTAAATGACCTATTGCAGTATCTGTTGTAACAACAAAATCCATCTGTTGTAGCACCTTAGCTCCTTCACCGATATGAGAAGACTGAATAAAAGTGACCTTACTTTCTATACCCCCTCCTTCAAGTAAGTCTCTTTGTTTCGGTAAATCGAAGACAAAAACATTACATTTTAATCGAGTTAAGGTATTCACAACCCAAATGGACTTATCATGAGATAAAGTATTTCCCGGCTGAGTTCCAGCTGGATTAAAGAGTACAGAACATGCAGATTTATCACCTTTATATTTAACATTACAATCTGGAAGATAAGGATAAAAATCAATATTTTCACTATCATTTAAACAAAAATAGCTAATAGAACTGAACATTCTTAATGCAAAATGAGGAATAACATCTTTACTTTTTCCAACCAGTCCATCAAAAAGACTATCATACACTTCTTTTGTAACGAGTTTATTGTTCTTACCAGCAGAATAATAAGGTAGACTCAATAATCGATGAGTATTGAATTGTTGTAATCGAAATAATGTCCTAAAATTACATTTTTCAGCAATAAATATCACTTCAGAAAAAGGACGATCATATAATTCCTGTCTCTTTTTTTGATCATATCGATTACGAAATAGTTTAGCATTGATATTCCAACACCAAATACGATCGACAAAAGGATACTTTTCTAACACTTGCACATTACGTTGATGACATAGCACTTCAATGTCATAATCTGGATAACTTTGCTTCATCGCAGAAAAAATAGGTAATGTCAGTAACATATCCCCTATAGCATCATAAGTAACAAATAATATCCGTTTCTTATTTAATCCAGGACATGATTTTTCCTGCCTACGTGAAAATTGATATTTCAATAATAAATTAGATATTCCAAACATAATCTCAACACAGCCTCAACATAGACTTACATTTCTCTAGATTGATATACACTAGCCTAAAAACGATCAACATTTAAACAAAAGACCTTTAAATTATCCATGCAAAAGGTATAGAGCATCATAATAATGCAATGTTCAAAGTAAGATAAAATTAAATAACTAGAATAAAAAATTAAAACCTGTATGAAACATTCAAGACACAATAAACCACGCTAATCATAAAAAATGAGAAACATAATGAGAGACACTGTATATAATCAATACCAAATATAACAGTTTTACCTCGATATTCTCTTATAATAATAACGACTATATGATAGCCTTCTCTTAGTAACTAAATCGCCATTGTAAATTTTTATCACTTTTTCAAAGAGAAGAATCATTAAATTATGAACACGAAGGAAATAATATCCAGTTTCTTTACTAGAAAAAGAAACAATGCTAATAATATTAATGAATTAATTTCCCCTTCCACAGTCGTCATCAATTATAACCTCCCTATCGGTGATTACCTGTCTCTCTCTCCTATAATCGATGCTATTGAACAGAAATGGAACACTGTCAGTATTTATGTTATATGTTCTAAAGCCACATTTGAGCTAGTCAGCTGTGATCCGCGTGTTAGACCTCTTTGCTTTCCTAACAAAAAAAACACATGGAAATATCCGAATCAATGTAAAAAGGTATTGTCCGACATAGGGCCCATCGACTTACTCATTGAACCTTGCAAATTGAACCGAAGTTTCCGATCTCTTATTGGTTATTGTTTAAAGCCACGTTTAACAATTGGCTTATATTGGGATCGTTATCATTCCATTGCTAATCCAATAAATTTAAACCCTCAGCTACGACTTACACAAATGCCTAAACCACATATGTACAGTGAAATGATGCAGGGTTATGGTTTTAAAATAATAGACGATAATTACAGGGTTTATGAAAAAGATGAATCAAAACAAAAAATAAAATTATATCTAAGACAACATAACGTACAATCATACCTAATAATAAATCCATTCGCCTCTACAACAAAAAGAACACTCCCCTTCATACAAGTCCAAAAAATAGTCAAGTCAACCCATCAACTCTATGCGCATATTATCTTGTTAATACCGCCTTATGTAGACAACATACAAGAGTGGAAAAATATCGATAACACAATATTATGCCCCCCGATTAACAGCATTATGGACTCCGTATCATATATAAGAAATTGTTCGATGGTTCTTTCCGTCGATACATCCATTGTACATATCGCTAGCGCATTTAATAAACCTATTGTTGGACTTTATAGAGAGCAAGATCTTACCACATCCTGTTGGTTACCCACTTCGACACAACAAATAGTATTATCTCTTCATTCCTCACCAGAGCAAATATCAAACAAAATAAAAATATTACGAGATCATAATAAAATAAAGATATCATCTTAAAAATATTAATATCTGTCATCCAAGATAATGTATAAGACGACTTCAAACTAAAGGTTGATTTGATCGGGGCCTGACTCAAAGTCCTTTTATTGAGTCTATTATCCGAATTCAATAATACTTACACGCTCATTTTTGTGCAATTATTCGTGAGCGTCCGGCGAACTACGCCTTGCTTAGTTTAACGTGCCAGGATAAGAGACTATTGAGGCCGCGGCTAGAAATAGAGACCACGCTGACCCGAGCTCTCACATTAGCCTTTGAAGCGATATTAATGCTTATCATTATTCTCTGTGGCCGAGGCACTCATACTTTAATAAATTACAGCAACACACACTCAATCAACTAACACAATTAAACACAACAAATAACAAACAAAGTTAAACAATAAAGCCCTAAAAACCACATACAACCTATACATTAAAGAGTAAAAATAACTATAGATATGCATATAAACGTAAAAATCCATAAATATTAATAAAATTTAATTTTTACGTTGAATGAGAGATAAAAAAAATTATACTAAAGTCTACCGTCAGGACTTTTCTATCCCTCTATAATAAAGGCATCATCAAATTGGAACCAAACTTAAAAGACTCTTCGATATATAGCGGGGGTGATATCAAAATGAGTCAACATCAAGGTGAGCAACTTATTTTTATACTGAGTCAACCACGCACAGGTTCCACATTACTCACTCGATTACTCGAAGGTCATTCAGAAGTCGATGCTTTAGGCGAAACACGCCTATTACAAACCGCACTCATGACCGTCTCAAAACGCTGGAATGAAAAAGATAGCCCAGAACTCAAATATTCTAGAAACGATGTAAAAGTCTTTCTCGACTCTTTTCCAAAGGGTAAAGAAAATTACTTTAATGGCATGAGACTCATGTTTAATCATATCTATGATTCAAGACTGACTCATAGTCATAAATCATACTTTCTAGACAAAACACCTCGATACGCTTATTTTATTCCGGAACTGTATAAAACATTCCCTAAAGCTAAGTATATTTTTCTGTTTAGAAACCCCTTAGCTGTACTATCATCAATTAGCCGACATTGGACTCAATATAAATCGCCTTTCCCCAATGATGACTTAGAAATTGTGCCGTCATTATTACTAGAAGGACGCGATCTCATTGGTAAAAATGCAATATCAGTCAACTATGAAGATCTTGTCAGCTCGCCAGAAAAGACCCTAAATAAAATAAGCCAATATTTAACGCTAAATTTTGAAAATACCATGCTCAGTTATAATCAAGCGACTCAGTGGAAAACCGGTGACAAGTTCATTTATGATCATAATAGTCCCTCAGCCAGCATGACCCAAGAGTGGGAAAAATACCTAACCCACCCTAAAATCTGGAACTACTCTAAAAAGTACCTAAACCTGCTCGGTCACGACACCTTGAACCAGATGGGATACCAGTATAGTGAAATATTACAGGTATTAAATAAAAGTCGCCCCAGTCATTTAAAGCAATTTTTGAGTCACCTTAAAAAAGGTCGATAAATGAACTCTCTATAGGTGATTAAACTCGCAATACCAGTCGCTAACACTGGGGAAAAAATCTTTGCTTATATCTTTATGTGTCAACATCCCTGTATGATCATAATCATGCTTGAAACCTTCTTTCTTTGATAATAATGTATATTTTGGCTGCAGAAATTTGCACTCTTTAATCATATTTTTAACATCTAGAGGATGGCCTAAGACTTTATCGCCTTGCCCCGCAATAAACCACGTTTTAGGCCATATTGTTTTATCTGCCGCTTTGCCATAATCAAAGCCATCATCATTATCAACCCAATCACCTAATACCCATTGAATACTCTGTCGAAGAGAACTTCGGCTTTCATTATCCATTCCAAATCGATACTTATCAGCAGGAAAATAACCTTTATTCCAAGCCAATAATGGTGCGATCTGACTCCATCCCAGCTTGATGATTAACCATTTTTTTATTGAATTAACATGAACCCTGCGCTTACTACCAAAAGTCACAAATGAAGCAACATTACGTTGAAAATACCCATAACGAACCAATGCGCTAGCCATTAATACCCCGCCCCAAGAATGTGCGCACCAATGAACTTGGCTTACCTTAGGATGCAGTCCCAGAATATATTGTTGTATTAAAGGCAATTGCTCCTTGATGACTTCACCTTGCCCTAAATGTGATCCACGGCTTAATTTAGGCGCGCTTTGCCCGCGACCTTCGATATCCATAACATAAACCACAAAACCCTTGCTTGCTAAATAACATGCAAGACCTTTATCCGACTCACTATAAAACACTCTTCCATTAGAAATAGCACCGTGCAACATGAGTATTGGAGGCTTATTTTTATCAGGCTGAGGCGGCATGATCTGTCTTAAATGTAAATGACCAGTATGATAAGGAATAAACAAAGATTTCTGCTGAATTTTCACAATATAAAGACGACAACTAAAAAAATGTAATCACTAAGTTACTGAGTAATTTAAACAAAAACAAGAGTAATAACTCTAATTTAAATAAATAAAAACGACCAAACAACGAAGTTGTTTTACCTCAAAGAAATTCAACAAGATACAGTCTTAATTTAAACAGAGTTTTTTCATCTATCTTAATCTTATTTAATTTGTATCATATTGTTTTTCTAACAATCAATAAGATCGACGGTTCCAGCAATACTGAAACAATCCTTCTCATTATTTAGATACTCACTAAACGAATATGAGTAAAAAAGGCAGGGCTCTTAAATCGATGTTACGGATTGCAATATCCGCTGCCGCAGCCAGCTTAGGTTTCGCATGAAAAGCAACGCCAAAGTCAGCAGCTTGGATCATAGGAATGTCATTTGCGCCATCGCCAATAGCCAATCGTTGACCTTTTGCTATTCCCCATTGATCAGCGCAGTTCATCAATGTATCGGCTTTGAATTGTGCGTCCACAACTTGTCCCTTCACCTCACCAGTGAGGTGTCCATTATCAATAACGAGTTCATTGGCAAAAGCGGCATCAAGACTCAGCTCATCTTTTAAATAATGAACAAATGCTGTAAAGCCTCCTGACGCTAATACCAGATACCAGCCATAAGATTGTAATTCCTGTGTCATCTCAACTAAGCCGGGCATCAAAGGCAAAGCCTGACATAACTCATCAATAATGCCCGCATTGGCCCCTTTCAACTGTGCCACTCTTGCCCGCAAGCTTTCTTCAAAATCGAGCTCTCCTTGCATGGCTCGCTCTGTCACATCGCTCACCGCCTTTCCTACGCCCGCCATCTTCGCCAATTCATCGATACATTCGATTTGAATCGCCGTTGAGTCCATATCCATGACTAAAATACCCGTTTTATTAAGAACAGGTAATGACTCGGGTAAATCAAATAATTCAATCGTATTGCTTTGTGACAGTTGATACACAGCATCATCTGAGACAGGTTGCTTTAGCGCAACTTCAATACCGTTATTAGCTGATTTTCGATGAATAACAGCAATACTAAAATCCTGTCCCAAAGCCATCAACCATTGCATCAATAATACTTCATCAGCCCGCTGTAGATAGACCAATCGATACCTGTATGCACCTTTGGGGAAATCAGCTTCGAGATAGCGCGTCACCCTTAGGTCATTGAAAACACATTTCGGACTCGTTTCATCTCGTAACCAAGAAAATATCGATGCTTCAGTCAAACTTTTCATTACTTTATTTCTCTCCAACTATCGAGGCTTTGCAAAATCATTTATGATGAAATCTGCATACAATAAATTAAGGTGCGGCGTGTTTTTCCTTAAAGGTCTGAAAAAGAGCCACCGAATTAGTCGACTTATCCAAATTATCATCGCAGTGCTCTTGATGATAGGTCTGTTTCAACTATGGGAAACAAGCCTACTACAAGGACAGCAGCTTCTAAAGTCTCAAACTAAAAATATGGCACGTTTATTCATACAACAAACGGCCTACGCTGCTGCCCCAGCATTAAAACTCAAGGATCAGCAACAACTCAGCTGGCTAGCCAATGGTCTTATTCAAGATCCCAAAGTCATGTCTGCCAGTATTTTTAATCATGAAGGGGTCCGTCTCGCTTTTGCGCAAAAAGTCACCGATAAACCATTCGAACCCAACTCCGAGACGTTAACGCGTTTACTTAACACCTACCCACCCTTTGTCGAGCCCGTATTACAAGACGGTGAAAATCTTGGCTATATTGAACTTAGATTAACCCCAAATTCATTTCTCAATGATATTAAAGCAGCCCATGAACTCAATATGCAACAGCAACAGATCATGTTACTTATTGCCGGGATCATCGGCATGCTTTTATCGCGATCATTATCCTATAAACGCGTATATGTCGATAGACGAAAAGCCAGAATAAAGTTAATCAAGCGCTTAAGAAAACAAACGAATGCCAATAAAGGAGAAAAAGGAGAAAAAGGAGAAAAAGGATCAGATAGTAATGAACACATTACGCAAGACAAAAGCTAAAAACCTCCGACCTACATTAGCACGAGACAAACGAAGGTTAAACGGCTGAAAGCAAGCCGTTTAACCTTTAACAAACGATTTAGATTACAGTGTAATCGCCGCTTCTAATGTCATCTCAATCATGTCATTGAACGTGGTTTGACGCTCATCAGAAGACGTTTTCTCTCCCGTACGGATATGATCAGATACTGTCACAACACATAAAGCTCTAGCACCAAACTCTTTCGCCACGCCATAAAGGCCTGCCGCTTCCATTTCAACACCAAGAATATCCATTTTTTCCATCACATCAAACATTTCAGGATCTGGGGTATAGAACAAATCAGCAGTGAACACATTACCAATACGGGTAGTAATATTTTTCTCTTTCGCAGAATCAACAACCGCTGAAAGTAAGCTGTAGTCACAAATTGCGGCAAAATCTTGACCTTTGAAGCGTAAACGATTCACTTGAGAATCAGTACAAGCACCCATGGCAATGATCACATCACGTACTTTCACATCGGTGCTAATGGCACCACAGGTACCGATACGGATCAAGTTTTTAACGCCATAATCTTTAATCAACTCTGTTGCGTAAATTGAACATGATGGGATCCCCATGCCTGAACCCATAACAGAAATACGCTTTCCTTTATAAGTACCAGTAAAACCAAGCATATTACGGACATCAGTCACTTGCTCAACATTGTCTAAAAATGTTTCTGCAATGTATTTTGCACGTAATGGATCGCCAGGAAACAATACTGTTTCGCTAAAAGCACCATCTACAGCATTGATATGTGGTGTAGCCATGGATATAACCTCTAAATAGTTAAAAATATGAGTCTTTGGATTAAATGATGATCTTCACAAGATCATCCGTTTATCTTTTCTGTATTAACTTACCGTCTTTTTGATAAAAGATTCACCATAATCCATTGGCGATAAATCAAAATAGCTGGCGATGGACTGCCCCATGTCAGCAAAACTAGTGCGTAAGCCTAATGAACCCGCCTCTAAACCGGCACCATAAGCCAATACAGGTACGCGCTCACGCGTATGATCGCTACCCGGCCACGTCGGATCACAACCGTGATCCGCGGTTAATAAGAGTAAATCATTATCATCGAGTAAGGCCAATAATTCGGGCAAACGGGCGTCGAAATATTCTAAGGCGCGAGCATAACCCGCCACGTCGCGTCTATGTCCATAATGAGAATCAAAGTCAACGAAATTAGTGAACACAATACTCTGATCGCCCGCTTGTTTAATTTCCGTTAACGTGGCATCAAACAAGGCTTCGAGACCCGTCGATTTCACTTTTTTAGTGATGCCACAATAAGCATAAATATCAGCAATTTTGCCAACACTTACCACTTCTCCACCCGAATCTTTCAGTTTATCGAGTACCGTTTTAGCAGGCGGTTCAACAGAATAATCACGACGGTTACCCGTTCTAGCAAAGTCATCTGGACCGGTTCCAACAAACGGACGGGCAATCACTCGACCAATATTATAATCGGCTAATGCTTCTCGTACAATTTGACAAAGGGTGTAAAGATTCTCAAGCCCAAAAGTCTCTTCATGGCAGGCAATCTGAAAAACGGAATCGGCAGACGTATAGAAAATAGGCTTTCCAGTCCGCATATGCTCTTCACCCAACTGTTCTAAAATGGTTGTACCTGACGCATGACAATTACCCAGAAAATCAGATAATCCCGCTTTTTTAAGCACATCGTCAGTCAACGCTTTTGGAAAAGAATCGGTTAAATCACTAAAATAACCCCAATCATAGAGTACGGGAACACCCGCCATTTCCCAATGTCCACTGGGCGTATCTTTACCTGAGCTTAATTCATCGGCATAACCATAACTGCCTATCACATCGATATCGGCACTGTTTTCCAGCCCAGCAGGAAAATGGCCTACGCTTTCTTTAGAAGCGTGGGCTAAACCCAAACGTATCAGGTTAGGTAATTTTAGAGGGCCTTCACGGCCCTCATTCGCTCGACCTTCAGCGCATTCTTTTGCAATATGCCCAAAAGTATCAGCGCCAACATCGCCAAAACTAGCAGCATCACTGGCGGCACCAATACCAAAAGAATCCAGCATTAAAATAAATGTACGTTTCATAATCTTACTCCGTTATACATCCGACTGACGAATATAACGATAAATTTCAGGGGCCACATCAGGCCGTTGTTCACTCACATCAATACTCTGCTGTATTGTCATCTGTACTTGCGAAAACGCCTCTTCTGACTGGGCATGCACAAAAGCTAATGGTTCATCAACAGCAATATGTTCTCCAATCGAACGTACTTTTGATAATCCCACGCTATAATCTAAAACGTCTCCGGGCTGATGACGGCCGCCGCCGAGATTAACCACAGATAGACCCAATTGCCTCGTATCCATCTGAGAGATAAATCCAGATTTTGTGGCATACACAGGGCGAATTATTTGTGATTGAGGCAGATAGCGATCATATCGCTCAACAAAGTCGCTAGGGCCACCTAATCCAGACACCATACGGCCAAAAATCTCTGCAGCCATGCCATTATCTAGAACGGCGTTGAGTTTAACACGAGCTTGAGCCTCATTGCAGGCTAATCCGCTTAACAGCAGCATTTCTGCGCATAATCCCATTGTCACTTTATAAAGACGAGGATGGCGATAAGCACCCGTTAAAAAATCCACGCCTTCTTTGACTTCTAGCGCGTTGCCCGCACAAGATGCAAGCACTTGATCCATGTTGGTTAGCAGCGCACTGGTTTGGGTACCACTGCCATTAGCGACATGAGTAATACTGCGAGCTAAGCTTTCAGAATCGGCATAAGTGGGCATAAAAGCACCATTACCCACTTTGACATCCATCACTAAAGCGTCGAGTCCTGCTGCCAGTTTCTTCGATAAAATCGACGCGGTGATCAGTGAGATCGATTCAACCGTCGCGGTATTATCACGAATAGAATAAAAACGCTTATCCGCTGGTACCAAATCGTCAGTTTGGCCAATAATCGCCACCCCAACATCTTTAACTATACGACGGAATAATGCGCTATCCGGCTCAGTTTGATAACCGGGGATCGCATCAAACTTATCGAGTGTTCCTCCCGAGTGCCCTAAACCTCGACCTGAGATCATAGGCACATAGCCCCCACATGCCGCAACCATAGGGCCTAAAACCAGGCTGACCAAATCACCGACGCCACCGGTACTGTGCTTATCAACCACGGGACCATCGAGGTGTAAACTGCTCCAATTCAACACACGGCCTGAATCACGCATCGCTCGAGTCAATGCAATACGCTCATCCATATTCATATCATTAAAATAGACTGCCATGCCTAAAGCAGCGATTTGTCCTTCAGAAATGGTATTGTCACTGATCCCCTTCACAAAAAAAGAAATTTCCTCTTGTGATAGGATTTGCATGTTGCGTTTTTTTCGAATAATTTCTTGTGCTAACAGCATTATCTACCTCGTCTTCGTCATGAGTAACAAGAACTATCTCATTATCTACGCATTAATAGCCTTGGGTCGACTGAGAAGATTGAGAGGCTTGAGCAAGATCTGTCAGCTCTAATGTTGCTAATAAATGAGTCAATAAACTTGAAGCGCCAAAACGGAATGTTTCAGGCGTCGCCCAATCTCTTCCTAATAATCGCTCAGCAAGTTCTAAAAATTCGGCAGCGGCAGCAGCATCACGTACACCACCTGCGGGTTTAAAACCCACTTGTGGATTTTTTTCACTGATCACCGTTATCATCACTTCAGCGGCTTCAAGTGTGGCATTCACCGCCACTTTTCCTGTTGAGGTTTTAATAAAGTCAGCACCGGCATCGATAGACAACTCAGACGCTTTGCGAATAAGTCCCTTATCTTCAAGCACACCTGATTCAATAATGACTTTTAATTTGACATCATCGCCACACGCTTCTTTGCAGGCTTTAACCAGTTCAAAACCTGCCGTTTCATTACCTGCCATTAGTGAGCGATAAGGAAAAACCACATCCACTTCATCAGCGCCATAAGCGACTGCGGCGCGGGTTTCTAATATCGCAATCGCAATATCATCATTACCATGCGGAAAATTGGTCACCGTAGCAATACGGATATCTTCGCCACCGAGTTCATTGAGTGTTTTACGGGCAATGGGAATAAAACGAGGGTAAATACAAATAGCGGCAGTGTGTCCAGCTGGCGTTAATGCTTTATGGCACAAATCAATAATCACTTGATCGGTGTCATTATCATTCAAGGACGTTAAATCCATAAGGTGAATAGCAGTTTGGGCCGCTTTTTTTAAATCGCTCATAATCGTGCTCCGAAATAAATTAAAATGAGTAAATTGGCTCACATGAAAAATCACATGATTAAAATCAGTCATCTGATCGCAACAGAAACACAGGCGTCATTATCATTATTTTTAATGCCGAATTCTGCTGCTATCGAAAATTATTAGAGTGTACATTATGCATAAGCAAGGCGTAGCAAACAGGGTTTACTACGGATACAACCTTGATCGTTCAATTATCAATAAACGACTTGGTTCCTTGAAGATCGAAAGCAAAGATCTCAGATGAAATCTTGAGGGCCGAAAAATTCCATTTAACGTAAAACATCAATTTTTAATCAATAGGATTTTCAACAATATCCGCTATCATCAAATGGCAACGAAAAGAAAAACCTATTGATTAAAGACTACTCCTCTCCTCGACTAAAGAGAACAAATTCACTATCGCAGTGATAGTCACTCAAAAAATGACGACTCATTAAGCGCCCTCAACGACAACTCTACTTTACCCTGTTTATTGCCATTAAAAATGTGACGCTGGCAACAACATTTAAAGCCGTGCTAAACACGGCTTTTACAGTACATAAAACTCAGCTTAGAACTTGTAAGTCGCGCTGAAGTAATGTGACCAACCCGTTGTTGAAAGATCAACAATTCCGCCATTATCTTCAAGTAAGTAAACGTCTTTGAAACCCTTTAAGCCATAACCCAATGCATAACGATCGCTGTGCCAATATAGGCCGAAGAAAACATTACCCCCGCTTGACGTCATAGGGACAAACTCATTGCCTAAGTCAGAATCAGCACCAAACTGCCAATCTAAGTAACCTTGAAACGCTAAGAAGCTACCGTTATCGAAATTCACGAAAGGTTTGAACCAGTTCGCCGAGAACTGATAACCATTCCATTGCTTACGGTTAATATCATAATGTGCATACAGGTTCATGCCGGTTTTACCCAACCATGGCACCATCACATCTGCGCCAATCCCCCAAAATGATGCATTAACACCTGGATCAGCAACTAATTCACCTTGATCATTATATTTACCGCCAGTCAATCCATCCCAGTTAAAAAGCGTTGCAAAATACAATTCTTGCACTGGACCGAAAGATAAATCATAACCTGTCATTGCATCGATAGACAAACGCGGGGCAAACTTCATGAACAATTTACTTGTGCCTGTACCTGAATTTTTATCACCGTTGTCACTAGTTTCGTTACCTAGGTTGAAAATATCCACATAACCATATAAATCAACAATCCCTGAACGGCCGCCAAATTCCATTTCAAGATAATTATGGTGATTTTTACCATCAGCAGCGGAAGAAGCAGGCCTTTCACCGACCGAATACATGGCGTTAAATTGTAGCCATTTGTAATCGTTTTTATGAATATCATCGCCGTAATCGGTTGCGAAACTTGGCGAAGATACAGCCGCGGCTGCAGTTGCCGCTAGGACAAGTGTTTTAATATTTTTCATCATCAACCCCATTTTTATGGTTTACCGCTCTTTTCTATGAAGAGTCAGTATTTTTATAATTATTATGACTTTTGATTCAATTTCTATCGAATTGATAAAAGTAGACCGCTCATTTTTATAACGTCAGCTCTTATTTTATTGCGTTGTATTTTACTTAAATAAATCATGATCACAACATTATTTACAGAAAAAAACACTTTTTTTGTCAAATCAAGCTCTTTTAGTATCAACATGTTAAATAAGCACATGCTAAAACCTTTGCCTTTTTATGACCTAAAAAAACACTCAGTAATATAATATTGTTAACAGTTAAAATGGAAAACGATTGAATGAATATTGACTCTGCGTACCGATAAAGATCAAACACAGAATCAATATTAATACCCTTCCCTTATTCTAGAATCCAATATGGATTAGAGTGCTAGGAAGAGACCTGCTAATGTCGCACTCATTAGGTTAGAAAGAGAGCCCGCGATAACCGCACGGATCCCTAATCTTGCTAAGTCATGACGACGATTTGGTGCCATAGCCCCTAAACCACCCAAAATAATTGCCACAGAAGATAAGTTAGCGAAACCACAAAGTGCAAATGAGATAATCGCTTGCGTTCGGGCGGTCATCGGCAAGCCTGTTTCAGCCACCAGCATACCGCCATCAGCAACATCTTTTAGATAAGGTACGAAATTTAAGTACGCCACAAACTCATTAACAACGATCTTTTGACCGATAAATGAACCAGCAACCAACGCTTCGTTCCAAGGCACACCAATCAAGAAAGCCAATGGCATGAACACATAACCTAAGATCAACTCAAGGGTTAAACCTTCCATACCGAACCAGCCGCCAACGCCACCAATGATGCCGTTAAGCATGGCGATCAGACCCACAAAGGCCAGTAACATTGCGCCCACGTTTAAGGCTAAATGCATACCCGAAGAGGCTCCTGCCGCCGCTGCATCAATCACATTTGCAGGCTTATCTGGATCTTCTGGTAACTCATCCATATCATTTTTAGGTGTTTCGGTTTCTGGATGCATCAGTTTAGCCATTAATAGACCACCCGGTGCCGCCATGAAAGACGCCGCCACTAAATATTCAATCGGTACCCCCATTTGCGCGTAACCCGCTAAAACGGAACCCGCAATAGAAGCCAAACCACCCACCATAATGGCAAATAGCTCAGAGTTAGTCATGGTTGCAATGAAAGGACGTACAACTAAAGGCGCTTCAGTTTGACCGACGAAAATATTCGCCGTTGCAGACATAGATTCAGTACGACTGGTACCCAGCGCTTTTTGTAACCCACCACCAATGATACGAATAACCCATTGCATGATGCCGAGATAATAAAGAACAGCGATAAGAGAAGAGAAGAAAATAATAACAGGTAATACGTTTACAGCAAAAATGAAACCTAATTTAAAGTGAGCTAAATCACCAAATAAGAATCCAATACCGTCAGACGCATAGCCTATTACATTCGATACTTTATCAGACACAGCTTTCAGTATGTCTTTACCCATTGGTACATATAAAACAAAGCCGCCAAGTGCCGCTTGAATTGCTAACGCACCAAAGACAGTGCGCTTGTTGATTGCTTTTTTGTTATTCGATAACAAAAATCCAATCAAAAGTAAGGTGAACACCCCTACTAAGCTCATAAGTATATTCATTAACCATCACCCTATTGTTAACATTTTTTTAATTATGTTGTTAATCAACCTTTTTCCAGCAGCGATTATACCCGAGCAAAAAATGAAAAACTCTGTTTAGAACGATTTTTTGACGTTTTATTTCATTAACATTCTCATCAAACAAAAAATATCTTATCATTATATATCAATAACTCACTGTAGATTATAAAGTTCAATGGAATTGGCTAACATCTGTTTTGAAACCAGAACACCTGATTTTTTATGCATTTTTGCCATTTTATCGATAATTAAATGTAAAATACGCGCAATATTTGTACTTTCAAGCGGTTTTTTTGACGGTTCTTGACTGAGATCGGTCTCAATCACAAAGGCATTCAACGGAAGTTCATTAACGGTTTTTTGCAGCTTTTTTGCATTAGCATTCAATAAAAGTGGACCTATGCCAATTTTAAAGCCTAATGCGTAATAGGCCTTCGCCAACTCTGGCGCGCCAGAAAAACCATGAATAACACCCGCCTTTTTAGGCTTAAAAGACCTCAGATTAGACAACACCTCACCATGGGATTTAACAACATGTAACATTAAGGGTAAAGCATAGTGATCCGCTAAGCTTATTTGTCCATGAAAAGCCTCTAGCTGCTTTTGCCAAGGTGTTTGACAGAGTTTGTCTAGTCCACACTCCCCCAAAGCCACTAACTTGTTATTATTTTTATTTTTTTCAAGTATTCGGCTTAACGCATCGAGATCTTTACCGATATGATCACTCAAATACCAAGGATGAAATCCCAACGCAAAAAGACAGTCATACTCAGTGGCTATTTGAATTTGTTTTTGCCAATTCACTGGTGAAACCCCAGGTAGTACAGCTGTATTCACGCCTCCGGCCCTCATTTGCTTAAATAAGTAAGCTCTATGATCATCAAAATCATCAAAATCCAGATGAACATGGGTATCTATTATCGAATATTGTGCTGACATTCATCACTCCACTTATCTGTACTATTTTTTAAACTTTTAATCATCATATCTCACAGAAACAAAAACAGAGCAATAAAGCTCTGTTTTAATTATGTTTTCAGCAAAAAAATTTAATTTTCTCGGGTTTTCGCAAACTGAATGTCAGGATAACGCTCCATAGACAGATTCAAGTTCACCATAGTCGGCGCAATATAAGCTAAATTATCTCCGCCATCTAAGGCTAAATTGATACTGCATTTACGTCTAAACTCTTCGAGTTTACGCTCATCCTGACAATACACCCAACGGGCGGTCGCAACATTGATCGCTTCATAAATCGCTTCGACTTTATATTCCGATTTTAAACGCCCAACGACTACTTCAAACTGCAGTACGCCCACAGCGCCGACAATCAAATCATTGGTATCGAGTGGGCGAAAGACCTGTACTGCGCCTTCTTCTGCTAATTGCACTAACCCTTTGAGTAACTGTTTTTGCTTTAATGGATCTTTCAGGCGAATGCGGCGAAACATTTCAGGCGCAAAGTTAGGGATCCCTGTAAAACGTAATTTTTCATTTTGAGTAAAAGTATCGCCAATCCGGATAGTGCCATGGTTATGTAAACCAATAATATCACCAGGATAAGCCACCTCTGCACGATTACGATCGCCCGCCATAAAGGTCAATGCATCACTCACATTGACATATTTACCTAGACGGACATGGTGCATTTTCATCCCTTGCTCATACTTACCTGAGCAAACACGCATAAAAGCAACTCTATCTCTATGCTTGGGATCCATGTTGGCTTGAATTTTAAAAACAAAACCACTGAATTTTTCTTCATAGGGCTCAACCGTACGCATTTCAGTTGCACGCGCTTGGGGCGTTGGCGCCCACTGTGTGATACCGTCAAGAATATGATCCACACCAAAATTACCTAACGCAGTACCGAAGAAAACCGGCGTTAACTCGCCTTTTAAGAAAGCGGCTAAATTAAACTCATGGGAAGCACCCGCAACTAACTCCATTTCTTCACGTAATTCATCGGCATAGCTGCCTAATGCTTTATCCAATTCGGGGTTATCTAAACCTTTAATAATGATTGAATCTTGAATGGTATGACCCATACCATTCTGATATAAAATCACTTCATCGCGTAATAAATGATAAACCCCTTTAAACTCTTTACCTGAGCTGATCGGCCAAGTGATCGGTGCACAGGCAATATTTAATACCGACTCAACTTCATCCATTAAATCGATAGGATCACGAATATCTCGATCGAGTTTATTCATGAAGGTGACAATAGGTGTATCACGTAATCGAGTGACTTCCATTAATTTAATGGTTCGCTGCTCAACCCCTTTCGCCGAATCGATAACCATCAAACAGGAATCCACTGCCGTTAATGTACGATAGGTATCTTCAGAGAAATCTTCATGACCAGGGGTATCCAATAAGTTGATTAATGCATCATTATAGGGGAACTGCATCACAGAAGTGGTAATGGAGATCCCACGATCTTTTTCCATTTCCATCCAATCAGATTTAGCATGCTGACCCGATTTCTTTCCTTTTACGGTACCCGCTTTTTGTAATGCGTTCCCGAATAAAAGGACTTTCTCTGTAATGGTAGTTTTACCCGCATCTGGGTGAGAGATAATAGCAAATGTACGACGCTTATCGACCTCAACATTATTGGCTGACATGTTAACCTTGAAATTCATGGAGTTCACAAAGGCCGCAATTATAGCCGCTCCATAATCGAAAGACTACCAAAGGAGAGAGATATCTCACTTAAAATCGATTGCGACAAGGCGTCCTTACTGAGAAGGGATGAGCAATCAAGAAAACTCATTGATTCATTTATTAGTAACGCTCTAGAATCAAAGAGGATTAATAGACTTTACTTGTTATTCTACCGCAAATAAAATCAATGACATCTTCGACCCACAAGCAAAAACGGCTTAAGCGAGTTGCTCAGCTTATTAACTTAACCTTTCAGCCATTTTTGTCCACGCTAAACGCGTATAACAACATCCAATAAAACCATCAATATTCGCTGCTAATAACGACCTCGACATTATTGGCTGGCATGTTAACTTGGAATACATGGCATCGACAAAGCCTAAAAATATAACCGCTCCATAATCGAAAGACGACCCAAGGAGAGAGATATCTCACTTAAAATCGATTCCTAAAGGGTATTCTTAGTGAGAGGTCAAAAGCAATCAAGAAGACTCATTGATGGATTAATTAACCTGAACTCGGGATAAGAAATTGAACTAATAGCCCTCTTTGTGATCAGAACTTTCGACCAAGATTAATCAATCACGCAGAGGGCATATGGATAAGTTAGTAGATATATTTTGTAATGCCGATGATTTTTATATTATTTTTATTCCACAGTGGGAACAACAATGTCTAACCGATGGACGCGTAAACGTAAGCGTTCTGGTAGGATGACAATGAGTGAAATCATGACGATTATCATTGCCTTCCATACTTCCCATCATCGATGATTTTAAAAACTTCTACACAGGATATTTAGCGCGTTTCTTTAAATCAGAATTCCCCAATTTGCTGAGCTACACCCGATTCCTTGAAGTCATGCCTAACGCTGTTATACCGCTCTGTAGCTACTTTTCATCCTTAAAAAGTGAGGCAACAGGGATAGAGTTTATTGATTCAACGAGCATTAAAGTCTGTCATAATTTACGAATACCAAGACATAAGACCTTATCAGGCTTAGCGAGTCGAGGAAAAGGCACCATGGGATGGTTTTATGGGTTTAAACTTCACCTCATAGTCAATCATCAGGGGGGTATCGTTGCCGCAAAAATCACGCCTGCAAATGTACATGATACTAAGCCAGTTAAAGAAATGGTCGTTAATTCAATGGATAAACTCTATGCTGATAAAGGTTACATTAGCAAGTGAGTTACTCGAACGGGGTGTGAGTTACTCGAACGGGGTGTGAGTTACTCGAACGGGGTGTGAGTTACTCGAACGGGGTGTGAGTTACTCGAACGGGGTGTGAGCATCGTGAATAATGTCCGTAAAAATATGAAAGCCAAAGCGTTATCATTATGGGATAGAGCGATGTTATCTAGGCGGTTTATCATAGAAACAATCAACGACCAGTTAAAAAACATCTCACAAATAGAGCATACTAGACACCGAAGTGTGCATGGTTTCATGCTCAATATAATAGGCGGTTTAGTGGCTTATCAACTCAAAGAGAGAAAGCCACAACTTAATATAACATCAGCTGAATTCAACGCGATGGCAGTGATGCGTTAAACCGATCTGAGGTTAATTAGTAAGTTACTAGAATAAAAAATTAGTCTCTCTGAAAAAGTATAAAGGAGAATTAATCGACTCTATTTTACGCTTTCAAATAGAATCGATTCTATCTCTTTAGCGGTAAAATTACTTAGCAGCTTGCTTAGCCTGTTGACTTAGCATCTCACCAATTTTGGCCAATTCTAAACGAGAATAACGATATTCAATAAAATCATAAATATTAGTGGCTAATGCTAATCTAAAGTAATTAGCAGCATCAATCGTTTTTCCATCTGCTAACGCAATTTTTGCCATATAAAAATACGCTTCACATAATCGCTCAGCATATTCATTAGGGTAAGTTAACCCAACTTTAGTAGCCGCAAACACTTTTTCTTTGCTGATTTTACCCAAATAATAATCAACCAGTACACTGGACCAAGTATTATTCGCTAAATGAGCACGATTATGCTGCATTCGCGTCATCGCTTTTTCTGGATTCACTTCACGTTCAGTCAAATATAGCCACAGCACACGATAACCATCTTTTAAATCAGCCGCATAAAATAGCTCCATATCATCGGTAGCTAGTTTAGCTCGACCGCCATAATAAAGGGCAATACCTCGATTTAAATAAGCATAGTCATAACTAGGTTCTAACTCTAAGGCTGCATCAAAAGCTTCATATGCCGCTTCAAACTCCCCCTCTTGGGTATCATAAATACCAAGAAAGTTATAAGCATCTGCCAACTCAGGTTGTATTTTCAATGCTTGCATGAAATCAATACGGGCCAAAATCCGTAAACCAACACGATCATAAATGACACCACGATCATAATGAAAACGGGCTCGCTGCTCATTGGATAACTCGGCTTTAGCAAGGATCTCATTTAACTTCGCTAAGGTAATTTCAAGCTTATAATCAGGATGAACAGGTGCAACTAATAACCTTCCTGATTGACTGTCTGAATTCTCTGGTGTCGAAACACATGCTGTCAGTACAAAAACTATCCCCATCATCACGATAACAACAGCAGCTCGCATTTTTTGATTCATCCATTTAACCTTATTAGTTTGCTCATTGCATCAATCATAGCAATCCCTCAAGCCAAGAGCTATGAAAGTCATCTATATCAGTACCAATTAATTAATATTAGATACAAAAAAGGAGACGCTAACGTCTCCTTATCATTTAACATACTTATTGGTTACTCAGCAGGCACTTCAGCTTTAGGTTGTGCTTCTTTCATTGACAACCTAACACGGCCTTGACGATCCACTTCCATTACTTTGACATTGACCTCTTGGCCCACTTCTAAGTAATCGGACACATTGGCAACGCGCTCTTCAGCGATTTGAGAAATATGAACCAAACCATCTTTACCTGGAAGGATAGTCACGAAAGCACCGAAATCAACAATACGAACAACCTTACCTTTATAAACAGTGCCGACTTCAACTTCAGCTGTGATCTCTTCAATACGACGAATCGCTTCTTGTGTCGCCTCTGCACTAGAAGAAGCAATCTTCACTGTTCCGTCATCTTCCAGTTCAATCGTTGTGCCTGTTTCTTCAGTCAATGCACGGATGGTTGCACCACCTTTACCAATGACATCACGAATTTTTTCAGGATTAATTTTGAAACTAGTAATTCGAGGTGCATGATCAGATATATCGGTACGATGCTCGCCAATAGCTTGATCCATCACATTCAAGATATGAACACGTGCGCCATAAGCTTGTTGTAATGCAATTTGCATAATATCTTTAGTGATACCTTCAATTTTGATATCCATTTGCAAAGCAGTAATACCCTCACGGGTACCAGCCACTTTAAAGTCCATGTCTCCTAAGTGATCTTCATCACCTAGAATGTCAGAAAGAACAACAAAATTATCGCCCTCTTTAACAAGACCCATAGCAATACCGGCAACAGATGCTTTAATTGGTACACCCGCATCCATCAACGCTAAAGAAGTACCGCATACAGAAGCCATTGAACTAGAACCATTTGATTCTGTAATTTCCGACACTACACGGATACTATATGGAAATTCTTCAGCTGAAGGCATAACCGCATTCATACCACGCCAAGCGAGCTTTCCATGACCAATTTCACGACGCTTTGGCGAACCCACCATACCTGTTTCACCAACAGAATAAGGAGGGAAGTTATAATGAAGCATGAAACGATTAGTGTACTCGCCCATGATGCTATCGACTTTCTGTGCATCACGTTCGGTGCCTAAAGTACAAGTGACAAGCGCTTGAGTTTCACCACGAGTGAACAATGAACTACCATGAGTACGCGGTAATACACCTGCCATCACACTGAGTGCACGAACCATATCAGGCTCACGACCATCAATACGTGGATTCCCGTCGATGATACGACTACGAACCACTTTCTTCTCTAAACTGCTCAGTAACTTATCCGCCTCGCGTAGATCAAGATCAGCATTCTCTTCAACTAATTTAGCGATTGCAGCTTTCTTCAATGCACTCACCGCATCACGACGCTCATGTTTAGCCGTAATTTGATACGCGGCCGTTAGTTCGGCTTCGGCTAATGTTTTAATTTTTGAAACTAAATCTTGATCTTCAGTGGCTGCTTTCCAATCCCAAGTAGGCTTACTTGCTTCAGCTTTTAGTTCACCGATCGCTTTAATAACAACTTGCTGTTGATCATGGCCATAAACAACCCCGCCTAACATCACTTCTTCTGGTAGGGATGCAGCCTCAGATTCAACCATCAATACGGCGCCTTCAGTACCGGCAACTACAAGGTCTAAATCACTGTCTTTAAGCTGACTGATCTCAGGGTTTAGTACATATTCACCATTGATATATCCGACACGAGCCACACCTAGTGGTCCGTTAAAAGGAATACCTGAAATAGACAAAGCAGCCGATGTACCAATCATTGAAATAACATCGGGATTAATTTCAGGATCAACTGAAACAACAGTGATCACCACTTGAACTTCATTTTTAAAGCCATTTGGGAATAATGGACGAATTGGACGATCAATCAAACGTGCAATCAGTGTTTCGTTTTCAGAAGGACGCCCTTCACGTTTGAAGAAACCACCTGGGATTTTACCAGCGGCATACGTCCTTTCCTGATAATTAACGGTTAGAGGAAAAAAGTCACGACCTGGCTCTTCAACTTTCTTCCCTACAACAGCAACCAAGACTGTGGTATCGCCCATACTTGCCAAAACAGCAGCGTCCGCTTGACGTGCAATAACCCCAGTCTCTAAAGTGACTGTATGCTGACCATATTCAAAACTCTTTACGATTGGATTCACGTGAACCATTCCTTAAATTTAATTACCTTAATTACGCGCGTTAGTATACTTCATCTTGACAGGATAGATAAAGAGCAGAGATTAAATGACAAAGCCTTAACTTTTCTCTAAAGTGATTAATGAACAACAAATGGAAGCTATTCATCGTATGCATATCGACTTAGCGATATAGAAAAGGACCAAAAAAGATGAAACGTCAATTCAAATCGCTAACTTGGAAACAAACGATGCTAGTTGTATCAACCGCATTATTTTTTGCTATCGCTATCTTTCTTATAGAGATAATCTTTGTTGCCGTCGATGCTCGACGTTCACTTATCCAAGAACAAAATGAATTACTCGACTCGATAGAAGAACCTATCGCCAATGCTGTCTGGGTATTGGATGATGCCCTCGCCAAACAAATCATTAATGGTATTTTAAAAGTCCCCCATATCAAATCCTCTAGAATTGAACTCGACGATGGTGAGTTATTTGTTTCAGCCAGCAATCCAACTGACACCACGACATTTTTTGTTGGCCTAAGTGATAAATTATTTGGTGATTTAGAAGAGTTATCCCATCCCATTTATCCACCCGAATATGTACAACGCACCGATAAAGATTTCATTATCGGTACCGTCTACTTCTCATTCGACATTCAAGAATTGACCCATGATTTATTTTTGCAATTGCAATTAAGTTTATGGGCAACCTTAGCCAGAGCCTTACTGCTCACTTTAGTCTTATCTCTGGTGTTTCATCGATTTCTAACCAAACCTATTGCACAAATCAGCGAATATATAGACAAAATCAATCCCGAACAGCCTGATCAACATTTACTCTCTTCTTCGACAGAGCATGCCAATGATGAATTAGGTTTAGTGATTGCGAAATTAAATCAAATCTTAATACAATTTGGCCAGACACAAAATAAATTGAAAAAAATGGCGACGCGAGATCCATTAACCGGCCTCCCTAATCGTGTCCTTATGCTGGAAAATATTGACAATGCGATTCAACGATCTAAAAATGACAAAAAAAAATTCAGCCTCTTATTTATTGACTTGGATCGCTTCAAAAATATTAATGATTCATTAGGCCACGCTATCGGTGACTTATTTCTAACCCGTATTGCCAAAGCGCTTTTAGATGCTGTCGATAATAATGGCACCGTCGCTCGGATCGGTGGTGATGAATTTGCTATTCTAGCCCTAGATGTACAAACCCCCGAACACGCAGTTGACTTCGTCAGTGAGGTTATTGCCAAACTCAACCAACCGCTTCAACTCAATGAGCACACCATACACCCAGCCGCTTCAATTGGGATCAGTATTTATCCCGATGATGGTCAAGTTGGCGAAGATCTTATTCGTCATGCTGATATTGCCATGTATACCGCCAAAGATTCAGGCTCAAATCAGTGGGCCTTTTTTAAACCCCAAATGACTGAGCGAGCGTCATTAAGACTTAGAACCGAAGGCGCACTACATAACGCAGTAAAAAATAAAGAATTTATACTATACTTTCAACCAAAATTCGATCTCAAAACAGCCAAAATAATAGGCTGTGAAGCCCTTATCCGCTGGAAGAAAAATGATCGTGTCATCATGCCAACTTCATTTATTCAAGTTGCCGAAGAAACAGGGATCATCATCCCTATCGGCCGATGGGTCATTGAAGAAACCTGTAAGACCATTAAATATTGGCAAGATACCTATCACTGTTCAATCCCCATGGCGATCAATGTCTCCACCCAACAATTTGAAGACGATAATTTACTTCAAGAGATCAAAAGTTTCTCTGAAAAATATCATATTTCACCTAATCTGCTTGAAATTGAAGTCACGGAAACGTCATTAATGAATGATATTGATATCGCTATTTATAAATTACAGCAACTCAAAAATGCCGGATTCAGTATTGCTCTCGATGATTTTGGTACCGGTTATTCATCATTAGCTTATTTGCGCCACCTGCCCATTTCAACACTTAAAATTGATCGAGAGTTTGTCATTGATTTGCCAAAAGATAACGCCTTAGCCTCAACAATCCTCATGCTCGGAAGAGAGTTAAAATTACATATCGTTGCTGAAGGAATTGAAAATGATGAGCAATTCCAATGGCTAAAACAAAATGGATGCCAAACAGGACAAGGATTTTATTTTAATCAACCATTATCTCAAGAAGAATTTGAAGCTGTCTATATCAAAGAAGGGGCTATTCGGTAGCGGATCATTACTCGGCGTAAAAAACAGGCACAAAAAAAGGAAGCATTGCTTCCTTTTTTCAATCTAAAGTCGTTATTAACGACGTAGACCTAACTTCTTGATCAATTCTTGGTAACGTACATTTTCAGTACGCTTTAAGTATGCTAGAAGCTTACGACGGGTATTAACCATACGTAATAAACCACGACGTGAATGATGGTCATGGATGTGCTCTTTGAAGTGACCTTGTAGGTGGTTGATTTGCGCAGTTAACAAAGCAACTTGAACTTCAGAAGAACCCGTGTCATTTTCACAACGACCAAATTCAGCTAGGATTTCAGCTTTCGCTTCAACACTTAGTGACATTTATATCTCCAAAATAATATCTAAAAAGGCTTTAGCCGATCACTAACTCAGCTAAAGCAGGCGCGCTATTTTAGCCATTTATGACAAAATACACAACCTAATATTCGATAAAAATCGCGATACCCGAGGATCGGCAGTATTTTTTATCTTACGTCATCAACAACGCAAACATTAATCGTGTAATACCACTAATCGCTTCGGTGCTAATAGCCCTTCATCATTCATGCAACCAATACCCACAAACTGTCTCTCATCACCGATGGTGATCCGAACTAACTCATCAGGGATTAAACCTAGAGCTTGCACAGCCTGTCCCTGCATAAGATAAGGCGCACTCAGTTCAGGTAAATTAATTTCACGCAAACTGCTAACGGCTGTATCCATCGGTAGTAACAGCGGATCAAGTAAAAGACTGGATTTGATTTCTTGTTCGTCAGCTTTAGCCACTAACGCTTCAAGTGTTGCTAATGACATCATGTTTTCAGCAGGATAACCCGCCACTTGTGTCCGGCGCAGCATTATAACATGTGCCCCACAACCCAGCATTTCACCCAAATCATCAGTAATTGTGCGAATATAGGTCCCTTTTGAACAATGAATATCTAAGGTTAATTCATCACCTTCAAGAGAAACAAAATTTAATTCAAATACTGTAATGTGACGAGCTTGCCTAGGCACTTCAATGCCTTCACGGGCATATTTATACAGCGGTTGACCTTGATACTTTAACGCTGAATACATAGAGGGGACTTGCATGGTCTCGCCCCTAAAGTACTCAAGAGCCGTCTCTAACTGAGCCTGAGTAAAATCAATCGGGCGCGTTTGTACCACTTCACCGTCAGAATCGCTTGTATCGGTACGCTCACCTAATTTTGCCGTCACCAAATAACGTTTATCGGCATCCAATAAATGCTGTGAAAACTTAGTCGCTTCCCCTAAACACACCGGTAGCATACCCGTTGCTAAAGGATCCAATGCCCCTGTATGGCCTGCCTTCGCAGCACCAAACAATCGCTTCACTCTTTGCAACGCAAAATTAGAGCTCATTCCAGTATCTTTATCTAACAGCAATACGCCATCAATTAAACGACCACGAGAACGACGCGCCATTATTCTTCACCCTCACCTTTATCACTGTCTGGCGCTTGTTTCTGTTGCTTTGCTTCATCATCACTGATCACGCGGCTCACAAGATTAGACATGCGCATGCCTTCCACTAATGAAGCATCATAGATAAATCTTAACTCAGGCATCACACGTAGTTTCATGCGACCCGCAACCAGTGAACGCACATAGCCTGCTGCCGTTTCCAATGCCGCTAACTTCTCTTGTACGCGCTTCTCATCTTCTTCAAAGAAGGTCACATACACTTTTGCATAACTTAAATCGCGTGACACATCTACATCATTAACGGTCACCATGCCAATACGGGGATCTTTCATATCCCTTTGTAGCACTTGCGCTAATTCTTGTTGTAATTGTTGTGCGATTCGACGGGTACGACTAAATTCTCTTGCCATAATATATTCGCCATAATAATACCAATCCGCTTTGAAAGGTGAGCACCTCTCAAAGCGGATTGGTATAAAGAAGGCGGCTAACGCCGCCCTTCTTTCATTGATTAATCTTATAAAGTACGTGCTATTTCAACAGTTTCGAAAACTTCAATTTGATCGCCAACTCTGACGTCATTGTAGTTCTTAACACCGATACCACATTCCATACCATTACGAACATCACTCACATCGTCTTTAAAACGACGTAATGATTCAAGCTCACCTTCGTAGATCACCACATTTTCACGTAAAACGCGAATAGGTGCGCTGCGCTTAATTAAGCCTTCAGTAACCATACAACCTGCGATTGCACCAATCTTAGGTGACTTAAACACGTCACGAACTTCAGCAAGACCAATAATTTCTTGCCTAAATTCTGGTGACAACATGCCACCCATTGCTGATCTCACTTCGTCAATTAAGCTATAGATCACGCTGTAATAACGTAAATCAACACTTTCTCTATCAACAACTTTACGGGCTTGTGCATCAGCACGAACATTAAAGCCGACCATAATCGCGTTAGAAGCCGCTGCTAATGTCGCATCAGTTTCAGTCAATCCACCGACACCACGAGCAATGATATTCACTTTAACTTCGTCTGTAGACAATTTATTCAATGACTCCGAAATGGCTTCTAATGAACCTTGAACATCAGCTTTTAGCACAAGGTTAAGTTCTTGAACTTCACCTTCGACCATATTGGCAAACATGTTTTCAAGCTTCGATTTCTGCTGACGTGCCAGTTTTACATCACGGAATTTACCTTGACGATAAAGTGCAACTTCACGCGCCTTACGCTCATCACGCACGACAGTTGCTTCATCACCCGCAGATGGAACACCTGATAAACCAAGAATTTCAACCGGAATTGAAGGACCAGCCGTTGTGATAGCTTTACCGTTTTCATCGCGCATGGCACGAACTTTACCGTACTCTAACCCACAAAGAACGATATCGCCTTGGTTTAAGGTACCTTCTTGTACCAGTACGGTTGCAACAGGGCCACGGCCTTTATCGAGTTTAGACTCAATAACCACACCTGCAGCCATGCCTTCTTTAATCGCAGACAACTCCATTATTTCAGATTGCAATAAGATACCTTCCAGTAACTCATCAACACCAGCACCTGTCTTCGCTGAAACGTAGGCAAACATGTTGTCTCCGCCCCATTCTTCAGACATCACTTCATGTTGCGCCAATTCTGTTTTAACACGGTCGATATCCGCGCCTTCTTTATCCATCTTGTTAACAGCAACAATTAACGGAACACCACCGGCTTTAGCATGCTGGATAGCTTCAATAGTTTGTGGCATAACGCCATCATCTGCTGCCACAACAAGAATAACAATATCAGTCGCTTTGGCACCACGTGCACGCATAGCAGTAAAGGCTGCGTGACCCGGTGTATCAAGGAACGTAATCATGCCATTATCAGTTTCGACATGGTATGCACCAATGTGCTGCGTAATGCCACCGGCTTCACCAGAAGCAACTTTAGCTCGGCGAATGTAATCTAGAAGTGATGTTTTACCATGATCGACGTGGCCCATAATGGTCACAACGGGTGCACGAGTTTCAGCTTTAATATTTGCATCACGATCAGCAAGCACTTGATGTTCTAACTCGTTTTCACGGGTTAAGATCACTTTATGGCCCATTTCTTCAGCGATAAGTTGCGCCGTTTCTTGATCCAATACTTGGTTGATTGTCACCATAGAGCCCATTTTCATCATTTGTTTAATGATTTCAGTGGCTTTAATTGACATTTTTGAGGCTAATTCTGAAACAGAAACCGTTTCACCAATGCTAATATCCGTTTTGACAACAGCAACAGGTTTAGTGAATGCGTGATCCATCGCTTCAGGTGCATTACGCATTGAACTGCGTGAATTACGTGAGTTACGTGAATTACGGTCGCGGCGATTGTCTTTTCCACCGCGTTTATTCTTACCACTTGGCTTATTTCCACCACCGGCATTAGTATTGGTATTGGTATTTGCCGCTGCACCAGTTGCAGGTTTACGAGGACGACGTCCACGCTTCTCTGCATTCATATCGGCAGTATCCTCAGCCGCACGCGCTTCTGTAGACGTTGTCACGTGATGATCAGCACTTTGCTCTGATTCTTTACGCGCTTTTTCTTCATCAGCCCAACGCTTAGCGTTCTCTTCAGCAAGACGACGTGCTTCTTCTGTCGCTGCTAATGCTTTCGCTTCTGCTTCTGTTTTAGCCACTGCATCTTTCGTTGCTTGCAACTTATCTGCTTCTACTTTTTCCGCTGTTTCTTCAGCACTTTTTTGTACTTGCACTGTATCCTGCTTAGCCGAGTTGACTTTGACTTCTTCTTTAGCCTTAGCCTTCGCTACAGCCGCTACTTGTTCTTTTTCCGCTTTCACTTTGGCGGCGGCTTCATCAGCCTTCACTTTCGCCGCAGCTTGCGCTTCAGCCGCTAATTTAGCGTCTTCTTCGGCTTTAACCGTCGCTTCATCACGCTTAACAAAAGTGCGCTTCTTACGCACCTCAACTTTCACGTCTTTAGATTGACCACCACTTCCGGCAACACTCAACGTTGATACTGATTTACGTTGTAATGTCATTTTCGTGGGGGTCGTATCACCACCATGTTGCTTTTTCAAAAAATCCAGCAACTGCTGTTTTTCTGCTTCAGAAACAGTGTCCGTGTGTACTTTGCTAATACCAACCTCAGAAAACTGCTCAACAAGTCGATCAGTACTTTTTCCTACTTCATTAGCTAGCTTCTCTACTGTCATATCTGCCATCTGTAAACTCCCCTCTGTTGATCGACTTATGCATCGTCGCCAAACCAACAGATATTACGGGCAGCCATAATCAGCTCACCTGCTTTTTCTTCTGTCAATTCTTCAATTTCGATCAAATCATCAATGCCTTGTTCGGCTAAATCTTCAAGCGTAACAACACCTATACTCGCCATTACGAATGCCAAATGTCTCTCTAAACCTTCAAGTGCCAATAAATCTTCACTTGGTTGAACACCATCCAATGCTTCTTCGGTTGCAAGAGCGCGCGTTGAGATCGCCGCTTTAGCGCGCTCTCTCAACGATTCGACGATATCCTCATCAAACCCTTCTATTTCTAACAACTCGCCCACAGGCACATAAGTGATCTCTTCTAAAGAAGTAAACCCTTCATCTGCTAACACTTGAGCAAAATCCTCATCAATCTCCAGTGCAGTCACAAATAAATTAATGATTTTTGCACTTTCAGCTTGATGTTTCGCTTTCATGTCATCAACGGTCATTACATTTAACACCCAACCCGAGAGTTGAGTCGCTAAACGAACATTTTGTCCATTACGACCAATTGCTTGCGCTAAACTGTCTGCTTCTACCGCAATATCCATCGAATGATTATCTTCATCGACAATAATGGAAGCAACATCGGCAGGCGCCATCGCATTAATCACAAATTGCGCTGGATTATCATCCCAAAGAATAATATCAACACGCTCACCACCTAACTCATTCGAAACCGCTTGTACACGTGCGCCACGCATACCCACACACGCTCCGATAGGATCGATGCGACGGTCGTTCGATTTTACTGCAATTTTAGCGCGAGATCCTGCATCACGAGCCGCACCCATAATTTCAATCAGCTCATCAGCAATTTCAGGGACTTCCACGCGAAATAGCTCAATAAGCATTTCTGGCTTAGTGCGCGTTAAAAATAATTGTGCACCGCGCGCCTCTGGACGAACAGAATACAATAATGCACGTACCCTATCACCTGGACGGAAAGATTCACGTGAAATCAGGTCTTCTTTAAAAAGTACACCATCAGCATTGCTGCCTAAATCAACAACCACGCTTTCACGATTACTTTTTTTAACCACACCAACGACAAGCTCACCCTCCTTATCGCGGAATTGGTCCACCACTTGTGCGCGCTCAGCTTCACGTACTTTTTGTACGATAACTTGTTTCGCGGTTTGCGTTGTTATGCGGTCAAAAGCAACAGAATCAATTTCATCTTCAATATAAGCACCCAATTCTATACCAGGCTCTTCGAATTGCGCCGCGTCTATTGTGATTTCACGAAAGGGATTTTCTAATGCTTCACCCTGATCATCAACAACCATCCAACGACGGAATGTTTCATATCCACCCGTTTTACGGTCAATCGCGACACGCACTTCGATATCGCCTTCATATTTTTTCTTAGTTGCTGTGGCAAGTGCTATTTCCAACGCTTCAAAAATCTTTTCGCGAGGAACACCCTTTTCATTTGAAACCGCCTCAGCGACTAGCAGAATTTCTTTATTCATCCTCTTGCCTCGTTCACCTGAATCCATCAAAACTTAACGATTAGATTGCCTTTACGGATATTATCCAAAGCAACTATCAGTTCGTTACCCTCTACCATCAGAGAAAGCATTTGACCTTCAATTCCAGTAATGGTGCCTTTTAAATTACGACTGCCAGCCACAGGCATGGTCAATTGTACTTTGACTGTCTCTCCTAAATAAGCCTCATATTGCTTTGCATTAAACAAAGGCCTATCCACTCCAGGAGAAGAAACTTCTAATGTGTACTCTGTTGATATTGGATCTTCTACGTCTAATACAGCACTCACTTGACGACTGACATTTGCACAGTCATCAACAAATATACCTTTTTCATTGTCTATATAAAGGCGCACGATGGAATGCTTACCTGCTTGAATATATTCTACGCCCCAAAGCTGATGCCCCAAAGCTTCAACTGGTGCTGTAAGCATCTGTTCCAGTTTGTGTTCTAATGTAGCCAAGGTTACCCCCAGAAAAACAAAAAAGGGCTAAAAGCCCCAGTACAACCCCACGAATGCGGCAATTTGATAAGTCACAGATAACAAAAAACCCCGTAATGACGAGGTTAACATGTATAACACCTGTAACAGTTTAAGTGATATTAAGGCTTTCTATCATCACTTAAACTGGTTGCGGGGGCCGGATTTGAACCGACGACCTTCGGGTTATGAGCCCGACGAGCTACCAAACTGCTCCACCCCGCGTTAACTGATGCAAGTATATTGATAAACATTGATACTTGCAATAATAAAGCTCAATTCTTTTTCACTTTATTAAATTTCGATTTTATTACCAATAAAATCCGAACTTTGGTGCCGAGAGCGGGACTTGAACCCGCACGACCGTTAAGTCACAGCCACCTCAAGGCTGCGCGTCTACCAATTTCGCCATCTCGGCGACACCTGGTTTAATCAGGAATATTTGTATTATTCTCTGATGTTTCGGTTTTCTGCTGCACTTGCTCTTTAGCCGGCGCAACATCTTTACCTAAATCATTCCACTTATCGTCTGCCTTCGTATGATTAGCACTTAAGTTACCAATCGTTAAACTAAGAGCAAAAAATGCTATGGCTAACACTGCGGTTGAACGAGTTAAAAAGTTACCAGAACCTGATGACCCGAACAAAGTGGCAGAAGCACCGGCGCCAAAAGAGGCCCCCATATCTGCACCTTTACCTTGCTGGATGAGAATTAGGCCAACGAGCCCCAATGCTACCAACAAGTAAATTACCATTAAAACTTCATACATATCACACGCTCATCGCTATTGTACATAAACTGAGAAAATCAGTAGGTTTAAGGCTTACACCACCAATTAAACCACCGTCTACATCAGGTTGAGCAAATAAATCTGCTGCGTTACTCGGTGTTACGCTACCACCGTACAATATCCTAATGTTCTCTCCAACTAATGGAGATACTTCTAGCAGACGCTTGCGTATAAACGCATGTACTTCTTGAGCCTGCTCAGGCGTAGCACTGTTACCGCTGCCGATTGCCCAAAGGGGCTCATAAGCGATAACGGCATTGTCAAAAGCATTAATACCATTTCTTTCGATAATAGTGTTAAGTTCATCGCCAATGACTTTGAATGTTTTATTTGCTTCTCGCTCTGAAGATGACTCACCGATACACAGTATGGGGGTCAAATTCTGTTTTTTAGCCGCTGCAAATTTTTCGGCAATGGTATGACTCGTTTCACCATACAAACTGCGTCTTTCGGAATGGCCAATAATGACATATTGACATCCTAAATCTTTTAACATTGAAGCTGATATTTCACCAGTATAAGCACCCACGTCGTGTTCACTAACGGACTGTGCGCCTAACTTAATCACACTCTGTTTAAAGCTCAAAGCGGATTGCTCAAATTCATGCTTTACACTTTCAAGGTAAGTAGCCGGCGGGCACAATACCACTTCAGGACTATGCCCAGATAATGTCGTATTGAATTCAACAAACAAAGCTTTTGCCAGCTTTGCGTCACCATTCATCTTCCAATTACCCGCAACCATCGGACGTCTTTGTGTCATCATCATCTCCTCTGAAAGCGGCGTGAATAATAGCGAACCCCCAGTTAAGTTACAATAGCTAAAAGCATTATTTTTTCTTAAATTGGTTCATACGGCTACTTTTCATGCTGAACATGCTCAACATCGCTTCACGCCATCAGATAAGAATCGAGTTACACTAAGTTTCTCACCGCTTCGGCAATAAAATGAGCATGTTCGGTCACTTTACCCTTTTCATCTCCTTCGACCATCACGCGCAATAAAGGCTCCGTACCCGATTTTCTCAATAATACTCGACCTCGAGCACCTAACTGTGTTTCAACCGCTTCTTTAGCCGCTAAGACTTGATGCGATGATAAAGGATCACTACCCCCTTCAAAACGAACATTAACAAGTACTTGTGGCAACATACTCATTTTAGCAGTCAATGATTCAAGACTCTGACCACTGCGTTGCATCGCAGCCAACACGAGGATACCAGCAACAATACCATCACCCGTAGTGCCATGATCTAAATTCAAAATATGACCCGAATTCTCTCCGCCAATGCGCCAATCATGTTCTTTTAGTAGTTCCATAACATAGCGGTCGCCCACTTTGGAGCGCGCAAAAGGAATGCCTAAGTCTTTAAGAGCCAACTCTAAGCCTAAATTAGACATTAAGGTACCGACAACACCGCCGCGTAACACCCCCCGAGATTTTGCGTCGCTCGCTAAAATATAAAGAATTTCATCACCATCGATCACACGGCCTTGCCTGTCAACCATCATGATACGATCGCCATCACCATCAATGGCAATCCCTAAGTCAGCATGTTCTGCGATCACCGTTTCACAGATTTTCCCCATGGATGTCGCGCCAACTTCATGATTGATATTGAGTCCATCAGGCTTATCGCCAATCGCTATCACTTCAGCCCCTAATTCTCTAAACACATTAGGGGCAATATGATAGGTCGCACCATGGGCGCAATCGACAACAATTTTTAGCCCTTCGAGAGTTTGATCAGCAGGGAAGTGACTTTTACAATATTCAATATAGCGTCCGGCGGCATCATCGATACGGGACACCTTGCCCAGTAAATGCGACTCAACGCAAACAAGCGGCTTTTCAAGCTCAGCTTCAATCGCCAGCTCTACCGCATCATCAAGTTTGCTACCATCATTTGAAAAGAATTTAATCCCATTATCATAATAAGGATTGTGGGAGGCACTGATCACCACCCCCGCTTCAGCTCGAAAAGTACGCGTTAAATAGGCAATTGCAGGCGTTGGCATCGGTCCGACTAACATCACATTAAGTCCGGCAGCACTTAAACCCGCTTCCATTGCAGACTCAAACAAATAACCCGAAATACGTGTATCTTTACCTATAATTACTTTTTTTGTGCCCGCACGGGACAGCACTCGACCTGCCGCCCAGCCTAATTTCAACGCTAATTCAGGCGTCATTTTTCCAGCGCCTACCTTGCCACGAATACCATCCGTACCAAAAAATTTTCTCACTTTACGCTCCATTAAAGGGTTCAATCACTAAACCCATCCTTTTATATGCCAATGATTGATATCACTAAGCTAGATGTTGCCTATTCAGCTCGTTTGAATATCGCATACGCCAAAAATAAAATGGCTGACTGTAATCAGCTCGAGGTGATTATTCTAACACTTCAAACCGTTTCGTTTCATTCAATACTTTTAAAACATCTTGGGTTTCTAATACATCGTGAACCCGTAAAATATGTGCACCCGCTTGAACAGCGAGTATGTTTCCCGCTAAGCTTGCAGGCAACCGTTGTGATACATCCCGATCAAGTAAATGACCAAACATGCTCTTACGTGACAAGCCAATTAATAAGGGCAATTGAAATACATTAAATTCCGATAATCGCCCCAATAGCTCAAAATTATGCCCTAAGCTTTTACCAAAACCAAATCCCGGATCAAGAATAATATGCTCACGCTTAATCCCTGCTTCAATACAAGCTTGAATTCTTTGTTGAAAAAAATCTTTTACTGCCTGGATCACATCTTGATATTGCGGTGATGCCTGCATATTTTTAGGCTCCCCCTGCATATGCATCAAACACACAGGGATCTGTAAACTCGCCGCCATCTCAAGTGCATTGGGCGCTTGAAGCCCACGTACATCATTAATTAAATCCGCGCCTGCGGCAACGGCTCTTTCCATCACTTCAGGCTTACTGGTATCAATAGAAATCCATACCGATTTATATTTACGACTAATATACTCAATAAGCGGGATCACGCGAGCTAGTTCTTCTTGCGCGCTCACGACATCAGCACCGGGACGGGTAGACTCTCCGCCGATATCAATAATACTGGCACCTTCAGTGATTAATTTATCAGCCTGCTGACACGCATTGTCAAACTGAGAATAAGCCCCTCCATCAGAAAAAGAATCAGGAGTCACATTAACAATCCCCATCACTAAAGGAGACGTTAAGCTGAGTATTTTTTGCTTATTTTTTAATTCAAACACCACACCATCACTCCATACCCAAGCATATTGAAATGTTATCTACAAAGCCGTTAATGTTTCTTCGGTATAAACAAGAAAACCCCATAAAGGGGTTTTCTTTCACTTACAAAAAGCTTATTTAACAGGCGACTCTTGAGTATCACCTTTATCATCAGGTTTCACATCTGAAGATGTTTCATCTGTATCGGTTGGCTCAACAGTTTGCGTTGGTACTGGCTCTGCATCGTTATCAGCATCACTCTCCCCATTCTCTTTCGCGTTGTCTTCATCTCTTTGCCATTCAGCAGGCTTACGTACTTCGCGCCTTTCCATGAGATCGCTAATTTGATCCGAATCAATGGTTTCATATTTCATTAACGCATCTTTCATCGCATGTAATATGTCCATATTCTCATTTAAGAATCGACTCGCTCTGCCATAGTTATTTTCAATGATCAGCTTCACTTCAGCATCAATAAGACTGGCAGTCTCATCTGACATATGTTGGGTTTTACCCATACTACGGCCTAAGAACACTTCATTTTCATCTTCAGCGTAAAGTACTGGCCCTAACTTTTCAGAAAAGCCCCATTGCGTCACCATATTACGCGCAATAGAAGTCGCATATTTAATGTCTTGAGAGGCGCCAGTAGACACTTTCTCACTACCATAAATAATCTCTTCGGCAAGACGTCCACCATAAGCCACTGAAATTTGGCTCTCTAGTTTACGTCTACTTTGGCTGATTTGATCGGCTTCGGGTAAGAAGAAAGTCACCCCTAATGCACGACCACGTGGAATAATAGTCACTTTATGCACAGGATCGTGCTCGGGTACTAAACACCCCACAAGGGCATGACCCGCTTCATGATAAGCCGTCATTTCTTTTTCTTCTTCAGACATCACCATAGTGCGGCGCTCGGCGCCCATCATGATTTTATCTTTTGCACTTTCAAACTCTTCCATGCCGACGATACGGCGATTACCACGTGCAGCAAAGAGTGCAGCCTCATTAACAAGGTTGGCTAAATCCGCCCCCGAAAATCCAGGCGTACCCCGCGCAATCACACTCGCTTTTACGCCATCACCTAAAGGCACTTTACGCATGTGCACTTTCAAGATTTGCTCACGGCCACGCACATCCGGTAAGCCAACAACGACTTGACGGTCGAAACGACCCGGACGTAACAATGCTGAATCCAATACATCAGGACGGTTGGTTGCTGCAATGACGATGACACCTTCATTGCCTTCGAAACCATCCATTTCAACCAACAATTGGTTCAATGTTTGCTCACGCTCATCATGCCCACCACCGACGCCTGCGCCGCGTTGGCGACCCACGGCATCGATTTCATCAATAAAGATGATACAAGGTGATGATTTTTTGGCTTGTTCGAACATGTCACGTACACGCGATGCACCGACACCCACAAACATTTCAACAAAATCAGAACCAGAAATCGTAAAGAATGGCACTTTCGCTTCACCAGCAATCGCTTTTGCTAGCAAGGTTTTACCCGTACCAGGTGGGCCGACTAACAGCACCCCCGTAGGAATACGACCACCAAGCTTCTGAAAACGCGTAGGCTCTTTTAAATAATCAACCAGTTCTTTCACATCTTCTTTAGCTTCATCACAACCGGCAACGTCAGCAAACGTGGTTTTAATTTGTTCCTCGCCTATCAATTTGGCTTTACTCTTACCAAATGACATCGCGCCTTTCCCCCCTCCGCCTTGCATATGACGCATGAAGAAAATCCATACCCCGATCAGCAATAACATCGGGAACCACGAAATGAATATTTGAGTTAGAAAGCCTGATTTCTCGGCCTCTTGCCCTTCCATTTTTACGCCTTTACGGTCAAGATCATTAATCAAATCTTGATCATAAATTGGCATAATAGTGGTAAACTTATCACCATTGGTTTTGGTTCCATCGATAGTCCGTTGATCACTCTGTATTTGAACTGCTCCTATCTGCCCAGTACGTACATCGTCTAAGAAAGTGGAATAATCCATCTTCTGCGTCGAAGAAGAAGAGGGGGAATAGCCCTGGAAGACTGATATCAACACCACAGCGATAACAACCCAGAGAATTAAATTTTTTGCCATATCACTCAAATTACTAGACCTCATTTTCAGTCTTTCGGTTACTAACGTTAGGGTACTACAACTTGTACCCTGTCGCCACTAAATAGACTTCACGCGATCGAGCACGTGAAGAGTCTGGCTTACGGGTTTTTACAGTTTTAAATGCTTGTTTCACGGCTTTCATATAGTCATCAAAGCCTTCCCCCTGAAAAACTTTAACGGCAAAACAACCATTTGGTGCCAATACTTGATGGCACATCTCTAATGCTAACTCAACTAAATACATGGCTCTGGGCTGATCAACACCACCCGCACCACTCATGTTAGGTGCCATATCTGAAAGCACGACATCGACTTTTGCATCACCTACGCGGGTTAGCAGGGCCTCTAACACTTTTTCCTCACGAAAATCACCCTGTAAAAAATCCACACCGACGATGGGATCCATCGGGAGAATATCACAAGCGATGACTTTTCCTGAGTCTCCAGCCAATTTAACCGCCACCTGAGACCAACCTCCAGGGGCGGCACCTAAATCCACCACAGTCATACCGGGACGGATTAATTTATCCTTCTCTTGGATTTCTTCAATTTTAAACGCGGCACGCGAACGTAAACCTCGTTTCTGAGCTAATTTAACATAATGATCATCAAAATGTTCTTGCATCCAACGAGAGGAGCTCGCTGTTCGTTTTTTACCTGACATTTAAAAATCCGCAACAAATGAGAGTTACATAAGGGCTATATAAGGGTAGAATAGCGTCTTTTCAACAGTAACTCAGCATAAAGTTGGTATAAATGAACTTAACAACCAAACAAAAACAGCACTTAAAAGGCTTAGCACATAGTTTAAAGCCCGTAGTGATGCTTGGTTCTAACGGTCTGACTGAAGGTGTACTGGCTGAAATTGATAGCGCACTCTCTCATCATGAACTAATCAAAGTGAAAGTAGCCTCTGCTGATAGAGAGCTAAAAAATGCAATCGTCGATGCCATTATCCGTGAGACACAAGCCGTAAAAGTACAATTTATTGGTCATATCCTAGTCTTATTCCGTCAATCCGAAGAAATGAAAATAGCCATACCGCAAGCGCGTAAATAGGTTAACACTTTTATTTCAATAATAAAAAGCCGCTAGTCAATAGCGGCTTTTTTCATTTTCAATCCGAATTTAAGATAGAAGGCCGATACTGTAAATAAGTTTACACCTTCAAGACTCATCAGTAAATAAACCCACTGGCTAAAATCGTATTATGGCGTTTCGGGTATCGCTTCGACTTTGTAATGTGCTGGCAGTAAACCCAGTTTTTCGGGTAATACTGTCCCCACTGAAATCGATGACCACGTCCCTACCAAAATACCAATAAACATGGCAATGGAGAAACCTTGCAACGGCTCACCTCCCATTATCCATAATGCGACAACAGTCATTAATGTTGTCCCCGATGTCACCATGGTACGAGAAAATGTGGCCACAACCGCTTCATTATTCACATCAACCGTCTTGGCCTTGGGCCTTAATATCAACACTTCTCTAATTCTATCGGCAATAATAATAGAATCATTCAATGAATAGCCTAAGATGGCCAACAACGCTGCCAACACCGTGAGATTAAACTCCATTTGACTCAATGAGAAAAAAGCCAACACGAAGATCACATCATGCACAAGTGCACATAATGAGCCTGCAGCCAAACGCCACTCGAAACGATAGCTGAGATAGCCCAAAATACACAGCATGGCGATGAGTAAGGCTAACCCGCCTTGTTCGGCTAATTCCTGCCCAACCTGTGGTCCAACCACACTCGAATTGATCAGTTTTACGTTGTTATCTAACGGACTCAAGACTTGTTTGACATCGAGCACCGCAGAATTACTGTCTGTCGAATCAATACTTTTTACACTATCAGGCAAACCATAGCGGATCACCCAACGTCCAGGCTCCCCAGCAGAAATAACGCTCACATCTTGTTTCGATGCCGCATTCATTAATGGCTGAATTTCACTTGCCGTGATCTTCGGACTCATGGTCACTTCAGCCACCACTCCGCCGGTAAAATCCAAGCCCCAGTTAAAGCCTTTGACTGAAATAATGGCCAGCGAAAGGATCACTATAATCACTGAAATTAAGCTAGACAGATGACGCCACTTCGTTAATCTATTAATATTTTTCATGAATTACACCCTCAGATTACGCTTTGTGTTACGCCCATACACCATATTAATGATGACTCTCGAAGCAAAAATGCCCGTAAACATACTGGTTAGTAAACCTAAGCCTAATGTCAGCGCAAAGCCTTGAATTGGCCCATTACCAATGGCGTATAACACCACCGCAGTGATCATCGTGGTAAAGTTCGCATCAATGATGGTCGAAAAGGCACTGTCAAAACCTCGGTCAATTGACTGGGCAAAGCTTCTTCCTTCTTTCATCTTATCCTTGATACGTTCAAAAATAATCACATTGGTATCCACGGCCATGCCCACCGTTAACACTAACCCCGCAATACCCGGTAAGGTTAAAACCGCCCCGGGGATCAGCGCCAGTAAACCAAATAGTAGTACCATGTTACCGATTAAGGCCACATTCGCGACCCAACCTAAACGTCGGTACCAAAGCGCCATGAACAGCAAGGTGATGCTGATCCCAAGGCCTAATGCCGCAAAACCATTTTCAATATTTTCAGCCCCCAAACTTGGGCCAATGGTGCGCTCTTCAACCATTAACACTGGTGCCGTCATCGAACCCGCTCTTAATAGCAAGGCCAATTGTTGCGCTTCTTGATAGTTACCCGCTCCCGTAATTCTAAAGCGATCGCCCAATTGTGATTGGATAGTGGCGACACTAATAATCTCGGTTTTTTGTTGCGCTTTGCCATTGAGATCGCGACTGTATTCGCTATAGGCCGTCGCCATTGGATTACCGACATTGGCACGAGAAAAATCAGACATGATTTTTCCACCTTCACTGTCTAAGGTAATATTCACTTCCGCTCTTCCCATCTCACCCATACCTGCTCGAGCATCGACAATATGCTCGCCTCCAAGCACAGGACGACGAGAAACAGAAACTGGCATTCCCGCTTTATCCTTAATGACCTTAGTATTCACCGCGCCAGTATTTTTAACGGCATAAAAGGCTAAGCTTGCCGTCGCCCCAATCACATTCTTAGCCGCAGCAGGATCTTGTACCCCAGGGAGTTCGATACGAATGCGATGCTCGCCTTGACGCTGGACCATGGCTTCAGTGATCCCTAGTTGCTCAATTCGACTGCGCATCACTTGCAAATTCTGCTGCACCGTTAAATTACGAATATTATCTTTTTCATCGGGTTTTAACACCAGTGCTAAACTCGAATCGCCAAAATTGGTGATTTGCCATTGAGAATAACTATTTTTAAGAAAAGTACGGAGCTCTCCTCGCACATCTTTGCCTGATAAGGTGATATGGATGCCTTGATCGGCTGCTTTTGTCACACTTATCCCGCGTAATTTTTGTTCTCGAACAAATTGACGAATAGAATCGATAAGCTGACTTTGATGAGCGCTATAAACAGGATCGACATCCACATCTAATAAAAACTGCACGCCACCGCGTAAATCAAGCCCTAATTTAATCGGCTCAAAGCCCATATTCGTCAACCATGCCGGCGCTGCGGGGACTAAAGCCAATGTTAATTGAGCGCTATCGGAAGCACTTTTCGCTAACAGATCTTTTGCTTGTGTTTGTTGCTGATCATCATCCAATACCACAATGGTATTTTTATCGTTTTGGCTAATACGTTTAACCTTAATGCCAGCATCTTGCAGTTTAAGCTGTAAAGCCACTGGAGATTGGACGAGTCCTGATGTATTGCTGATCTGAACCGCGGCATCTTCTCCATACCAAGTGGGGAGCGCACTTAATAACATAATGATTAGAGTGACTATTAAGACGATATACTGCCATGCCGAATACTTATTCAGGATTTTATGTTTTTGTCGATTATTCATAAATCTCATTACCTAATAACAGCAACAAATAGACTCATTGCTGTATTACTCATATTTGTAAATGGGTGAAAGCCTGAAGCAAACTAAAAAGAAATCATAAGCTCAACAAAGTCACGGTGCGCACAATGGCACCCCAATCCTTAAACGTTAAGGCAGCTTATGAAATGGGCTCTCTTTTTAGGCTAAAAAATTAGGCGGTTTGATGAGTAAAACGATAAATGAGATTCGACTCTTTCCAGCCAGAAACACGGGCATTTTTGGAAAATGTCGTTAAAAACCAAGAAGGGTTATTTGCATCGATACGATACCCCACCATAAAACTCGGTGTAATGGGGGGCGAAAACTCAAATGCTAATAAGTATTGCGGCCTGATCTCGACAAGATCATGCTGAATGAAATTAAAATAGGCCTGTGTCCCTATAGGAATAAACTTCGCACCTCTATTGACGGGGTTCGACTCTGAGGCAGGCTTAGGCTTAAATTTTACTTGACTCACATGCTTTAAAGCCACTTTCGCCGCTACAGCATCAAAATGAGTTGCTGTTACTTTTTGAGTCGACAGAGACACAACCGATTTATTGACAGTCACCTTATCAGAAGAAAGTGACTGCACCGCTGAGGCACTTAAGCTTGAATGAAAGCTTGGACTTAGGCTTAAACGAGCACTAGAACTCTGATTTAAATGTGAAAGCAGACTGACATCACTGCTTACAACATTAGGCACGATGATTTGCTCCACGCAAGCGTAAGCATTGATGCTCAGCATCAATCCAATACACCATACTGCAATCACTTGCCTAAATAATTTCAATCGCTAATCCAATAATGTGAAGTTCAAGCCCATAATAGCAATTTACACACTCTTAAATGCCACTTTCTAATCTAAATCATCATGCTTAGCTCTGATGCTGCTTTCAAAACAAAACCGCTTCAATCACTTCCTACGTATTTTCTCTACAGCTGCAGAAATAACGATAGCGAAAAACTAGACAACAAAATAAGATCGACAGAAATAAGCCCCCTGAGATAGAAATGAATAATACTCTCTTACTAACGAGATAACAATTAATACGGGGAAAGTCAGAAAAAACAGATACAAACAAACAACAAAAAACCACTAACGGGTAGCGGCTTTATCAACAAATAATTAAATATAATCTACTTTAAGGATTTCATAATCTGTCTTACCCCCTGGGGTATCGATAGTAATTTCATCATCTTGATGCTTACCCACTAATCCCCTTGCGATGGGAGAGCTAACAGAAATCAAATTTTCTTTAATATTGGCTTCATCATCACCCACAATACGATAAGTCACTTCTTCATCCGTATCGATATTTAAAATGGTCACTGTCACGCCAAAAATCACTCGTCCTGTATTAGGCATTTTAGTGACATCAATGATTTGGACATTAGAGAGCTTCCCTTCAATATCCCGCACTCTGGCTTCGCAAATCCCTTGTTCTTCACGCGCTGCATGATACTCGGCATTCTCTTTTAAATCACCGAGTTCTCTGGCTGTACCAATAGCCTCGGTAATTTTAGGGCGACGTTCAAACTTAAGATGATCTAATTCTGTACGTAACAAATCCGCACCGATAACCGTCATTGGAACCTTATTCATAATTCTCTTTCGTCTCCTTTAAAACAAAAGCACACTGTGTCGCAACACAATCAAATAATCTATTACCCTTATTTTATACTCGGGATGGAATAAATGTATAGTCCAAAATGAGCAGAAGGAACATGAACCAGTGGATCTTGACGACAAAAAACAAAGACACTTACTTTATTGATCATTTATCCCAAACCCTATTGCTTTACTAAATAGCACACCACCTTACATCAGCAAGTCATTAATATCGTTCATTCCCAGCTAATGAATACTGAGTTCACACCTCATTTCGTTCACCAAAAAATCAATGTTAAATAACGAAAAAGCAACGCTTTGTAATCAACTCAGTCTTTTTTCAAGAATAATATTGGATTTCATCTAAAGTAGAATTGTAATTGCAAATAATTATCATTACCTTCACGCCAAATTGCATCAATTGGATAACGCTATCAACCTCCTTAAGTGAAGATATAAAGCGCATTCACTGATATTCAACCTCTTTAAATACATTTGGCCTTATCTAGGCATCTATCGAGACAGGAACAATGTTTAAGAAAACTTCAATAGCATTTGCAGTATTCCTTACTATCCAAGTACACTCTGCACAAGCAAACGCTCAAGACCAAACCGCCGATATTCAAGCTCAAGCTCAAGCTGAAACTGAAGCTGAAACCAAAACCGAAAACAATTCAATCGAAAAAATAGCAGTCTATGGTGTTCGCCAACGCTTGGAAAAAGCTGGCATGCTATCAGACAGCATCATGAAGACTGAGGTGATCAGTGCCGAATTGATGCAGCATAAAAATGCCGTTAACTTGACCGAAGCCATTAACAATACACCGGGCGTTAGGGTCTCCAATGAATGCTCCATGTGCGGCGTTAAGCGTATTATGCTAAATGGATTACGAGGTGAACAAACCACCATTTTAGTTGATGGCCTCCCCGTTCACGCCATGATAGCGGGTTACTATGCTGTTGATGCTATTCCCACAACAGGCCTTGATCGCATTGAAATCGCGCGTGGCGCTGGTGCCTCGCTTATTGCCCCCGAAGCGATTGGTGGCACCATTAACATTATTACCAAAACAGCGATCGAAAACTCGGCCACTGTCGATGCCTCTATCGGTGAAAACGGCAACCGTAAAGTCGGTATTCTTGGCACAGGAATAACGGATGATGGTCGTACCCGTGCCACGTTAATAGCCCAGTATGACAACCGAGATCAAGTGGATGAAGATAATAATTGGGTTAACGAAGCCCCCAACCAAGACAATCGCACTTTTAGCTTACGTGTATCTCACGATCTCACCGATAACGATAATGTCATCGTAAGGTATGCCAATATCCAATCAGAAGTCTTTGGTGGCCCCATGTTAGGCAATACCTTTGCTGACGGCACCGCCACCAGCGTTGCTAAAGTTCTCTCATCTTTTGATGACATCGAGTCTGACATGCTGTTTGAAGGCGGTGATGTGCGTAATAACTTCATCGGTAAAGCGTGGGAAACCACTGAATGGGTCAATACTCAACGCGATGAGCTGTCACTCAGCTGGTTACGCGCTCTTAATGATGACTGGAATATGACATTATCGGCCAGTTATTCCGATCACACCCAAGACTCTTTCTACGAGGGTTTCAGCTATTATGCCGAAGACACAATGTGGTATGTAGATGCGCGTTTTAATTACTTCCTCAACGAAAGCCATCTACTGACCTTCGGTGTCGACAAGCGCAGCGAAGAAATGCGCTCCCATTCCAGTGGTGAAACGAATCCCGCTTATGTCAGCGATGCGTTCGACTATGATGTACTAGGCCTCTATCTACAGGATACATGGCAGACAACCGATGCGCTTGAAATTAACATGGCGCTACGCTATGACCATGTACAAGCCGACTTTATCGATACCAGTAAACCGGGTAAAGAAATCGACCAATATATCCTCGCGCCACGCATTGATATGAGCTATAGCCATAATGAGTACTGGATTTCACGCCTCTCTGCGGGTAAAGGCTATCGTGCGCCTTTATCGTTCTTTGAAACGGATCATGGCGTTCTGGATGCGTATCTAGGCTTTGAAATCGATGTCGATAAGCTGGAGCGTTCTCGCTCTGTCACTTATGCCTTAAGCTTTGATGGCGAACAATTAAGCATGACATCATCGGTTGCTTGGACTCAGGTTGATAATCTCGCCATGCTCACTAAAACCAAGAAAACAGATGAAACCGATGGCGGCGTGCCACTATTAACCCAGCTGGATGAAACGGCCACTGTCACCACCGCCGATATCGCGTTAGGCTATGCCATCACAGATAATCTCACGCTCAATGTCACTGCCGAGCGTTTCATTTATGATACGGCCTTTAAATCCTCTTACGCTATCGCACCAGTAGAAAAACGCTTAACCTTTTATGCTGATTGGGACATTAATGGCTGGGATTTATTCACCAATCTGGTGTGGATTGGCGCACGTGATTTATCTGATTATGGCTATGACGGTTATAATCAAATCGACAGTAACGGCATTGTGGTTGCTTCATCGAAAAAATCCACCCATGCACCTTCTTATTGGACATTGGATTTTAAACTTAGCAAAGCCATCACCGATAATATTGACCTTTATATCGGCGTCAATAACCTGTTTAATTACACTCAAGCCAACGAAGGTGAATCCCCGTTATTCTATGATCTCGATGGCGGCTATGATGTGGCTTACATTTGGGGGCCACTGCGAGGCCGTGAAGCTTACACTGGCATTCAAGCCACTTTCTAAGCCGAGCCTATTTTCTCCTTTAATGCATTCAGGCCAAACACCCGTGGGCTGAATGCATTGCTCCCACCCTTTTTAAGGACAGCCTGTCGATGAAAAAAAATATTCCAATCAATATCGCCTTGCTCTTTGCCCTATTGATGCAAATACCATTGGTCAGTGCTGAAACCGCTGATTCATCTACCCTGTCTATTAAATCTACTCAACCAGCTCCATCGACGTCATTGACTCAATCGACGTCATCCCATGCTAGCCCCAGCTTTGACAGCTTACCTTGGTTGGCTTATGGACATGAAAATCTCGTCACTCACAAGATTGAATACTTACAAACACTCAAAGGCAAACCAACGTTACTGATGTTTTTCAAGCCTCAATGCCCTTGGTGTCTCAAACAAGGCAAAGCCTTTAATCGATTACTCAGCCATTGCCCTAACGCCATTAATATCGTGGCGTTAGCCAGCCATGGGGATAAAGCCGCTTTAAGAAAAGCCTTATGGAAGATGAAACTGGATTTTCCCGGCTACCTCGCCGATAAAGCCATGATGAACAGCCTCGGTCCGCTACCTGCAACCCCCATCACCTTAATTATTGACGAAAGTGGGCACTTACATAGTTATCTCAGAGGCTATGTGAAACTGGCGCAGTTATTACCCCAATTGAGGCAGGAGTTTGGGCTCAACTGTAGTTGAAAGTGTGAATGCCCATTCACACTATTCAAAATAAGTTAAGCCTCATAATGTCTTATCACATATGCATTTGGTGAGCGCTTGAAATTATCATGCATTTGATGACTGATAAAATACTTTCAGTCACTTCGACGGGCAATAAAACAGCAAAAAACAGTGCACGTCTTCGATTGGGCCTTTTCTATTCGATAACGGTTGAACCATGGTTAAGGTAAAATTTTTCTATTTTACCTATTATTTTAACTTCAAGTGTCAAAGTGGTGTAAATCACCACTTTTTAGCATTGGCTTTTTTGCTAAGATAACTGTTCATTTTAAGGCTTTCACCGCTCTTTCTCCTCGAACACCAAACCCGCGTGGCATACAATCATTATTATGGTAGTGCGACGTGAAGTCGTATGAAGCGCTGTTCACCGCTTATGAGTGAACCATCTGTATCACCAGATGCCCCTATGACTCTGAATAAAGAAGCGAGTCTGACAATGTAACAAAGTCCATTGGACGGGAAAAGAATCGT